>CAZQRX010000140.1:0-2622 GCA_964595845.1 uncultured Occallatibacter sp. | reverse complement strand
TTCAGCACGCGATCGTTCTCCTCACGGAAGCGGAAGCGGTCCACCTGCTGCTCCAACAGGAAGTTCGTATCGCCCACTTCGTCGATCCGCACCCAGCGCAGCATCTGCCGCACAATCACTTCGATGTGCTTGTCGCTGATGGCCACGCCCTGCAGGCGGTAGACCTCCTGAATCTCGTTCACCAGGTAGGATTGCAGCTCCTTCTCGCCCAGCACATTCAGAATGTCGTGCGGGTTCAGCGGTCCGTCCATCAGCGGATCGCCGGCGCGCAAACGTTCGCCCTCCTGCACATTGACGTGAATGCCGCGCGGCACCGAGTATTCCTTCTCGTCGCCGTTGTCCGCGGTCACGTAAATCTTGCGCTGGCCCTTGGCAACTTCGCCAAAGCGAATCACGCCGTCAATTTCCGAGATGATGGCCGTCTCGCGCGGCTTGCGCGCTTCGAAAAGTTCCACCACGCGCGGCAGGCCGCCAGTGATGTCCTTGGTCCGCGTGCTCTCCTTGGGAATCTTGGCCAGTACGTCGCCCGGCCCCACATTGTCGCCGTCCTCGACCATCAGGTGAGCGCCGCGCGGCAGCAAGTAGCGCTTGTGCTCCTTGGCGTTCTTCACCACGAAGGCCGGCTGACGCTTCTCGTCCGGCGCATCGGCCACCACCCAGCGCGAGAGGCCGGTCACTTCGTCCACCTCTTCGTTCAGCGTGATGCCTTCCTGCAAGTCCTTGAACTGCACCGCGCCGCCGATTTCGGTGAGGATCGAGTAGGTGTAAGGATCCCACTCGGCGAGCAACTGGCCCAGGATGACGTGCTCGCCGTCCTTCACCTTGAGGCGCGCCCCATAAACCACCTGGTAGCGCTCCTTCTCACGGCCGCGCTCGTCTTGAATGGCCAGCGAGCCATTGCGGTTCATGGCAACCAGCGTGCCGTCCTTGCTCTCCACATAGTTCAGATTGATAAAGCGCACAAAGCCGTTGTTCTTGGCGTCCAGGCGCGACTTGTCGGAGACGCGGCTGGCCGTGCCGCCCACGTGGAAGGTTCTCATCGTCAACTGCGTTCCCGGCTCGCCGATGGACTGCGCGGCGATGACGCCGCAGGTCTCGCCCAGCTCCACCATGCGCCCCGAGCCCAGATTGCGCCCGTAGCAGAGCGCGCAGACGCCGCGCCGCGACTCGCAGGTCAGCACCGAGCGAATCCTCACCTTCTCCACGCCCGCGCCCTGAATCGCCGAGGCAATCTCCTCGTCGATGCCCTGGTTCAAATCCACCACGATGTTGCCGTCGTAGTCCTTGATGCGTTCGAGAGAGACACGGCCGATGATGCGGTCGCGCAACTCCTCGATGATCTCGCCCGACTCGACGATCGATCCAACGTAAATGCCCTCGACGGTTCCGCAATCGTACTCGGTCACAATCACGTCCTGGGCCACATCCACCAGCCGCCGCGTCAGGTAGCCGGAGTCGGCTGTCTTCAACGCCGTATCGGCCAATCCTTTGCGCGCGCCGTGCGTCGAGATGAAGTATTCGAGCACCGTGAGCCCCTCGCGGAAGTTCGCCGTGATGGGCGTTTCAATGACTTCGCCCGAAGGCTTGGCCATCAGTCCGCGCATACCGGAAAGCTGGCGAATCTGCTGCTTCGATCCGCGCGCGCCGGAGTCGGCCATGATGTAAATCGGATTGAAGACGCCTTCGTCGTCGGCGCGTTTCATGTTGCCGAACATCTCGTCGGCCACCTTGTCTGTTACTGCCGACCACATCTGGATCACCTTGTTGGAGCGCTCGCCGTTTGTGATGGCGCCGTCCATGTACTGCTTCTGGACCTCGATCACCTTCTTGTCGGCTTCGTCCACAACCGTGTACTTGCTGTCGGGAATCACCATGTCGTCGAGGCCCACGGAAAGCCCGGAGCGCGTGGCGTACTGGAAGCCCAGCTCCTTGATGCGGTCCAGCATTCCCACCGTCACTTCCAGGCCCAGATTCTGGTTGCAATAATTTACGAGCTGCCCGATGCCCTTCTTCTTCAACAAGCCGTTGATGAACGGCATTCCCTCCGGCAGCGCGTCGTTCAGAATCACGCGGCCCACCGTCGTCGAGATGTACTGCTTGTTGAACTCCACCGGCTCAATGTGCGTCAGGTCCTGGTCGTCATAAGCCGTGGTCAGGTCCAGCACCATGCCCGTGTAGCGCAGCCGGATCGGCGACAGCGTCTCCACTTCCTTGGCTTCCAGAGCCATCAGGATTTCTTCCGTGTTGGCGAAAACGCGCCCCTCGCCCTTGGCGTTCTTCTTGGCCTTGGTCAGGTAGTAGAGGCCCAGCACCATGTCCTGCGAGGGCACGGTGATCGGCTGGCCCGACGCCGGCGACAAAATATTGTGAGACGCCAGCATGAGCACGCTCGCTTCAATCTGCGCCTCCGGAGACAGCGGAATGTGAACCGCCATCTGGTCGCCGTCGAAGTCGGCGTTGAAGGCCGTGCAGACCAGCGGATGAATCTTGATTGCCTTGCCTTCCACCAGCACCGGCTCAAAGGCCTGAATGCCCAGGCGATGCAGCGTGGGCGCGCGGTTCAACAGCACCGGATGGTCCTTGATGACCTCTTCCAGAATGTCCCACACCACCGGCTCCTGC
>CAZQRX010000139.1:0-2969 GCA_964595845.1 uncultured Occallatibacter sp. | reverse complement strand
GAAGGTCGACGGTCAGTGAACCGGAGTCCCTGCGGAAGACGCACCTCGCTTCCGGACGGCAAAGCCTGAGCGCCCGCCGCCTTGCCGTCAGTATACCCGTACCGCGCCGTGGATTCCATGAAATTTCGTCTTCCGGCGGCGGGTCAGGCTCCCGGATGCCCGTCCCTGGCTCGGATTCCGGATTGTTGGGCTTGCTTCGTTCTTCATTGCG
This sequence comes from uncultured Occallatibacter sp., assembly GCA_964595845.1. GTDB lineage: Bacteria > Acidobacteriota > Terriglobia > Terriglobales > Acidobacteriaceae > Telmatobacter. The sequence goes on along the minus strand of CAZQRX010000139.1, from coordinate 2,758 downwards.
TGCATTGGGGATTTTGCAGAAAGCGACCAAAGTCCGGGCTGAACTCACAGGTTCCTAAACGTGACTGGCTAAGAATCGCAACACATTTGCTCGATTGGGGCTGTAGGTGTTCGCCCGCAGGTTAGAACGGGTCGGACAGGTTTCCTCAACGGCTCGGTCCGCTGCCAGTTGTGCGGTTGGCCGACTCTGGTGACGGTAACACCTCAGCCGAGGCGGTAGCGAAAGGGCGCACCATAGCGCATGAATCTGCACGAATGCAGCGACAGACAGCGGAATCAAGCGAGGTTTGTGAACATTCCTTTGGTAAAGACCTCGCAGCCAGTGTGCAGATTGTATCCCGGTGAGATGTGATGTGTATCACAGATTGCAGCTATCGCCGGTTCGATACTTGAATACCGTACTCAGGAGATCTGCCCATGAAAAGTATCCGCGCGCGCGTGTTCGGTCTCACTCTCTTTGTTTTTCTCGTTTTGGCTGCTGCCGTCCAACCTGCCACTGCTCAGCTGGATCAAGCCAAGCATATTCACCATCGGCTGCTTCCAGCCGGGGATACCTGTGCCAGTTGCCACAAGGCGATCTACGACCAATGGAAAGCCAGCCCTCATGCCGCCAACGGTGTCGAATGTACTGTGTGCCATGGCGAGACAACAGCACCGGACTTCGCGGGCACGCCGGCGTTAAGCGCATGCGACTCTTGTCACGGCGATCAGGTGGCACAACTGAAGTCTGATCCATTCATGAAAGGCAGGACGTGTGTGAGCTGTCATCAAGCACACATCTTCGTGGAGCACAAGAAGGCGGCCCCAGCAGCCAAGTGATCACAATATCCAGGCGTGGCATTCTCGAAGTGCTGGCCGGTTCATCCGCGCTCATCGCACGGAAACGTGTCATGGCATGCCAAGCGAATGTCCGACCGGTTGCCCTGAATACTAACGGTCATGCGTCCGAAGATTCCGCCAAGCACGCGGATGTGCGGCAAGCGCGTATGCCGCGACTGCGAAAAGGAATCTTCCGAGGCGCTCTTCAATTTGTCTGTTCTGTTTGGGCAAGCGCGGAACCATGCAGTCGCGCAGTTCACTCATTGGTGTGAATGTCATTCATATTCCTGATTTGCGCGAGAGCTGCTGGACGTCGACCATCAGGAATTACCGCCGAATCTACGCTGCTCCTCGGATAGGTCCCATGAAGTCAGCCAGTGTTCAGAAAACCTTCAGCCGTTCTCCCGGCTGTCGCTTGATGCATTCAGCCTAATGCACAAATAGAGAAAGGAATGTGACGATATTCCATGTACCCCTGGAATTACTGCGTCCTCCTCCTTCTCTGACCCGCACTTGCTCTCCGCATGAAAGTGCCGGGGCTGAGGCTCTAAAAGACTCCGGCCAGAAAGACCTTCGGTTGATGTGCGATTTCGGTCCTGGCGCCGCTGGCCGGAGGGTGGCGCATCTCCGCGGGCATGTAAATCGGGGTGCCTCAACACCGTTGGGGTTGAGGGTTGGATTTTCGGACTTGGGAATCGACTACCTCAACCGCCTCGTCAGCGCCGCCCGGGCCCCGGCCAATCCCTGTACCTTTTCACCGTTTTCCGGCAGGATCGAAGACTTTTGGCTCCTTTGTTGACCCAAAAAATGATAGATTTCCTTCATCTATAAGCAGAGCGTTTCTTGCGCGCTTGCCCCGCGCTTCTTTCCCTGATCCCTGCAAAAACGAATTTACTCCGATAATGTGATCCAAATCACTGCCCGCGAAGCGCCAAGGCTGCTCTTCTGGAATAGAATCGTGGTGCTCCATCCCCGGCCGTGCCCCATCTTTTCGCATTTTTTCTGGCGAAATGATGGGGAACCCGCCCCGATTCTGTTGGAGGTTTCATGCAACCGATGCACAACATTCCCGCCCGTGGCGCGTTGAACTTTGACGAGACCCCCTTTCTCGCCATCTGGGAGGTCACGCAATCCTGCGACCTGGCCTGCAAGCACTGCCGCGCCGCCGCCCAGCCCATCGCCCACCCCGACGAGCTGACCAACGCCGAAGGGAAGGCCCTGATCGACCAGATCGCGGCGATGGGCGTGCCCATCTTCGTCTTCACCGGAGGCGATCCGCTCAAACGAAAAGATGTCTTCGAGCTGATTCGCTACGCCGCCGACAAAGGCGTCCAGGTTGCGCTCACTCCCAGCGCCACGCCGCTGCTGACCCGCGAGGCGATCTTCAAACTCAAGGAGGCGGGCCTGGTACGGCTCGGCATCTCGCTGGACGGTTCAACGCCGGAGATTCATGACACTTTTCGCGGCCTTCCCGGCGCTTATGCGCGCACCATCCAGGCCATCGAGTGGGCCAACGAGGCGGGCATTCCCATCCAGGTCCACACCACCATCAGCCGCCACAACGCCCATGACCTGGACAGCCTCTGCGCTCTCTTCGAAAAGCTGGCCATCGTGATGTGGAATGTATTCTTCCTGGTTCCCGTGGGCCGCGGACAGCTTGGCGACCTGCTGAGCGGCGAGGATTTCGAGCGGGTCTTCGGCAAGATTTACGAGCTTTCGCACCGCGTCAACTTCCAAATCAAGACCACCGAGGCGATGCACTATCGCCGCTACCTCTTGCAGCACAACCTGGAAGAGCGCAATATCGGCCACGGCCATACGCGCTCCACAGCGCAGGCCTATGAGCCCGGCGCGCCCACCGCCGACGCGCAAACCCGCACCGCCAGTTGGGCCACCCGCCGCGTCAACGACGGCAAGGGCTTCCTCTTTGTCTCCCATGT
>CAZQRX010000138.1:0-3324 GCA_964595845.1 uncultured Occallatibacter sp. | reverse complement strand
ACACACAGACCCCAGGCGCAACACCGCGCAAGGATTTCAGAATACCGGATTCGCGCCCCGGAGTCAACGGCATGGCGACACCAATCCAGCCCGCCCCTTTATAAGGCTCCCTGCCTGTGTGTACATTAAATGGAGTGAATCGCCTCGCGTACTGACCGGAGTCACCGCCTGAAGCCCGCTTCGACCTCAGGCGTAGTTGTCGGCAAGTGGATCGGCCCTGCCCATGAAACGTAGTCCTTTGCGCATCTTCGCCGCGGCCTGCATTGTCGTAATCGGACTCTGCATTATCTCCGCCATCGTAGTGAAAGGCTGGGACCGGCGAAGCCTGACGAGTGGCGATTTCATTCAGTACTGGGCGGCGGAACAACAGCTTGTTCACGGCGCAAACCCCTATGATCCCAACGAGTTATTGCGCCTGGAATCCGCGGAAGGACTGGAAGGCGGCGTACTCAAGATTTCGATCAGTCCGCCCGTAGCCTACGATCTGGCCTTGCCGCTCGGCCTAATTGGCGCCAAGCTCGGCCTACTCCTCTGGATGCTCGTACTCGCTGCCTGCGCCGCGACCTCAATCCGGATTCTTGGAATTTTGTTTGGGCGTCAAGCCAGCCAGTTGCACATCTACTGCTACCTCTTTCCTCCCCTGATGGCCTGCTTTCTGGTCGGGCAGCTCGGCATCTTCCTTTTGCTTGGCCTCGTGCTGTTTCTTTGCTGGCGCGAGTCCCGGCCCTTTCTGGCCGGAGCAGTTCTTTTCCCCTACGCCATGAAGCCGCATCTGCTGGCGCCCTTTGCTATCGTGCTGCTTCTCTGGGTGGTGTACCGGAAGTCCTACCGCATCCTCGCTGGATTCTCGGTCACGCTGCTTGCCAATTGCGCGCTGACCCTGTGCATCGATCGCCAGATATGGTCGCAATATAGGCAGGCTGTGCACACCATGGATATTGTGAATATCTATGTTCCCAGCCTGAGCCAGGAGTTGCGCCGCCTCATTGATTCCAGCGCAATCTGGATCCAATTCCTTCCCGAAGCAGCCGGTTGTATTTGGGCAATATGGTATTTCTGGACGCGGCGCGCCCGGTGGAATTGGATGGATCATGGCATGATCCTGCTTATCATTTCGGTGGCAGTAGCTCCCTACGCCTGGCTTACCGACGAAGCATTGCTGCTTCCCGCGTTACTGGCCGGGCTTTATCAAGCCGTGGACTTGAGGCGCTCGCTGCTTCCGCTGATTCTGATTGTGGCCGTTGCGCAAATCGAAATATTCAATGTCGTTAGAGTGAATTCACCGTACTACCTATGGACCGTACCCGCATATCTGGCCTGGTATCTCTACGCCACCGGAAGAATCGGCGCGCGCTCCGGTCAGGCGCGCAGCGATGCGGCAATTGGCGGATAAGAAATCCGCAGCGAAAAATATCAGCCAATTCGCCCTAAAGACTTTCCTCAAGCCGCATCTTTATGGCACACTTGCACACATGGGAAGCAAAGACAAAGGCAGGAAAGAAGTCAAGAAGGCGCCCAAGCCGAAGCCTAAACCGGAACCCGCCCAAAGACGCGAAGGGTTCGCGCCGGCCCCGCCGCCGAAGTAGGACCATCGCCGTTCGCCCGCTCCAGAGCGCCCCGCTTAGACGCGGAAAGGATTTCTCTGCCCTGAGAGAGCCTTTTTTGCGCCTTCGGCCTGATTCGAGCAACCCGCCACGAATGCCCAGAACAGTTCGGACCCCCGTCACTGCAGATTCCCCTCGATAGCATTATCTTGAAGGATGGTCTTCATTAGGGGGTGTACCGTGCGCTGGAAATTCGCCTCGACCCTTCTTGCCATCAGTCTGCTCTTGCCCTCCGCCGCGGCGCAGCAACCTGCGCAGATTGCTGCGTCGCCATCCAGCTCGGCGCTGCCAGCTGTTCAGCCGACGGGCCGCGCTGCCGTTGGCGTCGCGCTGGAGGGCGGCGGTGCGCTGGGGTTGGCGCACATCGGCGTCCTGCAATGGCTTGAGGAGCATCACGTTCCCGTCGACCGTATCTCCGGAACCAGCATGGGCGCGCTGGTCGGCGCTATCTACGCCGCCGGCAGCTCACCCGCCGAGATGCGCGCGCTGGCTGTCAGCGACGCGTTCTCCCGCGTATTCACGCTGCAATCTCCCTACTATGACTTGAGCTTCCGCCGCCGCCAGGACCGCCGCGAACTTCCCCAGGCGTTTATCATCGGTCTCCGCCATCACCTGACCCTGCGCAATGCGCTGCTCAACGATCGCGGCGTCAACGAGTTTCTCACCGCTAACATGCCCAACTACAACCGCCAGCCGCTGAACTACGACCAGCTTCCCATCCCCTTTCGCTGCGTGGCGACCGACCTGAACACCCTCGAATCGGTCACTTATTCCTCAGGGCCGCTGCCCCAGGCGGTACGAGCCTCCATCTCCATTCCCGGCGTCTTCCCTCCGGTTCTGGCGCCGGACGGCCACTTCCTGGTGGATGGCGGCATCCTCGACAACCTGCCCACGGACGTTCTCAAGCGCGACCTGCACGCAGACGCCATCATCGCCGTTCGCATTGAGGATACTCCGCTGGCCAGCGCCGACACTATGTCCATTGTCGGCGTGCTCGGTCGCGCTTTTGATGCCGGCATTGAACGCAATGTCGCGCAGGCTGTGCGGTTGGCCGATGTGGTGGTCAACGTGCCGGTGGGCAGCTTCTCTACCACCGACTACGCTCATGCCGCTCAATTAATCGACGCCGGCTACAAGGCCGCCGAGCAGAGTCGCGCCGCCCTGCTGCGCTACGCTCTCGACGCCGACGGCTGGAAGGCCTACCTGGCCGCGCGCGAAAGCCGCCGCCGCCCACCGCCCGGAGTGCTGCGCCAGGTCCGCGTGGAAGGTCCAAAGCCGGGTCTGGAGCCCGGCGCCGTCCGTGAGGTTCTCGCCGACCTGAAGCCCCTCGAGGGCAAGCCCATCGCACCCGCAACCACCCTCGGCGCGCTGCGCGACGTTCAATCCAACGGCGGGGTTACCGCAACCTGGGAGACCTTTGCGCCCGCGTCACCCTCCGCCGCGCCACCCGCGCTCGGCTCGTCCACAGCAGGCCCGCCCGCACCCGACACAGGCCTGCTGATTCGCCTCAGCAACAGCCGCTCCGGCCCTCCCTACCTGCTCATCAGCCCGGAGCTAGGCGCCGCCACCTCCAACATCAGCCGCGGTGAGATGACCCTCCGCTTCATTGATCAGAACCTGGGCGGCTTCGGCTCCGAACTGCGCGCCACCGCCCGCATCGGATACATGACCGATCTCTCCGCCGAATACTACCGGCAGCTCGCTCCCGGCGGCTATTTTC
>CAZQRX010000137.1:0-3456 GCA_964595845.1 uncultured Occallatibacter sp. | reverse complement strand
AAAAGCCGTTGGGCGACCGCCGGAACGCTGGATCGGGCCGCAGCCGACACCCCGCTATAGCGGGCCGGCAACGGCAATTCGTGGCAAACCGTGCTAGACGGCTGGGACCGGCTCGGCGGCTGCCGCTACGGGAGCAGCGTCCGCCAGCGGAGCGGGCGCAGCAACCGGAACCGGCGCAGCGGCCTGAACCGGCGCGGCTGCACTCCGGCGGACGCCGCGCAGAGCCTTGACCTTGGCCAGACGCTTCTCTTCCTCGTCAATGCGCACGGTGATGAACTTGATCACCGGCTCGGTAACGCGCAAACGGCGCTCCAGCTCCAGCACCACCGCGCCGTTGGCCTCGATGGTGAGCAGAACGTAGTTGCCGTCGTTGAACTTGCGCACCGTGTAGGCGAGCTTGCGCCGGCCCATCTTCTCCACCGTCTTCACCAATCCGCCACCCTTGGTGACGTTTTCGGAGAAGCCGGCGATCAGCTTGTCAACATCCTCTTCGGCCGCATCGGGCCGAACAATGAACATAACCTCATACACACGCAACATCTGGTTTCCTTTTCCGCTGGACTCTCCAGTTTCACCCTGAACTCCAGCCATGCACTCTCGTCTTGTTTTTCCAGCCTCTTGCTTCTTTCGATTCCAGTAGAGTTTCGGGCTTCCAGGTCTATTCCCTATTCCCTATTCCCTGTTCCGGTTCCCTGTCTTTCCGGTTGAACTCGTTCATCGCGGCTGCCGGGCCGTCGGAGAGGATGCGCCGCGCGGCGGTCGCCGCCCGGGACAGCACCTCGTCCAGCACCGTCAAATCCTTCTGGCGCATCGGCGAGAGCAGGTAATCCCTGCCCGGCCGCCTGCCGCCGCCTGCCGCAATGGTTTCTGGAAGTAAATCCAGTCCCACTCCAATGCGCAAACGCAACCACTCCTGCGAGCCCAGAGCGCCGATGATGCTGCGGGCTCCTTTGTGCCCCGCCGCCGAACCGCGCTCCCTGATCTTGATGGTTCCCAGCGTCAGGTCCAACTCGTCGTAGATCACGAGCAGATCCCGCGCCGGGTCCGCATCAAACTCTCGAACCAGAGCGGCCACCGCCAGCCCGCTCTCGTTCATAAACGTCTCCGGCTTAGCCAGAACCACCTTGCGCCCCGCCATGTGGCAGGTTGCGGTAACGGCCCGGCAGCGCCGGTTTTGGACCACAACCCCTTCTTGCCGGGCGATGCGGTCGATGGCCATGAACCCCGCGTTGTGCGGGGTCCACAGATACTCCAGACCCGGATTGCCCAGCCCCACCATCAAGAAGGGACCGTTGCACGCTCCGGATTCGTGGCCCCCGGCGAGCGATTTTGGCTCGCTGGGGTGAACGGACTGGCTTTCCGCGTCCAAGAGTTACTTCTTCGCCTCGGGCTTCTTGCCCGGCGCTGCGGCCTCAGGCTTCTTCGCCGCTGACGCATCTTCCGGCTTGCCCTTCTTGGCAACTTCCGGCTCGGCTGCTGTCGTTGCCGCTGCCGCTGCCGCCGTGGCTGCCGCCTCGACTTCGGCCGCGGTCGGCGCTTCTTCGCGGATGGAGACGACGTGAGCCACGGTCGCATCCTCGGAGTTAAGGTACTTGATCTTCTCCGAGTGAGGCAGGCCGCTGATGCGCAGCACGCCATGCATCTCCAGATGGCTGACGTCCACCGCAATGTTGGCGGGAATGTCCGCCGGGAGGCACTCGATCTCCACCTCACGCAAGACCTGGTCGAGGATGCCGCCGGAGTTCTTGACCCCCAGCGGAATTCCCAGCAGCTTCACGCGTACGCTGACGCGCAGAGTCTTGTCCAGAGCGATGCGCTTCAGGTCGATGTGGATCAACTCATCCTTGAGCGGCTCGCGCTGCCAGTCGACGATCATCGCCTTGGCCGCGCTCTGGCCGGCGACTTCAACGTCGAAGATCGTGTTGTGCCCGGTCTCTGAGAAAAGGATCCGCGCAATCTGCTTGGGGTCCACCTCGATGGCCACCGAATCGTGTCCCGGACCATACAGCACGGCTGGAATCTTGCCCGCGGCGCGCACGCGGCGAGCGGCATTTTTGTTGAATTTGCCCTCACGGGGCTTGGCTACGACTACTTCGGACATTCGCTCTCTCGTTTCCTGGTTTCGGGCACGAACAGTTGAGGTTCGCTCCCTTTGTGAAGGCCAGTTCTCAGTTTTTAGTTCTCAGTTCTCAGCAAAGGCCGTGCTCCGGCTGCCGGTAACTGACAACTGAGAACTGAGAACTGACTACTTAGTTAAACAGCGTACTCACGCTGGTTTCCATGTGAATGCTCTCGATAGCCGCGCCCAGCAGGCCGGCAATGGAGAGCACCTTGATCTTGGGCAGCTTCTGCGCCGCCTCGCGCAGTGGAATGGAGTTGGTGACCACCAACTGCTCCAGGCGCGATGCGGCAATGCGGTCAATCGCCGGCCCGGAGAGCACGGCGTGGCTGGCCCCGGCGTAAACGGTTGCCGCTCCGGCGGAGTAAAGTGCATCTACCGTTTTGACCAGCGTACCGGCCGTATCGACAATGTCGTCGAGAATGAGGCAGGATCTGCCCTTCACGTCGCCGATCACGTGCATCACCTCGGTCACATTCATGTCCGTGCGGCGCTTGTCCACGATGGCCAATGGCGCTCCTACCTTCTGCGCGAAGAAGCGTGCCCGCTCCACGCCGCCGGCGTCCGGCGAAACAACTGTCAGGTTCGGCAGGTTCAGCTCGCGGAAGTAGCTCACCAGCACCGGGCTGGCGTACAGGTGATCGACGGGAATGTTGAAGAAGCCCTGAATCTGCGCGGCGTGCAGGTCAACAAAGAGGGCGCGGTTGGCGCCGGCGGTGGTCAACAGGTCGGCGATGAGCTTGGCGCTGATGGCCACGCGCGGACGGTCCTTGCGATCCTGGCGGGCGTAGCCGTAATACGGCACCACCACCGTGATGCGCGCCGCCGAGGCCCGCTTGAGCGCATCGATCATCACCAGCAGCTCCACCAGGTTCTGATCCACCGGGTAACAGGTGGGCTGGACAACAAAAACATCCACTCCGCGCACATTCTCCAGCAACTGGAAGTAGACCTCGCCGTCGGCAAAGCGCTGAATCTTGACATCGCCCACCGGAACGCCGATGTGGCGGCCAATCTCCTCAGTCAGCGGCCGGTTAGCCGTGCCACTGAAGAGCTTGAAGCGCTTGTCCTCGCTCAGGTTGCGGCTGCGCTTGCGATCCGGAGCCAGTTTGGCCTCCTTCGCTTTCGCGGCCGCATCCGCCGCGGCAAACTGCGCGGCCTCTTTTGCCGCCGCCTGCCCGCCGTCCTGCTGGTTGTCTTCCGCCGTCACCGTCGATCTTCCTGCTTCCATCTTCGATTGCCTCCAAGCTGGTTGGCTTTGGGCTACTGTTCACTGACCACTGAAACTTGGCTGGGCGACCAGGATTCGAACCTGGACAAATGCCTCCAAAGGGCAT
>CAZQRX010000136.1:0-3508 GCA_964595845.1 uncultured Occallatibacter sp. | reverse complement strand
TCGGATGGAAGGCGCGGGTGCCGTTGGCAAGCGGGCGAAGCGATCGCACCGAAGTAGATATGCGGCTCGGTTCGCTGCTGGTGGAGGCCAAGCTGACCGAGGGAGATTTTCAGACGAAGGCCGCGGCAGTGGTGGAGGGATACCGGGACTTCGATGAAGTCTTCGAGCGGGAGCTGCTGCCGCGTGTGGAGTTGGCTACGAAGAGGCGGAGAGAGGCGACGGAGTTTCCGGAGGATTACTCGCAGGAGATTTCGACCGAACGGCCCGGGTCCGCCAGAGAGACGAGTCCTTCTTCAGCTGCTGAAGTTGGGTATGCCGGGTACCAACTGATTCGCAACGTTCTGGCGGCGTTTGCGGAGGGGTGCGGCTTCTGCGTGGTGCATGACGATCGGCGGTCGGATTTGCGGGAAGCATGGTACGAGGTGCTGGCAGCGGTGAAGCCGGTGGAGTTGCGGGTACGGTTGAGTGTGCTGACCTGGCAGGAGCTTGCGGAGCATTTACCGGAGGAGCTACAGGAATTTCTGGATTGGAAGTATGGGATTGTGCGGCCGGGCAGGAAGGCGTCGCTGGTGGACGAGCTTGAATAGTTCGATACGGTCCAGTTTGTCACACTGCGAAGCTGACCATCGACAAACCGGAAGCAATGCGGCATAGTCTTATCCATGAAGATTTTTTCACTGAGTATTCGTTGGCTATTCCGGGCATCTATGGCGTCTGGGTGCGTGGTGGCTTTGGCCCTTGCCTGCAGGTCTCGAGCCCAGCAGCCAACGATCCCGGCAGCAACGCTGATCGTGCTGCACGCCACCCGCCTTCTCCAGGTAGCCACCGGCACTCTCCTTCAGCCCGGCGAAATCCTTGTCGAGGGCGACCACATTCGCATGATTGGCGCATCCGTGGATCATCCGCCGACCGCCAGAATCATCGACCTGGGCGACGCCACGCTGCTCCCCGGATTGATCGATGCCCACGTACATCTTTTTCTGCATCCCGGTGCGGAAGACCTGCAAACGGTCGAGGAGTCCGTTCCCTGGCGCACAATTCTCGCCGAGCAAGCCGCCAGGGCCGACCTTCTGGCCGGATTCACCGCCGAGCGCGACATGGGGACGGAGGGCGCCGGCTCGGCCGACAGCGCGGTGCGCGACGCCATCGATCAGGGACTCATCCCTGGACCCCGCCTGCGGGTGAGCGGCAATGCCATCGACATCCTGGGCGGCCACGAAGACGCCATTCACTTCAATCCCGCCCAGCACATTCTCTCGAACGCCGACTACGCCAACTCCATCGAGCAGCTTATCGCAGTGATGCGCGCCCAGCACAAGGAGGGTTCCGACTTCGCCAAGATCTACGAGACCGGGCCGGATCGTCTGATCGACGGCGAGTTGCACACGCCCTACCAGTACACCGAGGTGCAACTGGCCGCCGCGGTTGAGGAAGCCCACCGCCTGGGCACAGGCGTTGCGGTCCACGCCATGGGCGAGCCCGGCACACTCTACGCCGCACAGGCGGGCGTCGCTTCCATCGACCACGCTACCCAGCTGAGCGATGAAACGATGCGCCTGATGCGCCAAAAGCATATCCCCGCCGTGCCCACCTTCGCCATCTTCGAGTATTTCGCCGAGCACGCCCCTTCGCCCGCCGCAGCCGCGCGCGAGCGGGCGCTGCTCGACTACAAGATTCGCGAGTTCAAGCGTCAGATCGCCGCCGGCATTCCCTTTGCTGTGGGTTCGGATGTGGGCCCCTTCCCGCACGGCACGCAGGCACGGGAGCTGGAACTGATGGTTCGCTACGGCATGAAACCGCTGGCCGTTTTGCAGGCGGACTTGATCCAGGGAGCGAAACTGCTCGGCTGGGAGGGCCAGATCGGCCAACTCAAGCCCGGATACCTGGCTGACGTCATCGCTGTTCCCGGCAACCTGCTGGAGGATATTTCAGCGTTGGAACGCGTCAGCTTCGTGATGAAGGGCGGCGTGGTTGTGCACCAGTAGCGTTCTCAGGTGGGATGGTTGAAAGAGGGAAATCGCAATGAAAACCGCAAGGCGGCTTTGGGCGATGGCGGGGATAGTGGGAGTTGCCAGTTCACTCTTGGCCCAGCAGCCGCCCAACCCGGCGGCCCGTCACTGGGTGATCGAGGTACACGGCGGAGCCGGTGTGATCCAACGCCAGGCATTGAAACCAGAAGCGGAAGCCGCCTATCGAGCCTCCTTGGCGCAGGCCGCCGAGGCAGGCGCGAAGCTGCTCGACCAGGGCGGTTCTTCGCTCGATGCGGTGGAGGCGGCGATCCGGATTCTTGAGGACGATCCGCTCTTCAACGCCGGCCGGGGAGCAGTCTTTACCGCCGAAGGGAAGAACGAACTGGATGCGGCCATCATGGACGGCTCGAATCTGAAGGCCGGCGCGGTGGCTGGGGTGACGCGCACACGACACCCCATCAGCCTGGCGCGGGCCGTGATGGAGAAGTCGCCGCACGTGATGCTGATTGGCGCGGGAGCCGACGCTTTTTCGGTGCAAGCCGGTCTGGAGCAGGTAGACCCCAGTTTCTTTTTCACGGAGAGCCGCTGGCAATCCCTCGTCAATCAACTCAAAAAGGAAGGCCGACCGGTACCGCCGAGACCCGCAGGCGCGCCTCCGCCGGGACCAGTTGTGCCGGTTGCTCAGATCGAGGAATCGCCCAGCGCGCACAGGTACGGAACCGTGGGCGTCGTGGCGCTCGACCGGCTGGGCAATCTCGCCGCGGGCACTTCCACCGGCGGCCTGCAGGGCAAGATGCCGGGCCGCGTGGGCGACTCGCCCATCATCGGCGCGGGCACTTACGCATCGGACCAGTCCTGCGCCGTCTCCGCCACCGGCACGGGCGAGTATTTCATCCGCCTTGGCGTGGCGCGCGAGGTCTGCAACCTGGTGGCGTTCAAGGGCCTCTCGCTGCAGCAGGCTGCCGACCAGGTTATCCATAAGGAACTGGAAGCGCTGCACGGCGACGGCGGCGTTATCGCCCTCACTCCGGATGGCCAGTTGGTCTGGAGTTTCAATACTCCCGGCATGTTTCGCGCGCGCCTGCGGGAAGGCGGCAAGCTGGAGATTGGCATCTATAGCGACGAGCCGTAATAAGTATCCTCCGGCAAAGCGGGAGGCTTTACAGTGTGAGCCGCGCCAGGAGAGAAAGTGGTGAGCTGGAGGTGATCGGTTTTTCAAAACTGTGAAGCTAAATACAGCCGGTTTACCCCCGAAATGAGCAGCTACAGGTTACCAGTTTCGGAGAAAGTGGTGATCTGTAGCTGTCCGGTTTTGCATGAATCGGTGATCTGAGACGCTACGGTTTTCTATGAATCGGCTGCAAATATGTCAGTAGGGAATGGGGAGAAGAACCGAAGAAAGAGCGAATTTCTCTGGTCAGGGCGGTTTTATCGGGAAATTCCTCACTATGAAGGATTGACTTTTGCGGGTCAGCGAGTCAACGGGCTAGAGCAATAACATGATAGCTGTACCCGGTTCTGACAGGTTCTGAACCAAG
>CAZQRX010000135.1:0-3523 GCA_964595845.1 uncultured Occallatibacter sp. | reverse complement strand
TCTTCGATCGTCATTCCACCGCCCACCTTTCCAGTTGCTCGAGCATCGGCTCAGCAGCCATCTCGCCTGCCACCGCGCCGTCGCACAGCACCACCGGCGCGCGGCTGCACGCGCCCACGCAGCGGGCCGTCATCAGGCTGATCTGGCCGTCCGTAGTGGTCTGCCCACGGGCAACCCCCAGGCGCTTTTCCGCCGCGGCGATCAGCTTGTCGGCGCCCTTGATGTAGCAGGCCGTGCCTGCGCAGATGGTCATGGTGTGCTTGCCCGGCGGCTTCAGGCTGAAGTAGTGGTAAAACGTCACCACACCGTAGGCCTGGCTCAGCGGCACGCGCAGCGAGAGGGCTACAAATCGAATCGAGTCGTCGTCCAGGTAGCCGAAGGCGGATTGCACCGTGTGCAGCGTTTCAATCAGCGCATTACGGGCAAAGCCATTCTTGCGCATGGTGCCGTTCACTATCTTCCATCGTTTATCGTCGCTGGGCAGCGGCGGCGGTGTGAATGCTGGCACGAACCCTCCCTTTCACGAACAGAACGCACAGCGATTCAGGCGCGTCCGGCTCGGTGTCTATCTATCTTTTACGGCTCCAGGCCGGTTTGAATCGGTGACCACGGTCACTTGCAGTAGAAATCCTTTCATCCAGCGGATTTATAGCGATGCGTTCCGGTTAGGGAAGGAAAAATTGCCCGCTCCTCCAGCCGTGGAAGACGGCCTTGAAGGAGGTTCAAATCGTCCAGCTTCGGCTCCGTTTATCGGGCCGGATTGAGTTGAATCTGGTAGTCGCGATAGTCGATGGTGACCACGGTCTGACCAAGAAGAAAGCTGTCCGAAACGGCTCGCGCGTGAGTGGCCATGCCAAAGCCGTTGACGCTTACGTACTGGCGCATAACCTGCGCGGGTCCGGTGAAGATGGATGGACTCTGGGTTGCGCTTCCCTCCAGGCGGACGATCTCGCCATCCCTGGCGTCCACCCACAAGGTTCCGTCGATCATATTGGTGCCCTTGCGCCGGGGGCTGATCGCCAGCGCGTAGCATGTTCGCCCGTCCATCTGCGCCACTCCGCTCTGCTTGAGCTTCATCTCGTAGTTGGCCGAGGTGAACCAGGACGCTTCGCGATTGCCGGGCAAATTGATCTCTTTTTCATGGTCGAGAAGCGGCCCCAACACGTATTTCCGGATGAATTCCGAGCCGCTTTGCGAGAGAATCGTGTAACTCTTGCCCGTCTCCTTGCGGTACTCTGTTTTGACCGTCATTTCAGCCACGGGATGGGTTTCGTCGTGGCTTCTGTAGACAATGTAGTGTTCAGTTACAGTGTAAGCGGCAATGCCATCAATCCGCGCTTTGACCGCCGCGTCAACGCTTCGAATCACCGTGGATTCGTCAGGCTGCTCGGCCTGAGCCGCGGCGATTCCAAACACGGCCAGGACACAAACCGCCGCAACCACCCCTGCCGCGCCCACTCGTCTGCTGCTCGTCATGCTGGACTCCTCGCATTGCTTCTCTTACAGATTAACCTCATTCCGCCAAAAGCCTGTGTTGTATGAGACAAGGGGTGAATGTCATCATTGGGGCAATTGAGTGGCGATGCGCTATGCTGGTCTCCGGTGAGAGGCTTTCTGTTGATGGCTCAAACCCAGCCAAATCGAGTACGGCGCTCGGCTCTGGTCCGCGGCGTGGTGCAGGGCGTTGGCTTCCGTCCGTTTGTCTACCGGCTCGCTCTGGAGGAGGGCCTGGCGGGCTTTGTCGGCAACGATACCGATGGTGTGACCATCGAGATCGAAGGGCTGGAGGAGCGGGTGGCCGCGTTCCTCGACCGCCTGCGCTCTGAGCAGCCGCCCATGGCGCGCATCGACTCGGTCACGGTGCGCGAACTGTCCGCGACCGGCGATGCCGAGTTTCGGATCGTTGCCAGCGAGGTTGTGGGCCGCGTCAGTACCGGAATTCCGGCCGATGCAGCCACCTGCCTGGATTGCCTGCGCGAGCTGCTCGATCCCAACGACCGCCGCTATCGCTACCCCTTCCTGAACTGCACCAACTGCGGTCCGCGCTTCACCATCACCCGCAGTATCCCCTACGACCGCCCGCAGACCTCGATGGCAAAGTTCTTCATGTGCCCCGCCTGTCAGAGCGAGTACGACGATCCGCTCAACCGCCGCTTCCACGCTCAGCCCAATGCCTGCTGGGTCTGCGGGCCGCGAGTGTGGCTGGTCGGAGCCGATGGAAGCAAGCTGCCGGAAGCATCGTTCACAAGTGACTTTGCTAACTCCGCCAACCCCGCTAACTCCGCTAATTTAGACCCCGTCAACCAAACCATCCACCTCCTTCTCTCCGGAAAAATCGTCGCCATCAAAGGCATCGGCGGCTTTCATCTCAGCGTGGATGCAACCAGCCAGTCCGCGGTGATGAGCCTGCGCGAGCGCAAGCGCCGCTACGGAAAGCCGCTAGCGGTGATGGTGCGCGATGTGGAAGCCGCGCGGGCAATCTGCGCGTTGACCGCTGAAGAAGAATTGCTGCTCTCGATTCCCGCGCGTCCGATTGTTCTGGCGCGCCGCCGCGAAGGCTGCGCCATTGCCGACGCTGTTGCGCCCGGGATTCACTGGCTAGGCATCTTCCTGCCCTATGCGCCGTTGCAGCATCTGCTCTTTACCGACTCTCGCGTGCGCGCGCTGGTGATGACCTCCGCCAACCTCAGCGAAGAGCCGATCGCCATCGACAACGACGAAGCTCTTGCGCGCCTCGGAGTAATCGCCGACGCCTTCCTGATGCACGACCGCGAAATCCTTCAGCGCTGCGACGACTCTGTGGCCGCAGTCGTCGATGGCGCACCGCAACTGCTGCGCAGAGCGCGCGGCTTTGTGCCGCTCGGCGTACCGCTGCCCTTCGATGCGCCGCCGCTTCTCGCCGTCGGCGGCCACTTGAAAAATGTCTTTGCGCTGGCGCGGGGCCGCTTTGCCTATCAGAGCCAGCACCTGGGCGATCTGGAAAACCTGATCGGCCTGGAGTTTTTCCGCGAGTCGCTCGGCCACCTGATGCGCACCTTCGAGATTGAGCCGCAAGCCGTCGTCCACGATCTGCATCCCGGCTACCTCTCGACGACGTGGGCGAAGGAGTGGGCGCGGGAACGCGGCCTCCCGCTCATCGCGGTCCAGCATCATCATGCGCACATCGCCGGTTGCATGGCCGAGCACGGACTCACCGGCAGCGTGATCGGTCTCGCGCTCGACGGCACCGGCTACGGCAGCGATGGAAAGATTTGGGGAGGCGAGGTGCTGATCGCCAAACTGGCCAGCTTCGAGCGCTTCGCGCACCTCGATTATGTGCCCATGCCGGGCGGCGAGGCGGCCATCAAGGAACCGTGGCGCATGGCGCTGGGCGCGCTTCATTCCGCGGGGTTCGATGTGGAGTCGGAACAAATGCTGGCTCTGCTCGGCACAGATCGGAGCGAGGCACGCGTATTGAAACGAATGATTGAGCGCCAGATCAACTCGCCGATGACATCGAGCCTGGGGCGGCTGTTTGATGCAG
>CAZQRX010000134.1:0-3721 GCA_964595845.1 uncultured Occallatibacter sp. | reverse complement strand
GCGGTGGTGTCGGTAGTGCAGGGACCAGGGACCAGGGACTAGGGACTAGGGACTAAGGGAGTAGGGAATAGGGCGAATTCTAGGTGCAAGTGCAACAGGCCATCATGTTATTGCTGTTGGGGTATTGAGGAGTTCTTGAGCAGCAGACTACCGGCCGGCAATCGCGGTGCACATCGAAGGATGAGCAAATCTAGAAATAGAGTCATGTTCACGAAGCGGAAAATGGGCAAAAACCAGACTCCAAAGCCTTCCACCATCAACTGTAGCCGAATGAGCCGCCGCCGTGGAGCTTTGCTTGAAGTTGCCTGGTTGGCAGCGGCTCCGATGTGCCTGCACTCACCGGGGCCGCTTAAAACAATTACCGGCCGCGTCCGCGAGAACTGCCGCCGCCGCCACCGCTGCCTTTGCGCGCCTGGTAACAATCCCGGCAGAAGACCGGGCGGTCGCCACGCGGTTCAAATGGCACTGTTGTAGGCTGGCCGCAACCCGAACAAATCACAGGTGTACCCTGTGCCGGAGCCGAACGGTAGCCGGACCCCCCCTGATCGTTCTTCTTTGCCTGACGGCAATTCTTGCAACGCTTTGGGGTCGAATAACCACGTTCCTGAAAGAACGTCTGATCAGCAGCGGTGAAGGTGAAGTCCTGCCCGCAATCGCTGCACGTAAGTTGAATATCTCCGGCCATGGGTCTCCTCGTGAAAATTGTACAGCCCAATGCGCCGTTTGCATACAAAGAATCTTCTGAAAATAAAAAACTTGTGCCGTCAGAGAAATCTTGGGCACTGCTTTTTACTGTTTTGAAGGGCGCGGCCCATCGAGTCCGACGCCGGCTACAGCTCCCAGCAATCCAGCAGCGCCATGCGTGGATAGTAGAGGCCGGCGAAGATGCGGGCGTCCGCGCCGCGCAACTGGCGCAGCACTTCGGCATAGGCTTCGAGCTGGGGCGCGAAGAGCGAACGCAGCATCGGCAAAGCCTTGGCCGGGTCAAGGTTATCGGCGTGGGCGGTCTTGTAGTCGATGATCCACCAGCAATCGTCTCCGTCGCTTCCGGGCGTGGGACCGGCCTGGAAGACGCGGTCCACGCGGACCGCGCGCAGGCCGCCGGCGACGACACCGACCCATCCGGCTTCGCTGGCGGCGCTCCTGTGGGGCGAGAGAATCCACGAGCCGATGGGATCACGGGAGGCGTTAAGCGCGAGTTGAAGCGCCTGGGCGGCGACGCGTGCGGCCTGGAGTTGGTCCACGCCGACGGCGCGTACCTGGGCGGCGATGCGCGGCTCAAAGCGAACGAGCGCCGCGCGGGCGGCCTCCCATTCCTGGGTCAGTCGCAGACGGGCCAGCTCTTCCAGCAGCGTGTGTACGGCCGTGCCCAGAACGCGGGAGAGCAGACCGCCATCGTGGCGTGTGTAGAGGCGAGTGGGGCCGGTTCCGTAAACGGCTGATTCCACAGCGGATTGCGAGAAGGCTTCAGTTGGCGCAGGCCGGTAATCAGGCGGAAGGCGGCGCAGCGGCGTGGGCCGGATGGGGGATGGCATCACCAGCAGGTTGCTCTCGGCGGAGGCGGCGATGGACGCGATCTCTTCTTCCACGCCGGTCTCTGCTGCGGATCTCGCGGCCTTCCACTCTGCGAAGCGCTCGCGGACCTCCGCTTCCAGCGCCGGCCAGGCCGTGGCCAACAGGCTGCCAGTAGGTTCTACCAGCGTGTAGCTCCCGTCTTCTTCCTTGCAGGCGGGACGGGCGAAGAGGTGAAGCTCCTCGCGGGCGCGGGTAGCGGCGACATATAGGATGCGCCTCGCCTCCTGCGACTCGCGCTCGCGATAGACGCGATCCACCCAGGCCTTGGCGCTTCCTCTCTCCTCGCCCTTGCGCTGGAAGGGCGCGATCAGGAACTCGGTGATCTCGCCCGAATCGTCAGGTTCGGAGAGGCCGCGCTCCAGCCAGGTCAGCATTTTGCGGCTGCCGCGCCCCACCGCCGCCTGCAACTCCGGGACGATGACCACCTCGAACTCCAGGCCCTTGGACTTGTGAATGGTCATCAATTGCACGCCGCAATCGCTGCTGCTGGCAGGGTCTGGCAGCGCGGTGAGTTTGTCGAGCGCCGCGCCCAGGCCGGGGCCAAGCAGATCCTCTTCGCCGCCGGGCAGACGGTCCAGGCAGCTCCAGAGCAGGTTGAGGTTGGCGCGGGCGGTTTCATCCACACAAGCCGCGCCGCCCAGTTGCAGCCAGACCTGCTCAAGCCATGTTCCCAGCGAAGCAGTGGGGTTTGCAGCGCGCAGGGCAGACGCTGAAGCAAGCGTGTCGAGCAAGCGCGCGGCGGCCGGGCGGCCCTCCTCACTGAGCAGCGGGAGGCGCTCGGCAATCAACTGCGGCAATGGCCTGGGACGCGACTCAGAATCATCACTTCCGGCGATGCAGTGCAGGTCGTCGAGTGAGAGGCTGCACCAGGGCGCGCGCAAGATGCCCAGCCAGGCCACACGGTCCTCTGGATTGAGCAGTGCGCGGGCCAGGGAGAGCGCATCGAGCACCTCCGGGCTGGTTGCGAGCGTTTCCAGATCGACGGCGCGGAAGGGGATTCCGGCCTCGCGCAGAGCCGCGGCGATGGGGGCAAGGTGGTTTCTGGCGCGGCCCAGAACGGCGATGCGGAATTTTTCGCCGCTTGCCTTTGCTGCTTCGATGCGGCTCATCTGTCCGCGGATCAGAGCGACGATTTCGTCAATCTGCGCTGTGCGGGCTTCCTCTTTTTCGTTGATGGCATCGACGGATTGCCGGCGTCCAGCCTGGGGAACGAAATCGAGGTGCAGCACGAACGGTGGCGCGGCACTAACCAATTCTTCCCTAGCAGGCTGAGCAGAGGAGAAAGTGACTCCACTGCCGTCGTTTGCGGCAAAAACCTCAACAAAAATCTTATTGTTTTTCTTTACCAGATCAGGCGCGGTGCGGAAGTTGGCCGTGAGGGAAACGGAGTCGAAGAGCAGCGGCTCATCGTGCGCGACTTCCAGGCCCACTTTCTTGACGCGCGGGAAGAGCTCAGCGTCGGCGTCGCGAAAGAAATAAATGGATTGCATGGGGTCGCCGACCACAAAGCAGGTGCGGCCCGGGCGCTCGGGCCATGCGGCGATGAGGCTGGAGAGCAACTGATGCTGGCGGCGGCTGGTGTCCTGAAACTCATCGACCAGCAAGTGGCGAATCTTGTCGGAGACGGCGAGCGCGGCGTCAGTGGGCTGGCCGTCTTCGCCGCGCAGCACGCGCTGGGCGATCTGAGCCACTTCAGTAAAGTCCACCGCGCCGGCTTCGGCAAAGGCGATACGCAGTTCGCCCGCCGCTTGGCGCAGCAGCGTGAAGCAGGAGCGCACGATCTTCCACTCTTCATCGGTGTAGCGGGCCGGGGGCAGGGCGCGGACGGCGGCGAGTGCGGCTTCGAGGCCGGGGATGGCGGCGAGCGCGGCAATCAGATCGAGGAGACGGCCTTTTTCGCGTTTGCGGTCGGCGGGGAAACCATGCAGCTTATTCACCGTCTTGCGGAATGCGCCCTCGCCGGTGAGCAGCAACGCGGCAAGACTCACGTGTGCCTGGCGAGCCTCTTCAAAATCGCTGCTGCCGGTGAACGGAGCGGAGGGAAACTCGACCAGCTCGGCGAGTTCCTGATGAAGCTGGCCGCCGCTTTGTTCACAGGCAAAGCGCGCCAGCTCCAGCGCTTCTTCGCGCGCTCCCGGAACGTGGT
>CAZQRX010000133.1:0-3755 GCA_964595845.1 uncultured Occallatibacter sp. | reverse complement strand
ACCTCGACCTCGCAGACGCGCAGCAGGTGCGCCGCGCCCTGGCCCATCCACTCCAAATCCACGTCGTTGACGCGCACCACCTTGCGGCCGTGAATGTCGATGATCTGGCGGTCGATCAGGTCCTGTTGCAGGTAGAGGTAGTTGCCCTGATCCTCCAGGGGAACCATCGCGCCGGCCGAGCGCAATTCGAGCGTGCCGGCGGGCGTCTCCATCACCTGGTGCGAGGGCACAATGCACAGCCCGGCGCGGGTCTTCAACACCAGGCCGGCCACCTTGCCCGCATCCTCGCCGGTAGCCACGGCGATGTCCTTGAGCCGCCCGCGCAGGTGGCCCTGCGCATCGGTGACCGGCGTGCCGAGCAGCGCCGTCAGGCTGATGCGGGTTGTGGAGCGTGCGGGCATGAGGAGAGTGTATCGCTTTGGGGGCGGGCTGCGCCTGGGGATGTTGCAACAAATGCACATCCAACCCAACGGAGGGAGCAGGGGCCTTAAGGCTCCTGAATTGAGCGCCACATTGAGGCCTTTAGGCATGGGCTTGACCTCATGGCGCCCATTCAAGGAACTTCTGATTAACTCGATAATTTGAAAACGCTCTACTATCTATACACAGGATGTTCAGGGATTTCCCCATGGCCTCATGCGTCGTTCACGCAACCCTGACAACAACCCCCGTAGCATCGTCCTGCTGTGGCTGGTCGCCGGCAAAGCTGCGCGCGGCGCGATAGATGCCATGCACCAGATCGAGCGCGGAATCCTGGCGGTGGTCGCGCACGTATTCGAGAACTCCGTCGGAGCCAAACTCCACATTCTCCGGCGTTGCCATCTCCGTCGTGCCGTCGGTCAACAGAATCAGCAGATGCCGCGCGGCCAAAGGTACGGTCGTGGTGGCAAAGCTGGTATCCGTAAAAAGACCCAGCGGCGGGCCGGAGCTTTCCAGCACATGATCGATCTCGCCCGATTCCTTCATCAGAAATCCCGGAACGTGCCCCGCGCTGGCATACGACAGAATGCCATTCGCTCCATCCAGGCAAACCAGCAGCATGGTGACGAACCGGGCCTCCTCCAGATCCGCCAGCAGCATATGGTTGACGCGGCTCAGGATCTTCGCCAAATCCGCCTCGACCTGGGCGAAGGAGCGTACATAGGCGCGGGTCAGCGCCATCACCAACGCGGAATCCAGGCCGTGCCCGCTTACATCGCCGATCCCGATGCAGGTGCGTCCGTCCGGCATGGTGAAGGCGTCCAGGTAGTCGCCGCACGCCTCCTTGTCGGGATAGATGGCGCAAGCGATATCCAGGCCGGCAGCGCCGGTCGCCGCGCCGGTGTAAAAGCGCTGCTGTACGTTGCGCGCCATTTGCAACTGCACTTCCCGCTCCTGCTCTTTGCGCAGCAGCGTAATGTCCTTGCACACGGAAACATAATGGGAGATCTCGCCGGAGCTGTCCGTAATCGGGCTGATGGTCTGCTCCACCCAGTACAATTCTCCGGACTTCTTGCGGTCCACCAGTGTGCCGCGGAAGTCATCGCCTTGCAGAATCTGGCCCCAGAGCCGGTTGTAGAAGGCCTTGTCGTGCAGGTGTGACTTCAGGATGCTGGGTGTTTTGCCGACGACCTCCTGTCTGCTGTATCCGGTAATGACTTCAAACGCCGGATTGACGTACTCAATCGTTCCCTGGCGGTCGGTGATCACGATGCTGTCGGCTGTCTGTTCCACCGCCCGGGAGAGCAGGCTGATCATCTCCTGCGAGCGCCGCCGTTCCAATTCGGCGCGCATCTGCTCGGTCATATCGCTGACCATGCCCAGCGCGCCTTCAAAGCTGCCGTCCACTCCTAGAATCGGCGAGGTCGTCACCCGCGCCCATAAAGCTTCCCCGTTCTTCTTGCGAAAACGGGATTCCAGCTGTTCGCTGACTCCCCGGCGGCGGCGTTCCATCTCAATTTTCTTCTGCTCGATGTCGCTCTCGAACATGAAATCGAAGAGCGGCCTGCCCAGCATCTCCTGCATGGGATACCCGAGCAGGTCCGCTATGCGGCCATTGGCCAGGGTGACTTCATAATTGGCATTCACCTTCCAGATGCCCTCGTAGGCGGTCTCGACGATGCCGCGATAATTCTTTTCGCTGTGCTCCAGCGCTTCCAGGATGCTCTGCTTGCGAATGAGTTCCGCTCTCTCCGCAATCACTGCCGCCAAGGCCACGCCCGAAGCCGAGGTGACGACGATAAACGCCTGGAGCAGCATGGCATTTTGCTCGACTGTGCCATAAACGACGAGTCCGAATCCATGAGCCGTCCCCCAGACGGCAATGGAAGAGATCAAGAAGCTCGCGATCGCCGAACCCGGCACTTCAAAGCGGATCGCCCCCCACAGCACGAACGGGAAGACGCCGAAGGCGAAGACGCCGGCATGCGTAGATCCCAGCCGGAAACCAAAGATCAGCGAAGCGCTCGCGGCAGTTCCCAGCAGCAGGCACGCCAGTTCGACCCGCCGCTTTTTCAGCACCGGCAGCAGCCCCATGAAGGTCAGCACCAGCGGGGTTACGATCAACACACCCGTGGCGTCGCCCCACCACCACTTCAGCCATACCAGCGCTAAACCGGACAATGTATTCCCGCCCGCGATAGACAAAACCCACGTGCCGATGCTCGCGCTGACCACTGTGCCGCAAACCGCGCCGCATACACTCAATCCCAGTACATCGCGAAGCCGGGTGAGGGAAGGACGAAAATCGGGCAGTTGCCGCAGCAGCCAGGCTCCGAAGAGCGGACCGGCGGTGCTTCCCAAAGCAGTTCCGGCCGCGGCCATGTGCGGGATGCCGGTATTGTAATTGACGATGAATGCAGCCATGGCGACTGCCGGCCAGATGCGATAGCCGAACAGAAGCATGGCGGCCAGCGCAACTCCCGCCGCCGGCCACACAGGGGAAACTGTGCCGCTGGGAAAAGGGACGGCTAGTCCCGCTTCGCCCGCCAGTACACATGCCGCAAAAACGCCGGCCAGTTGTAAAATCAGAAGGCCCCCTCGTCTTCCGGTCGTCGAATCGGCACTTCGTGCGGCTGTGATCAATCTCCACTCCTTGATTGAACATTTAGTAATTGGATGCAGCAGCATGGTCTATTTGCCTCAATAATTTACGAAAGCGGCTGGCAGGGAATCGTTACAGCAGTGGCAGGCGCGCGCAAAAGCGCTCAAATTCTTCTCCAGCGACTTGAACGGAGACGAGGGCTTCATCTGCCGCGAAAGGCGGGGAGCGGCGCAGCCGATAGCGCGCTGCTTGACAGAGTTCCTTGTCAGCGGTAAAACTGCCTTCTAGGCTGCTGCGCGCGGCAGACGATATGCTTCCGGGTGAGTTCCGGAGAAGACGGAGACCAGGCCGGTGAGCGAAGCGAAGGCAGGGCGGCTGACTCTGACGCTGAAATCGACGATGGAGAGCGTCGACGAGATTGAGGCGGCGGCGGAAAAACTGGCGGCCGAGTCCGGCCTGGACGAGAACGAACGCTTCCACGTTGCCATGGCGGCGCGCGAGGCTGCCGTGAACGCCGTACTGCACGGTAATGAATACGACCCCGCTAAGCTGGTCTTCGCCGGCTTTGAGAACACCGGCGCGGCGCTGGTGATGACCATCGCCGATCAGGGCAAGGGGCTTAACCCGGATTCCGTTCCCGACCCGCTGGCTCCCGAAAACCTGCTGCGCGGCTCGGGGCGCGGCATCTTCCTCATCCGATCCTTCATGGATGAGGTACACTTTCGACAACTGC
>CAZQRX010000132.1:0-3790 GCA_964595845.1 uncultured Occallatibacter sp. | reverse complement strand
GACGGACGCGTCACCAAGTACGAGCACTGGCTGGGCGAGGCCTTCAACTTCAGCCGCGCGGAGACGGCGCTGATCTGCGTGTTGCTGCTGCGCGGCCCGCAGACCCCCGGCGAGCTGCGCGGCCGCACCGAGCGGATGCACACCTTCGACGAACTCACGGATGTCCTGGCCGGATTGCAAAAGCTGATGGAGCGCGAGCCGCCGCTGGCCGCTGTCCTGCCCCGCCAGCCGGGAACCAAGGAGGCGCGCTACACGCATCTGCTCTCCGGGCCGGTGGAGGCACTGCGTGCGGCAGTCCCCGATTCCTCCATGCAAACCAATGCAGACCAGTTCACGGAGCAGGACGCGGGCCACGAAGAACGCATCGTGCAGCTGGAGGCGACGGTCGCGGAATTGCGCCAGGAAATGTCCGCGCTGCGAGCGAAGATTGACGATTTATTTGGAGATTAATTGGATGGGAATCAAACTCTTCCGAGTGGAATTTGCTTCTACGGTGTTCAAAGAAGAGAGAAAGGTTGGGATCATGCTGAAAACCCGGTTTTTTGTCATGTCGCTTGTATTTGCCGCGATGTTGTCTACAAACGCCTGCTTGCTTGCGCAAGCAACGGCAGCTACTACTGCAGCGCCTCTGCCATCGCAAATCCTAACCGCGAAGAAGGTCTTCATCTCCAACGCGGGTGGGAATACAGTTTTTTGGAGCGGAGCAATAACTCGTCCATACAACGAGTTCTATGCTGCCATCCAGAACTGGGGCCGATATGAAATCGCTGCTGGTCCAGCGGATGCTGATCTGGTTCTGCAGATCAGTTATTCCGACCCAATTACTGGCGTGATTGACCATACTTTATGCGTTAGCAATTGCGCCTCCTACTCTCCTCAGTTCAAACTGGTGTTGCTGGACACGAAAACGCAGACTGTTCTGTGGACGTTCACTGAAAAACTCCAGGCAGTGGACAAAAAACATCGCTCCGCAGAAGACAATTTCGAGGATGCAATTGGCAAACTCGTCGGCGACCTGAAAGCGCTGACAGCCCAGCTCGCGGCGGCCGCGAAGTAGCCGGAACAAGACGGCGCGGGGTACAACGCTAGATCAGCTCATAGCCCGCAAACCAGTAACCGATCTCAAAGGCCGCGGTCTCCGGGGCGTCGGAGCCGTGGATGGCGTTCTCCGTCATCGAGCCGGCAAACTTCTTGCGGATGGTTCCTGGATCGGCGTTGGCCGGGTTGGTGGCGCCCATCAGCTTGCGCAGGTCGGCAATCGCGTTCTCCTTCTCCAGAACCATCAGCACCAGCGGCCCCGAGGAGATGAAATCGCAAAGCCCGTCGAAGAAGGGCTTGCCGGCGTGAACGGCATAGAAGCCCTGGGCCTGCGCCTTGGAAATCGACTGCCGTTTAATGGCCACAATCTGAAAGCCGGCTCGTTCGATCTCGGCCAGAATGGCCCCGGTAAATCCTTTGCGGACCGCGTCCGGCTTGAGAATGCTGAAGGTGCGTTCGGCCATTGTGATTGCTCCTAGGGGAATTGTTTTCCAGGACTTCATTGTAGCGAACCGGGGACCTCATGCGCCCGCTGGCCTGGCGGCGTGCTGGAAAACCGCCTTGCATTTTCGCGGACAATATCTCCTCCGAAGAGTCTGATCATCCGGGCGCCGAACGCGATCACCGCCATTGACGGCGCGATTCGCATCGTTACTCAGGAGATTCAACGCGCGGACATAGAATATAGAACTTGAGTAATCTAAAGTAATGGTTTATAATTCTCATATTGTGGATATTCCCAGGCAGATCGCTCCCTTCCTTGCGCAGGCGCTGCGCCGCTTCCCCGCGGTGGTGGTTACGGGGCCGCGCCGCGCGGGCAAGACCACGCTGCTGCGCTCCTCCCTTCCCCACGCGCAGTATGTACTTCTCGAGGACCCGGACATTCAGGACCGCATACGGCGCGATCCGCGGGCCTTTCTCGACAGCCTGCGCCCGCCGGTGATCTTCGACGAGATTCAGAACACGCCGCAGTTGCTCGATTATGTGCGCACGCTGGTGGACGCGCGGCCGCGCAAGATGGGCCAGTGGCTCTTCACCGGCTCGCAGGAGGCGCCGCTGATGCAGGGCGTCACCGAGTCGATGGCCGGCCGCGCCGCGATTCTTCAATTGCTGCCCTTCAGCCTGAAGGAGACGGCCAAGGCCGATCCGCTGCTGGGCGGCTTTCCCGAGGTGGTACTGCGCCCGCGCGGGCGCGAGTTATGGTTCGCCTCCTACCTGCAGACCTACATCGAGCGAGATGTCCGCCTGATCACCAGCGTTCGCGATCTGCCGGCCTTTCGCCGCTTTCTATCGCTGGTGGCCAGCCGCCATGGCCAGATGCTCAACAAGTCCGATCTGGCCGCGCCGCTGGGCGTCTCCGTGCCCACCATCGCGGAGTGGCTGCGCATCCTGGAGATGACCGGGCAGATCATCCTGGTGCCGCCGTACTTTGAGAACTTCGGCAAGCGGCTCGTCAAATCGCCCAAGCTCTACTGGGGCGACACCGGCCTGGCCTGCCATCTGCTGGGGATTCAGACGCAGGCGGAGCTGGATCGGTCGCCCTTTCTGGGATCGATCTTAGAGGGGTTTGTGGCCGCCGAGATTCTCAAGAGCCAGGTCAACCGCGGGCAGCGCAAGGAGCTTTACTACTTCCGCGACCAGCAGGGACTGGAGATTGACTTTGTGGTTCCGCGTCCTAATGCGCGCTTCTGGCTGATCGAGGCCAAGGCATCGAAGACCGTGCATGCGTCGATGGCCGCGCCGATGCTCGCGCTGACGCGGGCGGCCGGCGACCGCGTCACGCGCCGCCTGGTGGTCTACCGCAAAGCGCGCACCGGCCCGGCCTTCACGGCTCTGAGCAAGGGCGTGGAGGCGCTGACGCTGGATCAATTTGCTGCGGAGATCAATAGCGACTAGAGATTAGCGAGGAGTGGCGGAAAAGCGCTAGGAGATGTGGCATCTCCTGTAATGACAGCCGTTTTCGAGAGATGATTCTGAAAATAAAACAAGCATACTCAGAAAAACATAGTATGAGTATTTTAAAGTAATACTTTAGAATACTCATTTTATAACGGGAGGATCGTCCACTTGTAACGGGCGGCGAGAACAGATGCACTTGAGCGGTCCACAGTTCTTTCATAAACGCTAGCTTTTCCCGATCACCCGTGCCAGCGTGGCGCCGATTTCGGCGGGGGAGACGACGACGTGTATGCCGGCCGCGGTCATGGCCTTCATCTTGTCGGCGGCGGTGCCTTGGCCTCCACTGATGATGGCGCCCGCGTGGCCCATGCGGCGGCCGGGAGGCGCGGTCTGTCCGGCGATGAAGCCGACGACCGGTTTCTTCACGTGCTGCCTGACGAACGCGGCAGCGGCCTCTTCCGCCGTACCGCCGATCTCGCCGATCATGATGATGGCCTCGGTTTCTGGGTCGTCGTTGAAGAGGCGCAGCGCATCGATGTGTGTGGTGCCGATGATGGGGTCGCCGCCGATGCCGATGGCGGTCGACTGGCCGATGCCGCGCTGGGTTAGTTGATGCACGGCCTCATAAGTCAATGTTCCGGAGCGGGAGACGATGCCGACTGAGCCTTCTTTGTGAATGCGGCCGGGCATGATGCCGATCTTGGCCTTGCCGGGGGAGATCACGCCGGGGCAGTTAGGGCCGATCAGCCGCGACTTCGAGTTCTTGAGCACGTCCCAGACCTTGACCATGTCGAGCGTGGGAATGCCCTCGGTGATGGCGACGATCAGCGGAATGCCCGCGTCCTCGGCTTCG
>CAZQRX010000131.1:0-3810 GCA_964595845.1 uncultured Occallatibacter sp. | reverse complement strand
GTGTTAGTCTAAAAGCGGTTTTGGGGGTCTAAAGGGTACGATGCTTTCCTTTCCCGCAGTTGATCCTATTCCTTTGCCGGCGCCGATCTGGCTGCTGAAACTGCTGCATATCGTGACGCTGGCACTGCACTTTGTCGCCGTGGAGATGCTGTTGGGCGGTCTGCTGTTGGCAGTTCTGCTCAGCCTCTTCCGCAGCTCGCCGCATTCGATGGTCACTGCGCGGGCTCTCGCCCGCCGGCTCACCGTGGTGATGACCTTCGTGATCAATCTGGCAGTGCCGCCGCTGCTCTTTGCACAGGTGCTCTATGGCCGCGCGCTCTACACCAGCAGTGTGCTGATAGGCGTCTATTGGATCTCGATCATCGGCCTTCTAATGCTGACCTACTGGCTGCTTTACCGTTTCACCGCGTGCCTTGAGGCCGGCAAATCGGCTTGGTGGGTGGGGCTATCGGCTTGGTTGCTGGCGGGTTGCATTGCAAGGCTGCTCTCCACCAATATGACGCTGATGCTGAGGCCGGAGAAGTGGCGCGAGATGTACTCCGCTTCGGCGATGGGCGCTTATCTCCCCACCGGCGACCCCACGCTGACCCCGCGCTGGCTGTTGATGATGGCCGGCGGGATGTTCATCGGCGGATTGTGGCTGGTCTATCTGGCGGGACGAAAGACCTTTACTCCGGAGCAAAGTCAATTTGTCGCAAAACTGGGCGGAAAAGTGGCCACGGGCTTCGGACTCGTCTATCTGGCTGCGGGGTGGTGGGCGGCCAGCGTGCAGCCGGCAGTAGTCCAGTCGATGCTGGTGACGCCTCCGGCAGGCTATGAATTCTACAAGTACTTCGGATTGGCCGGCTACGGCTGGCTGGCGCTGGTTGTCGTCGCCGTGCTGGTTGCCGCGATTGCCGGATTCGGCAAGCTCTCCACCGGCTTGCTCGGCGTCTTCAGTTGGACAGCCGTGCTGCTGGCCGTGCTCATAGAGATTGCCTTCACGGTCTATCGCGACGGCGTCCGCGACCTGACGCTGCTCAGCAAGGGCTACAACGTCTGGGATCGCGCGGTGGAAACAAACTGGTGGGTCGTGGGCCTGTTTCTGGTTCTTTTTCTCGCCGGGCTGGGCGTGATCGGATGGCTCATCTCGGTGGTGGCGCGCGCCCGGAAAACCATGGAGGGCGCGGCATAATTCGCCGTGAAGAGATTGCGATGATCGAACAGACGAATCCCGAAGTTCATCTCGAAGCGATCGCCGGAGAACCCGGCGATAAGAATACCCGCCGCGCTTTTCTGGCCGCGGCCGGCGTGGCCGGGCTGGCCTACACCGCCGCGCTCGCCTATCCCATCTACCGATACCTGGCCTCGCCCGAGGAGATGGCAATGGAAGCCACGGCGGTCACCGAAGTGACCCTGAAGGACGCGCAAAAGCTGCCTCTCGGCTCAGTTCTTATGTTTAAATTCGGCACGTCTCCGGCGCTATTGATTCACCATGAGGACGGACGCTGGATTTCGATGACCGCGGTGTGCACGCATCTGGGCTGCACGGTGCAGTATGAGCCGCAGGCCGACCGCATTCACTGCGCCTGCCACGGCGGCGTTTATAACCCCTACACCGGCGCCAACGTCAGCGGCCCGCCGCCCAAGCCGCTCAAGCTCTTCAAAGTGGCCGTCAACGAGGCTGGAGTGGATGTCTCGCGCGCATAACGCAGCGCGCGCGACGAACGCAAGAGGATAGTACGCATGAGTACAAAGGCAATCTACGATTGGGTCGATGAGCGGCTGGGGCTGAGTGAACTGGCCGCCTTCGTGCGCCACAAGACCGTCCCGGTCCACTCCCAGTCTTTCTGGTATTACTGGGGCGGCATCTCGCTCTTTCTCTTCCTGGTGCAATGCTTTACAGGCGTGCTGCTGCTGGTCTACTACCGGCCCGGCGCGGAGGCCTATGAGTCTGTCCGGCAGATCACCTTCGTGATGCACTTCGGCTGGCTGATCCGCTCGGCGCACGCGTGGTCCGCCAGCCTGATGATCTTCTCCATACTGGTGCACATGTTCTCGGTCTACTTCATGAAGGCTTACCGCAAGCCGCGCGAGTTTGGCTGGCTGAGCGGCATGGCGCTGCTGGGAATCGCCTCGGTCTTCGGCTTCTCCGGCTACCTGCTGCCGATGGACGAGCTGAGTTACTTCGCCACCAAGGTCGGATTGCAGATTCCGGCGGCGATTCCCTGGATCGGACCCGCCATCGCCAATATGCTGCGCGGGGGCCCGGATGTGAGCGAGTTTACCGTGCAAAGATTTTTTGCCCTGCACGTGGTGGTGCTACCGGCCGTCTTCCTGCCGCTGCTGGGCTTTCACCTGTGGCTGGTGCAGCGCCATGGCAACGCCTCGCCGCCAAGCGTGGAGGCCCTGCCGCCCGCCCAGCGCAAGAGTATGCCGTTCTTTCCTAACTTTGTGCGCAAAGATCTGGCCATGTGGCTGATCGCGCTGAATATTCTGGCGCTGCTGGCTTCGGTTTTTCCCTGGTCGCTGGGAAAACAATTTGATTCGCTAGCGCCCGCGCCCATGGGCATTCATCCCGAGTGGTATTTCATGAGCCCATTCGAGATGCTCAAGCTGCTGGGCGTTGTGCTGCGCGGCGAGGCCGGAGAGATCGCCGGCATTCTGCTCTTCACACTCGGCATTGTGCTCTGGCTGCTGATTCCCTTCTACGACAAAGACAAGGAATCCGGGCAGCGCGCCCGCGCCGCGCATTACTTCGGGCTGTTGGCGGTCTTTGCACTGCTCAGTACAACTATCATCGGCTACTGGACGATTCGGTAAGGAGCAAGAGAGTTATGAACTATCCATTCTGGGAGATTCCTTATCTCGGCTCGGGCTGGGTGATCGGCATCATCGCCATCTTCCACGTCATGATTTCGCAGTTCGCCGTGGGCGGCGGCGTTTATCTGCCCATGGCTGAGCGCAAGGCTCTGCGCATGCCGGAGGGCCCGCTCCGCACTGCGTGGCTCAATCAACTGGCCAGCCACTCAAAGTTCTTCCTGATCCTCACCGGCGTCTTCGGCACCATCTCCGGCGTGGGCATCTGGTTCGCCATCGGCCTCACGCATCCCGAAGCTACCAGCACGCTGATTCATAACTTCGTCTTCGGCTGGGCGATGGAATGGGTCTTCTTCATTGTCGAGCTGACCACCATTGCGGTTTACTACTACACCTGGGACCGCATCGACCCCAAACTACATCTTGTCGTGGGATGGGTCTATTCCGTCGCGTCGGTATGCACGCTGGTCATCATCAACGGCATTCTCACCTTCATGCTCACCCCCGGCGACACCTGGCTAGCCGTCGCGGGCACAGGCCACGAGGCGAGCAAGTTCTGGTACGCCTTCTTCAATCCGACGTACTGGCCGAGCCTCTTCCTGCGCGCCTGCGTCTGCTGTTCGCTGGCCGGCATCTGGGCGCTGATCACTGCCAGCCGCATCGATGGCGACAAGCAGCCCGAGCTTAAGACCAGCCTTGTACAGTGGAGCGTCAAGTGGCTGGTGCCCTCGTTTGTCGCCACGCCCTTCCTGCTGATATGGTACCTGTGGATGGTTCCGGCATCGCAGCAGGCATTGCTGACTCTAGGCATCGACACCATCGGCTCCGGCACCTTCTCGATCATCACGCGCATCGCTCTGCTGATCATCACCACATCAGCCACCATCGTGGGCGTCGCTTACTTTCTCGCCTATCGCAATCCGCGCGACTTCAATCTCTCCCATGCGATGGCGTTGCTGCTGCTGGCGCTGATTGCCACCGGCGCGGGCGAGTACGCGCGCGAGATGCTGC
>CAZQRX010000130.1:0-3841 GCA_964595845.1 uncultured Occallatibacter sp. | reverse complement strand
TGCAAACGTACCCACGCCGCCAGAGGCGCCATCGATCAGAACCTTGTAGCCGGGCTGAATCCGTCCCTTGTCGCGAAGGCCCTGGAGAGCGGTGAGCGCCGCGACCGGCACGGCTGCCGCCTGCTCAAACGACAGATTGGCCGGCTTCAAAACCAATCCATCTTCCTTGGCGCATGCGCGCTCAGCGAAGGCCCCCCGGCAGCCCCCGAAGACCGCATCGCCCGGCTTGAACTGAGTCACATTCCTGCCAACCGCTTCCACCACCCCGGCCACATCCACGCCCAGCCGCTTGTCCTTAGGTTTGCGCAGCCCCAGCATCAGGCGGATGAACCACGGCTCGCCGCGCATGAAGTGCCAGTCCAGCGGATTGGCCGAAGCCGCGCGAACATGGATCAGAACCTCATTGTCCGCGGGCGCGGGTGTAGCGATATCCCTGAACTGAAGCACATCCGGAGGCCCGTATTTGTCGTAGACTATCGCTTTCATGGAGCGCTCCTCGATTTAGATCTCTGCGCGTATCTACGATCAGGACGGCTCGCCGGTTCCGCCGGTTGTTTCCGCGGAGCCGCACCAGCGCA
This sequence comes from uncultured Occallatibacter sp., assembly GCA_964595845.1. Classification (GTDB taxonomy): domain Bacteria; phylum Acidobacteriota; class Terriglobia; order Terriglobales; family Acidobacteriaceae; genus Telmatobacter. The sequence continues at coordinate 3,263 of CAZQRX010000130.1, read as the reverse complement.
AACGCATATCCTGGCGAAACTTCTCGCGCTCCTCGGGCGTCATCCGCTCCCAACGCTCGGCCGATGGGCGCCGCCATTTGGAGCGATCATGGCCGCGGCCGCCGTGGCCTCCGAAGAGAATCCGGCAGAGAACCAGCAGTCCGAGAGCCTGCCAGAAGGTAATCAGCGGCCATCCGAATAACACCGGCAGCAGCCAGTTCCACAGATGCATCACAACTTCGCCGCCGATCCAGATGAACAGCGCGAGTGCCGCCGGGGCCGCAGCGAATATCCACTTGTTTCTTTTAACCCAACCGTGTTCCATGTTGTTTCCTCATTTCCTCGTAAACTCGTCGTGAATGTTTTGCAAACGTTTGCGCAGATGAAGCACCGCGTAGCGCTTGCGCGCCAGCAGCGTGTTGACGCCTATGCCTGTCTCCGCCGACAGCTCCTTGAAGCTGCGCCCCTCCAGTTCGTGCGCGATAAAAACTTCGCGCTGCTCGGCAGGCAGTTCGGCAAGCGCGGATTCCAGTTCATCCAGCAGCCGGTTGCGCAGGTAAAGAGCTTCTGTGCCGGCATCGGGCGAAGGCAGCAGGTCTTCGATCTCCAGCAGCTCGCCCTCTTCGTCCTCGAACGCGGCATCGGTAAAACTCACAGGCTTCTTCTTGCGGAAGAGGTCCGTAATGCGATTGCGCGCTACGCGAAAAAGCCAGCCGGTCACGTAGTCGATAGGCATTAGCAGGCGATTGGCTTCCACCAGTTCGTAAAAGACCTCTTGCAAAAGATCTTCGACGTCGGCTTCGTTGGGCACCCGCTTGCGGATGAAATTGCGCAGACGGGCTTGTTCTTCCGCGATGACTTCGGAGATGTGCAGGTCTTGCTCGATCATCGAGGTAATACTCAACGTCCCATCCACCCATTTCTGTAGACGAACAGCGGCCGTTTATATTGTAGAGATTTAATCTGGCAGCGGGAGAGGCGTTTCTGGACTCTGGAAATCTGTATCCATTCGCCACGTTTTCGTTCTATGATGTACTCCTACGAGGCAAGTAGACGGCGAGGAGGTCATCATGAGCGACAATCTACCGTTGGCGGCGCGCAAGCAGGGCCGTCGTGAATTTCTGAAGGCGGGCGGCGCAATCACCGCCGCATTGCTGGCGCCCTCGGCGCTGGCCGGCACACCCAAGGCAATGTCCGCACTTCCCGCATTGCCGTCGAACCCCAGAACGCCCGCGGCCATGCCCACCCGCAACTTGGGCAAGACCGGCTACCGCGTGGGCATCTTCTCGCTCGGCGGGCAGGCCGCGCTGGAGCACCCCAACAACTTCGACGTGGCCGTGCCGATTGTCGAGCGCGCGCTCGACCTGGGTGTGAACTACATCGACACGTCGTCGATCTACGGCGGGCCGGAGCGCTGGAGCGAACAGTACATCGGCAAAGTGATGGCACGCCGCCGCAACGAAGCCTTCCTGGCGACCAAAACCAAGGAGCGGACGCGCGACGATTCGATGCGCATGATCGAGAAATCGCTCGAACTGCTCCAGACCGACCACGTGGACCTCTGGCAGTTGCACGACGTCGGCACCATGACCGACGTGAACGCGATCTTTGCCAAGGGCGGCGCGATGGAGGCGCTGGTGGAGATGCAGCAGCAGAAGGTCGTGCGCAACCTCGGCATCACCGGGCACTACCGGCCCGATGCGCTGATGGAATGCATCCGGCGCCATCCCTTCGACACGATTCTGATGGCCATGAACGCCGCCGACCCGCACCACTACAGCTTCAACCAGGAGCTGTTGCCGCTGGCGGTCGAGCGGCAGATGGGCATCATCGGAATGAAGATTCCGGGCCGCAGCCGCCTACTCTCCAGTTGGACGCCGCCGTCGATCGAGGAGCAGAAGCACTCCTGGGAAGGTATGACCATCCAGACCACAACGCCCGGTACGCTGACCATGCGCGAGGCGATGTACTATACCTTGTCGCGCCCGGTGAGCACGGTCATCATCGGCTGCGATTCGATTGCCCAACTGGATGAGAACGTGCAATTGGCGCGGGAGTTCACGCCGCTCAGCGACAATCAGACAGAGGCGCTGGTGAAGCGCGCCGAGCCGGTCAGCAAGCCCTCGCTCTTCTTCCGCTTCTACGAGCGGGCGTAGGCCCCTGCGGCGCGGCAGGAGTGATTTCGCGGGTGCGGGTGCCCCAGGTCTGGATTTTCAGGCCTGGGATTGCCCACTCTGCATGGCTACCGGAGAAGAGTTACCCGGTTCGTCCACTCCCAGCTTCCGGCCTCATCCTGCACTCTGGCCAAAGCTGTCACCAACTCGCCGGACTCTGCGGGCGATATGGCCTTCTCATCCACAAAGATGACCCCGCCATGCAGGCATTCTTCCTCTGACCAGGCTTTGAGAATAGTAGGGATCGTCAGCCGCTCATAGGTGACGAGCGTGAATTCCCGATCGGCGGCTTCGCGCAGGATATCGGATGCATCCTTGCCCACTAAGTTGCCGTCCTCCCACTCGGTCATCGCGGAGACGATGAGCGCGCCATTGCGGCGGCGCAGGCCGGCGGCCACGGCAGGCGAGATCTCTTCATCGAGGAGCAGTTTGAGCATATCAGCGCTTCGCCGGCCTCTTGGGAACGAACTCGACGGTCTGCGGCAGCATCTGTTTCAGAGCCGCAAATTCCGTCTCGCTGTTCTCGGTGATCGCTTCGTTGATCTCCTGGGGGTATGCCTCCGCGTAGTGGACAGCGGCCTGAATCTTCACCAGCGGCCAACCCAAATGCTTGGCCACGGCGGCGGCGTCACCCTTGTAACTGCGCACCAGTTGCATAATCTCCCACACCGCCAGCGAACTGGCCTGGATGCAGGCTTGCCTTCCCGCCGGAGTATCGCGAAAGTCGATGAAGGCAAACTCGGTGCGGCGCAGGCCCTCCTCCACCAGCCGCGCGCTTGCGTCGCTGGGGGTCCATCCATGCCGGTTCGCCATGCGGCGGAGGCGCTTGGCGCTCTCTGTCGGCAGGCGCATACTCACAACCATTGAAGCAGCTTCTTTAGCCATCGTTTCCTCGGTGTGTAGCTGTTGTAAACATTGTAGCGCAGATTTCCTGAAATCAAATAGACTTTTTCCGGGAAATACTATTTTTGTACGGAGTGCTGGGTTCCGAGCGCCCCAGGTTCGGATATGCGGACCTGGAATACGACAAACTCCATGCGAGTGAATAGCGAGCCATTAGAGCAGTATCAAGATAGATATACCCTAGGAACGCAATCGTCATTAATGCTC
>CAZQRX010000129.1:0-4045 GCA_964595845.1 uncultured Occallatibacter sp. | reverse complement strand
TGGTGGACTTTGTGGCCTCCTCGCTGCCCTTCCTGACCACCGACGACAAGCAGCAACTGCTGGAGACGGCCAGCATCGGAACCCGGCTGCAGTTGCTCAACCAGCATCTGGCCAAAGAGATCGAGGTGCAGCAGTTGCGCTCCAAGATCCAGACCGAGGTGCAGGATCAGGTGCAGCAGTCGCAGCGCGACTACTATCTGCGCGAGCAGCTCAAGGCCATCCAGAAGGAGTTGGGCGAGCAGGACGAGGGCCAGCGCGACATCGAAGAGATGCGCCAGAAAATCGAAGCCGCCGGCATGCCCGATGATGTGAAAAAGGATGCCCTCAAGGAGCTATCGCGGCTCGCGCGCATGTCACCCATGGCCGCCGATTACTCGCTCACCCGCAACTACATTGAGTGGCTTTCGGTGCTTCCGTGGGCCAAGAGCTCGGCCTCCAAAATCGACATCGGCAAGGCCAAGGAGATTCTCGATGAGGACCACTACGAGCTGAAAAAGGTGAAGGACCGCATCCTCGACTACCTCAGCGTTCTCGAGCTGAAGCCGGACATGAAGGGGCCGATCCTCTGCTTTGTGGGGCCTCCTGGTGTGGGCAAAACCAGCCTGGGCCGTTCCATCGCGCGAGCCCTGGGCCGCAAGTTCCAGCGCGTCTCGCTGGGCGGCATGCACGACGAGGCGGAGATTCGCGGCCATCGCCGCACCTACATCGGCGCGCTTCCCGGCCAGATCATCCAGAGCATTCGCCGCGCCGAGACCAACGACCCGGTCATCATGCTGGACGAGATCGACAAGCTGGGCAGGGACTTCCGCGGCGATCCCGCGTCTGCATTGCTCGAAACGCTGGACCCGGAGCAGAACTACACCTTCCGCGACCATTACCTCGACGTGCCCTTCGACCTCTCGAAGACGCTGTTTATCTGCACGGCCAATATGCTGGACACTGTCCCGCCGCCGCTGCTGGACCGCATGGAACTGATCTTCCTGCAAGGCTATAGCGAAGAGGAGAAGAAGCACATCGCCTTCCGCTACCTGATTCCTCGGCAGATCAAGGAGAACGGCATCACGCCCGAGCAGATTGAGTTTCCCGACGATGCGGTGCGCTATATCATCCGCCATTACACGCGCGAGGCCGGCGTGAGAAAGCTGGAGCAAACGCTGGGCACTGTCTGCCGCAAAGAGGCGCGGCGCGTGGTCGAGGGCAACGCGGAAAAACTGATCGTGACCCGCGACGTGGTTAAGGAGTTTCTCGGCGGCATCCAGGTGCGCGTGGACACTGAGGTCTCCGAGCGCGTCAAGCGCCCTGGCGTGGCAGTTGGTTTAGCTTGGACGGCGGCCGGTGGCGACATCCTCTTCATCGAAGCCAACAAGATGAAGGGCAAGGGAAACTTCACCATGACCGGGCAGATCGGCCAGGTCATGCAGGAGTCGATGCAGGCCGCGCTCACCTGGGTGCGCTCCAATGCCGCGAGCCTGGGGCTGGCCGACGACTTCACCAAGGAGATGGATCTGCACATTCACGTCCCGGCCGGAGCGATTCCCAAGGACGGCCCCTCGGCCGGCGTCACCATGGCCATGGTGCTGGTCTCGCTGCTCACCGATACCCCGGTGCGCCCCTATACCGCCATGACCGGCGAAATCACCCTCAGCGGCAACGTGCTGCCGGTGGGCGGCATCAAGGAAAAATTCCTGGCCGCCCGTAGGGCAGGGATCCAAACCATTATCCTGCCCGCCGAAAACCTCCAGGACGTGGAAGAAGACCTGACCCCGGAGCTGATCGCGGGCGTGACGATCCACTACGCCAGCCGCATCGAAGACGTGCTGGCCGTAGCCCTGCCACTGCTGAAGGCCAGGCCGGACACGCATCCCGACCCGCCGTCGGCTCAGGAAGCCGAAGTTGCGGCAAGTGTCGTGGCGTAACAGGCTGCGAAAAAACTCGATAGCAGACCTGTTTTGTAATAAGGGCACGACATCAGTCGGGCCGCAAGTGCAACAAAACAATTGTTGGGCTTTAGCCCCTGCGGTGTATTTTCGTGTGATTTAAGTAGAAACAGCCTTTTTCCGCAGTCTGGGAAGACAATCCATGCCCGGCCAGATCACCTCAAACGCATGAGGTGTCCGTGGCTTAATCTGAACTGCCGCTGCGGAATAGCTTGGAATTCTTCGAATCTTCAGGCCTTTGGGGGGTTGGGAAAGAGGCTGTTGGCGATAATCGTTACAAGAGCCAGAAAGTTAGCCACCGACGTTGTAATCAGTGCAACCAGAACGGTGTCGCTCAGATGGTAAGCAGAGCTAGAGCGCCCTGCCTGCCAAACCATCTGGCTCACATCCCAAACCCACCACGCGCTCCCGATCAATACAAATACGAAGAGAATCAGTTTGAATCCGAAGCTCTGCAGCCAATCAAATAGAGTGCGGTTATCCGGGGAGAGCCAGTCTGAGATCTTTTGCTCGACGTCAGCATCCTTGGTAAGAGAAACCTGATTGTCAATTAGGGATGCGTGATTGCCAGGGATGGATCGATCAGGAGCGCTTGAGTTGGCAGCTTGGATTGCAGCCATCATCATCTCGACGTTGATCTCGGAATCCGAAGGCTCTCTGCCGAGCTTCTTCCTCAGAGATTCGATGTAATGATCGCGGGCTCGCTGGGCTTCCATTAAAGACATGACGATCCTTTCTCCCGGACTGTCAGCCGCTCGAATTCATCGGTGTATTGAGTGGAGAACAGACCACGGGCGCTCGTATTTCCCAAATTATCACATTTGTCTTTCCTGCTTCCTGTACAAGTTTGATTGATCGCGCCCACACCGCCGACTGATTGCCGCCAGCCGCGTCTAACCTGCAGGCGGTATTCTTTTGCCAGCAATGCAAACGCGCATTCTCGACATGGACGGACGGAAACATAGCTGGCAAGCCTGCTGCTGGGTGCTGCTGGCTCTGGCGTCCCTCGCTCTGCCGGCGCAGGATCTAACCCTGCGCATGGACGTGAAGCTGGTCAACGTCTTTGTGAACGTGATCGATCGGAACGGGGCCATTGTCAGCGGTTTGACGCGCGAGGACTTCGTGCTCGCCGAGGATGACCGGCCGCAGCAGATCTCGGTCTTCGAGCGCCTGTCGGATCTGCCGTTGAATCTGACGCTGGCCATTGACACCAGCGGCAGCGTGCACAAGGATATGGCCGAAGAGGCGGACGCGGCCAAGCACTTTGCCCACGCTCTACTGCGTCCGCAGGATCAGATGAGCCTGATGCAGTTTGCCACCGATGTGCGCGAGCTGACGCCTTTCACCAACAAGGTGAGCCAGATCGATCGCGGCCTCGGCCAGTTGCGCGGCGACTGGGCGACCTCGCTCTACGACGCGATCTGCCAGGCCTCCGGACGCCTGGGCGGGAAGGAAGGCCGCAGAGTGCTGGTGCTGGTCTCCGACGGCGACGACACCGCCAGCAACGCCAACTATGGCAAGGCCGTCGAGCAGGCCCTGCGCAACGAGGTGATGATTTACTCCATCATCGATGTGCCCATCGAGGCCAGCGCCGGCCGCGACCTGGGCGGCGAGCACGCGATGATCACGCTGGCCGAGCAGACCGGCGGAAAGAGCTTTTACGTCAGCGACGGCGGCCTCGACAAAGCCTTTGCGCGCGTCAGCGACGACCTGCGCACGCAATACCTGCTGGGCTACTATCCCAAAAATCAAGAGCCCGGAAGGGCATTTCATCGCATCCGGGTGACCATTCCCAGAGCCGCCGCCGGCGCTTTCAACCTTCGCCATCGCACCGGCTATTACTCCGACTCGCCTGCCAAAAATTAGTGCTTCATCGCAATCCGCGTCTGCGGTCTTAAATACAGATCGTTTTGCCTGGGCGTTGCATCTAAAATGGCAACATGACCCCTCCTTTATCCACGCGCCGCCGTTCCAAGACGCCTCCGCCGGGCGATACCGGCCAGGAGACGCTCTACCTGCGCTCTCTCAGCGATCGCCAGGTCAACATCCAGGTCAAGCTGCGCGACGGCGAAACGGTGCGCGGCTGGATCGAGTACTTCGACGAGGGA
>CAZQRX010000128.1:0-4047 GCA_964595845.1 uncultured Occallatibacter sp. | reverse complement strand
CCATGGCAGGGGTTTTCTTATTCAGGTGTGCATTCGCAACGGGCTATGGGGAGTCGCGCGCCGACAGCTCTAGGCCAACTCCACTTCAATCTTCTTCGCTTCGGGCTCCAGCTTGGTAATTTTGAAGCTGCGAATCTGGCCTTCGCTCAACGGTTCGGGCTTCGCCGTGGCTGCGGGGGCGTTGCCTTGCCAGCGGGCTTTCAGCATCGACGAGAGGCTCGACAAATCAGGCTTGGCTTCGGCTACCGCTTTGGCCTTGGACTTCGACTTCGGTTTCGAGGATGCGGTTACTGCAGCCTCCGCCTGAATGGTTGGCGCCGAAGGCGCGTCTGCTCCACCGCAGGTGGCCGCACTGCTATGGCCAATGCGGCAGATAGCGCGAATACCGTCGCCCAGCTCGACATGGATGAGGCTAGGAGATTGCCCGATGACGCGACCGGAGACGGAGTCGCCAACCTTGTGCTCGGCGATGTATTCGTCGATCTCGGTGGGGACAAACACCTTCATGCTGAGCTTGATCTGGCGCTTTTCCGGGTCAATGGCCAGAACTTGCGCCTTGACGATCTGCCCCACGCGTAGTACATCCGAGGGGTGGTTGAGGCGGCGCTCGGCGGTGATCTCGCTGATGTGGACCAAGCCCTCGATGCCGTCCGCCAACTGCACAAAGGCACCGAAGTTCATCAGCTTGGTGATGGGGCCTTCGATCTGCGAGCCGACAGGGAAGTTGCGCTGCACTTCGGTCCAGGGATCGGTGAGCGTCTGCTTCAGGCCGAGCGAGATGCGGCGCTCCTCGGGCTTGATACCGAGGATGACGGCGTCCACGCGGTCGCCCTGCTTGAGAATGTCGCTGGGGTGGCGCAGCTTCTTGCCGTAGGACATCTCCGAGATGTGGATGAGGCCCTCGATACCGGGTTCAATCTCAACGAAGGCGCCGAAGTCGGCCAGCCGCGTGACCGTGCCGGTGATGCGCTGGTTGACGGCGAGACTCATGGTTTGCCAGGGCTCGGGCTGTAGCTGCTTGAGGCCGAGGGAGATTTTCTTGGTCTCCGGGTCAATTTTGAGGATTCTGAGCTGAAGCTCCTGGCCCACGGAGAGCACGTCTTCCGTCTTGGTGACGCGGATGTGGGAGATGTCGCTGACGTGCAGCAGGCCGTCGATGCCGCCCAGGTCGATGAATGCGCCGTAGGGCATGATGCTGCGGACCGTGCCCGTGACCGTGTCGCCCTCCTTCATCGCACCGCGCCGGATTTCCGTGAGGCCGCGCGCTTGCTCTTCAAGAACCACGCGGCGGTCGACGACGATATTTTCGTCGGTGACATCGAGCTTGGTGATCCGGCAGGTGATCTGCGTTCCCACCAGCTTTTCCAGCTCCGCCGCGTCTTTGGTTCCGCTGCGGCTGGCGGGCATGAAGGCGCGGACGCCCACATCCACGGAAACGCCGCCCTTGATTACCTCAGTGACAGTGCCGACGACGGCCAGCTTCTCGGCGAATGCGGTTTCCAGAGCCGACCAGTCGCGGGGCTGCGCCACTTTGAAGCGCGAGAGCTCGTAGTAGTGCTCCTCGTTGCGGCCGGTGACGGAGACCGGGAAGCTGTCGCCGGGCTTGACGGCGTCGGCGTTGTTGTCGAAGGCCGAGCGGGGCAGCACGCCTTCGGTCTTGTAGCCAATGTCGAGGAAGACTTGCTCAGGGGTGAGCGAGACGACGACACCCTTGAGCTGCCGCTGGCCGGGATCGCCCCGATGCGAGTGGCTGCGCTCGAAGGCGCGCAGCTGGTCGGCGAAGGACTCCTCAGGCTCTTCGATGGGCTTGGCTGCGAGCGCGGGAGCTGGCTCGACGATTGGGGCGACAACGGGCTCAGGCTCGGCGATAGGCGGGGCGACCGGCTCAGCAACTGGCTCAGGGACAGGCTTAACGGCGGACTCAACGGCTGGCTGAGGCGCGGCCTCTGCGGCTGGCTCGGCGGCTGGCTCTGGGGTGGCTTCGGGGGTGGGCAGGGATTCTTCGTTGATCTCGTTTGTCATAGCGGTCTACTCCTTCATTCTCCCATGATTGGGCGGTGTAAGGCATGAGCTGTATTGGATACACTGATTACGGTATGGAAATCCGCTCTGGAAACGAAATCCGCGAAGCCTTTCTGCGCTTTTTTGAGTCGAAGGGCCACCGCCGCGTGCACTCTTCCTCGCTGGCGCCCGTCAACGACCCGACGCTCCTGTTCACCAACGCCGGGATGAACCAGTTCAAGGATGTTTTTCTGGGGGCCGAGAAGCGCGACTACTCGCGCGCGACGACCTCGCAAAAATGTGTCCGCGCCGGCGGCAAGCACAACGACCTGGAGAACGTAGGCTTCACGCGCCGCCACCACACCTTCTTCGAGATGCTGGGCAACTTCAGCTTCGGCGACTACTTCAAGCGCGATGCCATCGCCTACGCCTGGGAGCTGGTCACCAGCCCGGAGTGGTTCAACATTCCCAAGGACCGGCTCTACGTGACGATCTTCGAGGGCGCGGACGGAGTGCCGCGCGACGATGAAGCCGAGGGCTACTGGATTGAAGCCGGCGTCGCCAAAGAGCGCATCCACGAATACGGCCTCAAGGATAACTTCTGGCAGATGGGTGAGACCGGACCCTGCGGCCCCTGCTCGGAGATTTTCTACGACATGGGCATCGAGGCAGCTGAGACCCCAGGTGTAGACCTGCCATTCGGCCAGGACGAAGCCCGCTACGTGGAGATCTGGAACCTGGTCTTCATGCAGTTCGATCGCGCGGCAGTAGCCGACCCAGCCACCAAGGCCATCACCTACACCCTGACCCCGCTGCCCAAGCCCTCCATTGACACCGGCGCGGGCCTTGAACGCCTTGCCGCTGTGCTGCAAGGCAAAGTCTCCAATTTCGAGACGGATCTCTTCACTCCATTGATTGTGACGGCTGCAGAGTTGACCGGAGTCACCAGCCTGGCGGAGTTATCGGAGTTAGCGGAGCTGGCGGCAGCGGAGTCAGCAATGGCGAAACCGGCTATCGCAGCGAAGCTGGCGAAATTCGTGGGCAAGGCGAGCCTGCGCATCATCGCCGACCACGCCCGCGCGGCTACCTTCCTGATCAACGACGGCGTGCTGCCCTCGAACGAAGGCCGCGGCTACGTCCTGCGCAAGATTCTCCGCCGTGGCATTCGTCATGGACGATTGCTAGGCCAGGAGCAGCCATTTCTATTCCAAATGGTCTTTGCCGTCCGCGACCTGATGCAAGGAGCATACCCAGAGCTGATTGCGTCGGCGGCGCGTGTAGCCAAGGTAGTTGAAGCGGAAGAGAAGCAGTTTGATCGTGTGCTGAAGATCGGTGTTACCCGGCTGAACGAGGAGCTTCAAGGCAACTTTACTGGTGAAAAGGCCTTTCACCTCTATGAAACCTTTGGCCTGCCGCTGGACTTCATGGTCGATGCAGCTCGCGATGCCGGCGTGAATTTCGACGAGGCTGGTTTTGAATCCGCTCGCGCCGAAGAGCAAGCCCGCGCCCGCGCCAGTTGGAAGGGCGGGAGCCTGAAATCCGCCAGCCCGGCTTATCGCGAACTGCCCAAGACAAGTTTCCTGGGCTACAAGCAGCTCATCGTCCCCGGCGCGGAAGTCCTGGCCATTGTGAAAGACGGCGTGGGCGTTCCCGCTGCGAACGCCGGCGATCTGGTTGAGGTCGTCCTCGATCAGACCAGCTTTTATGGCGACTCCGGCGGGCAGACCGGCGATACCGGCTGGTTCACTTCGCCGGACGGCAACACGACCGTCGCCGAGATTCAGGGCTGCGTGCTGCCGGTGCAAGGCGTCCGCGCACACAAGGCTCTATTGAAGGAGCCGCTGGCCGTCGGCGATCATGTTCGCACCGTCGTCGATGCCGACCGCCGCAACGCGATCCGCCGCAACCACACCGGAACCCACCTCCTCCACGCGGCGCTGCGCCAGGTGCTGGGCACGCACGTGAAGCAGGCCGGTTCGGCAGTTCATCCCGATCGGCTGCGCTTCGATTTTTCTCACTTTGCGCAGGTGGCCGATGAGGAGTTGG
>CAZQRX010000127.1:0-4276 GCA_964595845.1 uncultured Occallatibacter sp. | reverse complement strand
CAGGCGGCTCTTGTAGCGGGAGACGGTGTTGTCGTGCAAAATGCCCTTCTGCACGCTCTTGTCGAGCGTGGAGACGGTGGAGCGGTACTGCGCCTGGGCGGCTGTCACGTCGCCCTGGACGAGCGCTTCGCGCAGATCGCGCAGACTGGTGCGCACGCGGCTGCGGTTGGCGCGGTTCACCGCGGTGCGGGTTTCGGTCTGGCGGGCGCGCTTCAGCGACGATACATGATTGGCCATGGATGATCCTTAAACCTCAGGGATAATGCGGTCACAGAATGCAACTTAAGCCGCATCCCTCGCAATTACTTAGTCTACGGGAAATCGGGCGCTGGGTCAATGCGCGCACAAGCCTTGCGCCTCCAGCTCTCACTGCGTCGTGATCGTGCCCACCGTAGTCAGGCTGGCAGCGGCCTCGGAGTTCCCCAGGTAGACGGTGTAGGTTCCCGGCGCCACAGTCCAACTGCTGGTGCCGGTATTCCAGTAGGACATAGGATGCGACGAATCGTTCTGATCCACCTCGATGGTGACAAACTGCGAGCCTCCCGGTTGCATCAGAACCTTCTGCCATCCCACCAGCCGTTTGGGCGGCTCATTGAGGTTGGCCGGCATTCCCAAATAAACCTGCGCCACCTCCGCTCCCGCCACCGCGCCGGTGTTGGCCAGATTGAAAGTCACCTGGAAGTTCGGATTGGTGGTAGAAGTAAGATTGTTCACGATGGCCGCGTTCGTGATGGAGAACGTGGTGTAGGAGAGGCCGTAGCCGAAGTAAAACAGCGGCGTGAAGCCGTTCACGTCGTACCATTTGTAGCCCACGTTGTAGCTCTCCGTGTAGTTCACGGCAAACGGCGTTACGCCGTCCGGGGGCTGAGGAATCACCGGCCGCGGCAGTTGCGCCTCGCTGGCCGGGAATGTGATGGGGAGCTTGCCGGAGGGATTGGTTACGCCAAAGAGCAAGTCGGCAATCGCCGGCCCGCCGCTCTGACCGGGAAACCAGGCTTCCAGCACCGCGCTTGCCTGGCTCAGCCAGGGCATCAGGATGGGGCCGCCGCTCTCGATCACGACAATGGTGTGCGGATTGGCCGCCGCCACTGCCTCCACCAGCGCATCCTGGTCGATGGGGGTTGTGCTGGTCAGGTCGGTCAGGCTGAGGCTCGGCTCATCCATCCCCTCGCTGGCCCACTGGCTCACGAAGACAATCGCAACTTGCGACGAAGCTGCCAGCGTGGCCGCAGCCGCGGCGTCGGAGCCATCGGCGAACTGCACATTCGCTTTGGGCGCTTTGGCCTGAATCGCCTGCTGTGGCGAGGACAGATCCCAGATCACCGTCGACCAGCCGGGCGGGTTTGGCTGTGGGCCAGTCAGCGCGCCGCCAATGGGCTGCACTTGGGCCGAGCCGCCTCCGGAGAGCACGTAAGAGTTCGCATGGGAGCCGATGACGGCGACCGATTGCAGCTCGGAACCATTCAACGGCAGTTGGCTGCCGGAGTTTTTCAGTAGAACCGCTCCCTGTTCCTCGATCTCCTGTGCCACCGCGGCATCGGCCGCGGCTGGAATCGCCTGTATCGTCTGCGGATAGTCGAAGATTCCCACCGCAAACATAGCGCGCAGAATGCGGTGCGCCATGTTATCCAGCCGCGACTGAGGCACCTGGCCGCTGGTCACAGCGTCGCCTAATGTGGAGAAATATTGCTGATTCGGCTGCTCCTGATCCAGGCCATTGTTGGCTGCGTTGACCGTACTCTGCGTCGCCCACCAGTCGGACATCACGAAGCCCGGAAAATTCCAGCCCGTCTTGAGCACATCGTTGAGCAGATGGCTGTTCTCGCAGTCGTACTGGCCGTTGGTCAGGTTGTAGGAGCACATCACCGACTGAACATTAGAGTCCTTGACCCCGATCTCGAAGGCCAGCAGATCGCTCTCGCGTCCGCCCCGCTCGTCAATAATGGCGTTGGCCGTGGTGCGCCCCGACTCCTGATCGTTAAAGGCAAAGTGCTTGATTCCGCCAATGATATGTTGCGCCTGGATGGCGTTGATGTGCGCGGCGGTAATCTTGCCGGCCAGGATGGGGTCTTCGCCCTTGGTCTCAAAGGTGCGGCCGTCGCGCGGCTCGCGGCCAATGAGATTGATGTTGCCGCCGAGATTGACGTTGATTCCGTAGTCGGCCAACTCGGTGCCGATGACGGTGCCGTACTTGGCGGCTTCAGTGGTGTCCCAGCTGGCCGCGCTGGCGATCGAGGAGGGCAGCGCAGTAGCCGGTCCCACTGCATTGCCCACGCCCACACTGCCGTCGGCCAAATACAGAGCGGGAATACTCAGATGCTGGATTCCCGGCACCCATCCCGCCCCGCCGAGCGGAATCGTGTACCCCCATTCCTGGTCGGTTGTTACTCCGCCCTGCACCATTGCCAGCTTTTCGGCCTGCGTCATCTCCCCCAGCACCACATCGGCCCGCGCATCGGGCGTGCCGGAGGTCGGAATGGGAGTTGGCGTGGAGGAGGATGAACCGCTGCCGCCGCACCCGGCCAGGACCAGGGCAAGCGGCAGAATCAACTGGTAGCCCGAAGAACCTTTTACGCTCTGAATTTCAAACACTAACACCCCCTGGCCTCATGATTTGATATCGCAAATAGGATAGACCCGAAGTAGTGCCGCTGACCAGTTGCCTAGCCCGCCCGCTGACCTGGTATCCGCGAAGTAACTGTTTTCATCGATCTTTACCGGACAGGCATTGACTCCTGGCTCCGCTGGCGCTACTCTCAAGCCCAGATAACGAAAACTGATACCGGATTTGGTAGCCTTATCCAACCCGCGGTTTCGTTCCACAGCCCAGAGCTTCGGCTCGGTCCTGCGCCGCGTCTGCCCATCTCATTCTCAACCAGCCGCTTGCCCGCGGCCCGCCAGCCGCGCCGTGTCCATCACTCTTTCGTCAACCGCACATCCTCTTGGAGGCCATCGAACCCATTGAAGATCGCTTTGGAGATCACACCCAACATGGAGCCCCTCTTCGGGACTCGCGATGAAAACCTCAGACTTATGGAAGACTCGCTCGGCGTGCGCATCGATCTGCGCTCCGACGCCGTGCACGTGGAGGGCCCCGAAGCCGCTGTTGCCCGCGTCCGGCAGATCTTCGCGGACTTCGAGGCTCTGCGCCGTCAGGGCGTCAACCCCCACAACGGCGAACTCAACGGCCTGTTGCGCCTGGTGGTCGCCGACCCCGCGACAACGCTGAAGTCACTGGCCGACTCGGGCAAGCAGCGCTCGGCGGGCGTCAAGCGCACCGTCCAGCCGCGCTCCATTAATCAGAGGAAATACGTCGAGGCCATCGAGCAGAACGACATGGTATTCGGCGTTGGCCCGGCCGGCACCGGCAAAACCTACCTGGCCGTCGCCATGGCCGTGGCCGCATTGAACGCCAAAAAGGTCAGCCGCATCGTGCTGGTGCGCCCCGCGGTCGAGGCCGGCGAGCGCCTCGGCTTCCTGCCCGGCACCCTCCAGGACAAGGTAGACCCCTACCTGCGCCCACTTTACGACGCCCTCTACGACCTGCTCGACCCGGAAAAAGTCGACAAGATGCTCGAGAAGAACGTCATCGAGGTCGCCCCGCTGGCCTTCATGCGCGGCCGCACCCTCAACGACGCCTTCATCATCATGGACGAGGCGCAGAACACCACCATCGAGCAGATGAAGATGTTCCTCACCCGCATGGGCAACAACTCCAAGGCGGTCATCACCGGCGACATCACGCAGATCGACCTGCCCAACCCGCGCAAGTCGGGCCTGCTGGATGCCATCAACATTCTCAACGGCGTCGAGGGCATCCACTTCTGCCACTTCGAGGATTGCGACGTCGTCCGCCACGTGCTCGTGCAGCGCATCGTGCGAGCCTACGAGTCGTACAAATCGCAACAGCAGGAGCTGCCGCTGGCCCTCGGAGAAGCCATCGAAGTCGGAGCCTTGCCCCGCGAAAGCCGGACAGAGCCGCAGCCCTTGCCTCCGGCAAAGCCGCAGTAAATATATGTTGGTGGTCCCTCAAAGGGGTTTGTGTAGAAGCGCTCCATGCCGGCAGCAGTCCGTCGTCCGCGCCTACGCAAAGCAGTGGCCCGTCGTCCGCGCCTACGCGAAGCAGCAGCCATCGTCCGCGCTTACGCGAAGCAGCAGCCCGTCGTCCGCGCTTACGCGAAGCAGCGGCTCGTCGCCCGCGCCGGAGGCGCAGAGTTGGTTCACTACTGTGCAAAACGCCCGATGTGCAGGTAGGCAGCTATTGCAAATAAAGGCT
>CAZQRX010000126.1:0-4444 GCA_964595845.1 uncultured Occallatibacter sp. | reverse complement strand
CAGGTGGGTCTTGCCCATGCCGACGCCGCCATAGAGGAAGAGCGGATTGTAGGCCTTGGAGGGGCGCTCGGCGACGGCCAGCGAGGCGGCGCGGGCAAACTGGTTGCCGTTGCCGATCACAAAGGCTTCGAAGGTGTAGCGCGGGTTGAGCTGCGCCGCGGTGGACCAGTCGAAGCGCGCCTGCTCCGGTGTGCGCGTCGTCGTCTGCGGCGGCGCGGTGGGCGCATGCGCGGGAACCGGCGCGAACCTGCCGTCCTTGAGCACCGGCGGGACGGAGGGATCCTCCGCGGCGGTCACGAAACAGACGTCGTCCAGCTCCAGCCCTTGCTGCTCGATGGCCTCCTGGATCAGGTCGCCGTAGCGGTCGCCGAGGTGCTGAAAATCAGCAGAGGGCACGCGCACATACAGCGTGCGGTTGGCTACATGGCTGTAACGGCTGGGCTTGAACCAGGTCTCGAAGGATTGGCGGATGACCTTCATCTCCAATGCTGAGAGAATCTGGAGCCAGGGATTGTGTGCCGTCGCCGGCGAAACTGCAAATGCCATCGTGCTAATCCTTGCCTGCACAGTCTGTTGACTGCCGGTAGAGTTCAACCGTCGAGTTTTGGATGCAAAACACCAGCGGCGTAAAGCGCTGGGCTTTTCGTCCGACTACCACCTACCAAGTGCCTGATTGCCGCTGTTCGGCCCCTGAAACTTGCCTCGGGACCAGGGATAAAAAACCGGTTCCGTGAGACGCTGGGAAACATTCTGGAACGGTCACAAGATTAGCACATTAGCAGGAACGTTGTAATCTCTCTTTCACGAAAGTTTTTTGCTGCTTTGATCAGATGCACCATGGATGGTGAAAGTAGCCGCTGAGGTTACCAGAGTTTTTGCAGTAATACCAGGGAGCGGCGCTCACAGCGGACATTCGCGCTGCATCCGCCGACCCGTTCGCCGCTGGGCTGAGGCAAATTGGCCTTTGGCGCACTTCGCGCTGGATTCCTGGGCCAACCTGCGATACACTAAGTACTTGCCGGTAAGGCGCAGAATCTATCGAGGAAACAGGAGCGCATTTTCATGCCCAAGCGTACCTTTCAACCGAATCGCCGTAAGCGCGTGAAGACACACGGTTTCCGTGCGCGCATGAAGACCAAGGCCGGCGCCGCCGTGCTCAGCCGCCGCCGCGCCATCGGCCGCAAACGCGTGGCCGTCAGCGCCGGCTTCCGCGACTAATCCTCGCCTGAGGTGCCGCACTCGATCTTTGTTGGAGCCGGAATGGGTGGTTCTTCCCATTCCATTTCGGCCAACACCTCTCGCAGCATTGCCATGACCAACCCTCCCAACTCCGCCGAACGCCCGTCTCCGAGGCAATCGCTGTCTGGCGCGCGCCTGTGTAAGCACGGCGATTATCAGCGCGCCTATGCGGCCAGCCGCAAGCACCAGTCCGCTTCGATGAGCTGGTTTCTGGCTCCGCAGCAGCCCGCTTACGCCGGAGCCGCGCTCCCGCAGAGTCCGCGCGTCGGCCTCACCGCCGGCAAGGTGATGGGCAAGGCGCATGAGCGCAACCGCCTCAAGCGCCGCATGAGAGAGGCTTTGCGACGCCATGGAAAACTGCTGCCGCAGGGCTGCGATCTGATCCTCCATCCGCGGCGAATCGTACTGACGATGGATTTTGGGAAACTTGAGACGGAGATTGTGCGTATTCTTCAGCAGGCAAAGACCGAGGCGGCGCGCATGGCGAAAACCAGCCCAGCAGAAAATCCTCTCCCGCGCCTTCTTATTGGCTCGGACCAGCCAAAGGCGTCTGGCCCACAGGTGATATGACCCGCATACTGCTCTACCTGCTCGTCTTTTATCGCCGCTGGCTTTCACCGGCGCTGCATTCACTGAGCCCCGGCGGCGGCTGCAAGTTTATGCCCACCTGCTCGGAGTACGCCTCGCAAGCCATCGCCACGCATGGGCCGCTGCGGGGCGTTCTGCTGGCGTCCTGGAGGCTGCTGCGCTGCCATCCCTTCACTCGCGGCGGTCTCGACCCGGTGCCGCCGGCTCCAATTGCACACCCGTTTCCCCACGAACCATTACCATAGAAAGAGCGGCGGCCAGACGGCGCGCTTCTCCATGGGCTGAGAACAGACCCAAACGAACAGGAAGTATACCTTGGCAGAATTCAGCAATCCCAATCTTCAGGGGCAGAGCGGCGGCAGCGGCGGCGGAGGCGGCGATATGCGCGGCCTGATGGCGTTCACCCTTTTGTTCCTCGTAGTCCTGCTTGGCTACCAATACTTTTTCAAACCCCAGCAGCCGCCCCCGCCTCCGCCCGCCGCGCAAAGCCAGAGCCAGCCGCCCAACCAGCCGCAGCCCACGCTTCCGGCCGCCGGCGCCGCCGTCCAACCGCAGTTGGCCTCCGCACCGGTTCTCGCTGTCTCGCCCAGCGTTGCCGCCACCGTCGTAACCACGACCACGGTCGAAAACGAGAACTACAAGATCGTCTTCACCAATCAGGGCGCGCAGGTGAAGAGCTGGGTGCTCAAAAAATACTATGACACCGCCGGCAAGCCGCTGGATATGGTTCAGCCCCAGGCCTCGGCGTACTTCGGCCTTCCCCTTTCGCTCTTCACCTACGAGCCGGCCCTCAACGAGGAGTTGAACAAGAAGGCGCTCTATCAGGTCACCGCAACGGGCGCGCAGCCCTCGGTTACCGGCCACGTGGAGGTTCCGGCCACCAGCGCCCTTACCTTCCATTACGCCGCCAACGGCCTGGATGTGGTGAAGACCTTCCGCTTCGATGCGAGCTACGTCGTCACCGTCGAAGCCGAGGTCAAACGCAACGGCGCTCCTGTGCGGGCGCTGATCCAGTGGCCCGCCGGTCTGGGCGACATGGAGGAGTTCCTTCCCTCATCGTCGACGCGATCCTCCATCCGCACCTCCGCGCTCTCGCAGTTCGACTGGTCTCTCAATGGCAAGCAGGATTCGGAGGCCGTGGCCAAGATCGGCAACAACGCCACGCAAGACCTGCCTTACTCCTACGCGGCCGTCACCGATCTCTACTTTGTCGCGGCCTTTCTGCCCGACACGCCCGATCGCGCCACTCTCGTCACGCTGCACAACACCATCGACCTGCCCAGCGTGCTGAGCGATCCCAACAGCGAGAAAAAGCCGGCCCACGTGCTGGGACTGGCGATGGGCGATACCAGCGGATCGACCCGGCTACGCCTCTATGCCGGCCCCAAGGCGATGGACCTGCTCACCTCCATCCACGCCACCGGCGCCGACGGCAAGCCCACAGGGCAATCGCTGGAACCGCTCATCCAATACGGCTGGCTCACCGTCATCGCCAAGCCGCTGTACCTGGCCCTGCGCTTCCTGGTCGAGCACGGTGTCAACAACTGGGGCTGGTCCATCATCATCATCACCGTTATCTTCAACCTGGTGCTGCTGCCTACGCGCGTGATGATGATGAAGTCCTCGCTGAAGATGATGCGTATTCAGCCCAAGGTCGAGGCCATTAAACAGCGTTATGCCAATCTCAAGGCGACCGACCCCAAAAAGGCCGAGATGAACGCCGAGATGATGGAGTTATACAAGGTGGAGGGCGTGAATATGTACGGCAGTTGCCTGCCCATGCTCATCCAGATGCCGCTCTTTTTCGCCTACTTCCGCTTGCTGCAGAATACGGTCGAGCTGCGCCAGGCGCACTGGTACTGGCTCAGCGACCTCTCCGCACCCGACCCGCTGCATATACTGCCTATCCTCATCATCATCACCATGTTTCTTACGCAGTACATCACGCCCTCGCCGGGCATGGACCCGGCTCAGCGGCGGATGTTGGCCATCATGATGCCCGCGATGTTCGGCTTCATGCTGTGGACCTACGCCTCGGGACTCTCACTCTACTGGGGCACCGGCAACATACTCAACCTGGCCATCCAGATCTCCATCAACCAGTCCCACATCGGCAAAGAGATGAGCGCCATCGCCGCCAAGCGCGCCGCCAAAAAGGCCGGAGTCAACCCCAAGACCATCCAGGGCAAGCGATAGAATCCTTCGCCGCGCCAGAGAAGCCCCGTTCGAGCCCGGCTTGAGCGTGGCTTCTCTTTGCCCGGCACGCTGGGTCGCCCATTCTGCGCGTTTGTTGCGATGGACGGGCGCGAAGAGTGGCAGAATAGACCTATGACCCCGACCGCCCCCATCGTCCTCACCGCCTCCCAGGCTCGCGTCCTGGGCGCGCTGGTTGAAAAAGAAGTGACCACGCCGGAGTACTACCCGCTCTCGCTCAACGCGCTGATCAACGCCTGCAACCAGCGCTCCAACCGCGAGCCGGTAATGAACCTGGACGAAGAGGCGGTACGCATGGCCCTGCATCGCCTGGACGACCTGCACCTGGCCGGGCGCGCGCGAGCTGCCGACGGACGCGTCACCAAGTACGAGCACTGGCTGGGCGAGGCCTTCAACTTCAGCC
>CAZQRX010000125.1:0-4459 GCA_964595845.1 uncultured Occallatibacter sp. | reverse complement strand
GACAGGATGTCCCTGCGAGCGCGGGCACGGACAAAGACTTCCGCCAACTCAGGCCGCCGGGACGGTCTGGCGCGCCCCCCGCCCGGTCCTCGCCCGCTTGCTCAATTCAGCGCGCAGTGTACTCCAGAATTCGGGCGTGGCCTCCTCCGCCTCGCCTTCCAGCAGCGATTCCAGCAGCGTCCGCTCAAGCTGTTCCCTGGCGCTGCGCTTTTGGTCTGCGCGCACCAACTCGCGCATATACTCGCTTGCGCTGCTATAGTCCCTTGCCGTAACCTGCTCCTCCACATACTCCTTCATGGGGTCGGGAAGAGAGATGTTCATGGTCTGCATCGCGAATTCCTTTACGATCAACGTAACGCTTATGGCAAATCTTGTCAAATATTGGCAGGTGGCCGGGTACCCCATCCTTCCGCGTTTCTGTGGAAGGTGGGAATCCACGAACCTCAGCTCACTCTGCCGCAGCGTTCATGACTTCCTTCTCCGCCCGCGGCGTGAGTTGTCCAATCCACTCCCGCTCGATGCGTCCGCTGGAATCGAGAAGCAGCACGGTCGGTGTTCCCGAGACCCTGAGAGCATCAAGTCGTTGACCGAAGATCCCTTGAACCTCCAGATTATTCTTTTCCAGTAGGCTGCTGCCGTAGGATGCGTCATTCGGCATGACGACGAGAACGTGAGCACGGAGCGCGTTGCTTTTTTCCTGTTCGCCAAGCTGCCTGTAAAAAGGCATACTGGCGTCGCAGTAGGGACATCCTCTGCGAATGGCGATCACGAGTGTCTTTGGATAACTACTCCAACTGTATCCCGGAAGCGGCGCAAGAGTCTGGCCCGCGAGCCCCAACTCCTCGCTTCCATGCGTCTGCCGCTTTGAGGGCTGGGCCGGCAGGTGCGAGATTCCAATCAGGATCTCGATGCGCGATCCGCCCCGGGCATCCACGGCCGAAATATCCTTCGGCCTATCAAGCCCCGAACATGAAACATATCCAATTCTCGACGAGCCATTCTGACTCGCAATGCTGCACCAGCTTCCTTCTTCGCTGGTCATCGTAAGGAGAATGCGAACAACGGTCCCCTGTGCCAATGTCTTCACGACATCGCTCTCTGTCGACATCCTGGAGTACACCGCAAGAGCATCGACTTTGACAGTGCCCTGCTTGTCCTGCGGATAGGCTGGAGAAGGCACAAGCATGAGCAGAGGAATGAGAGCGCAACCCACGGTCGATAACGACGTCTTCACCGGAATCTCCCTTAGTCCCTAGTCCCTCAGTGCTCCCCCGGCGGCAGCTTGCAGCAATCTCCGGCGGCGACCGGCTCGTTGGCGCCGGCGTCCAGAACCACCTTCCACTGGCCGTCTGCGCCCTTGCACCAGATGGTCATATAGCGCCCTGTCGTCGTCACGGGATTGCCGTTGGCGTCCTTGCTGTGGCCCTCGAAGTGGCCCCAGGTGTAGCCCATGTCGCCCGAAGGACCCATCACGGCGTCGGTCGGCGTCCAGGTCAGTTGGTAGACCTTGGGATCCCAGTTGGCGGATTTGGCGATGGCGACCTTGCCGATCAGCGGCTGCGCGGCGTTGCCCAGCGCGACGCCGTCCTCGGCAAACCAGTCGGCAAATCCTGCTCCGCCACGCTCCAGCACGTCCTTGGCGAAGCGTGCCTCCAGATCGAAAAGCAGCATCTTGCCCGGCTTGACCGTCGGGTCGGTCAGCGGATTGGGCGCGGCCTGCGCGTTCGCATCGGGAAACGCCAACTGAGCGAAGCCTGTCTGCAAACCCAATCCCGCCATCACTGCCGTACAAAGAAAAACTCTCCAGCTTCCAGCCACGTTCTAGCCCTCCAGCTACACAAAGGTTGATATGCCCATCGTACAACGACTGGCAGAAGAACTCGCTTCTGTAAAATGGAAGTATGCAGAGCGAGACAACGGCTTCCCCTCATCCCGCAGCCTTTCGCACGCACGATCCTCGCCTTGAGCACATCGCCGCCAAGGTGATGGACGGCGAGCGGCTGGGCTTCAACGATGGCTTGGTACTTTACGGCTCGCCGGACGTGCTGGCCGTGGGCTGGCTGGCCAACCGTGTGCGCGAGCGGATGCACGGCGACGTGACCTACTTCAACGTCAATCGCCACATCAATCCCACCAACGTCTGCGTGGCGAATTGCCGGCTGTGCGCCTTCGGGCGCAAGAAGGGCGATGCGGCGGGCTATACGATGGCTCTGGAAGAGGCATGGGAGACGGCGGCCACCGGCTACACCGAGTCGGTGACGGAGTTCCACATCGTCGGCGGGCTGCACCCCGATCTGCCGCTTGAGTACTTTCTCGACCTGGTGAGCGGGTTGAAACAGCGCTTTCCCAAGGTGCACATCAAGGCCTTCACGATGGTCGAAGTCGCGTTTTTGGCGCGGCGTGCCAAGCTCTCCATTGAGGAGACGCTGAAGAAGATGCGGGTGGCGGGTGTGGATTCGATGCCCGGCGGCGGTGCAGAGATTTTTTCGGCGCGGGTGCGCTCAATCATCTGCGACCACAAGATTGACGGGGAAGAGTGGCTGGAAACGGCGCGCATCGCCCACCGGCTGGGCTTCAAGACCAACGCGACGATGCTCTATGGGCACATCGAGAACGATGAGGACCGCGTGGACCACCTGCTGAAGCTGCGCGCCTTGCAGGACGAGACCGGCGGCTTCCAGACGTTCATCCCCCTGGCCTTCCATCCGGAGAACACGGCGCTCGACCACCTGCCTGTGACTACGGGCCTGACCGATATTCGCCAGGTCGCGGTCAGCCGCCTGCTGCTGGACAACTTCCCGCACATCAAGGCTTACTGGCAGATGCTGACGGCGAAGATTGCGCAGATCGCGCTGCGCTTTGGCGCCGACGATCTGGACGGCACGGTCGTCGAGGAGAAGATCTATCACGACGCCGGAGCGACGACGCCGCAGGGCATGACCCGCAAGGAGCTTTGCCGGCTGATTACCGAGGCCGGGCGGATTCCGGTGGAGCGCGACACGCTGTACAAGGCGGTGACGCGAACCGAGGACAGCTTTACCGTGGCGGTGTAGGACCGCGCCAGAGGCTCGACACCAGGCAGATGACGATTGCTCGGACGCGTACCTTCAATGCGGCGCTGACAGGCCCGGCCTTGATGAACTGCGGACGGGCCCCGACGACAGTCGGAACTCTCACTGAAGAACTTCGGAAGATGATGGGCGCTCCGGCGAGGCCGCGAACCGCAGGACATAATCGGCTACGCAGTCAAGCTGGTCCTGAGTGAGTTCCG
This sequence comes from uncultured Occallatibacter sp., assembly GCA_964595845.1. Lineage (GTDB taxonomy): Bacteria > Acidobacteriota > Terriglobia > Terriglobales > Acidobacteriaceae > Telmatobacter. The sequence continues at coordinate 1,188 of CAZQRX010000125.1, read as the reverse complement.
GGTATACGGGTAAAGACAATACCTTATGAGACGCCGTCTCGGACTCACGAAGCGACCCGGCTACCCTGCACTTGCCGGCGAAGCACTCCTGCTCATGCATGGGGAGCGGGTAGTAGATTTCGGCGCCGATACCCTCTTGCTTCAGTGCTTGTACCAGTAAATCTCTATGGGAAACACGAATCGTATACTGATTGAAAATACTCACGCAATCCGGGTTGATCCAGGGCGTCTGAACGCCGCTGGAGGCGAAGGCTTGATTGTAGTATGCCGCATTGCGGCGGCGCGCTTCCGACCAATCTCCAAGGTGAGGAAGCTTGACAATCAGGATTGCCGCCTGGAGGGGATCGAGCCGGAAATTGCCGCCGACATCTTTGTGGTAGTACTTCCGTTGCGATCCATGGGAACGCATGGCCACGAGGCGTTCGTGCAGGGCTGGATCGTTGGTCACAATCATTCCGCCATCGCCGGCGCCGCCGAGGTTCTTGCTCGGAAAGAAACTGAAGCAGCCAACGGTTCCAATGCTTCCCGCTTTGCGGCCCTTGTAGGTGGCCGAAATGGCTTGCGCCGCATCCTCGATCACATGGAGGTTGTGCTTGGCGGCAACTTCCATGATCGGGTCCATGTCGCACATCTGCCCGTATAGATGCACTGGAATGATCGCTTTTGTCCGGCCAGTTATTGCGGCCTCTATTTTTGAAGGATCCAGATTGTAGGTGCGCGGATCGATATCGACAAATACGGGAAGAGCCCCGGTGCGCGATATGGACCCCGCTGTGGCGAAGAAAGTGAAAGAGGTAGTTATAACTTCATCGCCCAGGCCGATATTGAGAGCCATAAGACTGGCGAGCAGCGCATCTGTCCCGCTGGAGACGCCCACGGCAAATTTGCAATCGCTGATAGCGGCTATCTTCTGCTCAAGCTCGGCAACCTTTGGCCCGCCAATGCAGACCTGAGAATCGAGTACCTCTGCAATGGCAGTGAGAACATCGTTCTTAATAGTGGCATACTGTAGCTTCAAATCAAGCAGCGGGACTTTCACGAGATCGTCTCCATGACTAGCTGTTGGTTTTTTAATTCGTCCTATGTTTTGGAATCGGTAGTCGGTCCGCCGCCAGCCATCGCGGTTAGAGAACCTGCGTACGCGGAGAGACATTCCATGATGCCGGTATATCTTCTCCGGCTTCGGAT
>CAZQRX010000124.1:0-4594 GCA_964595845.1 uncultured Occallatibacter sp. | reverse complement strand
GCCGATGCCCATCATCATGTAGCCGATCTGGCTCACCGTCGAGAAGGCCAGCATCCGCTTCAGATCGGTCTGCACCATCGCGTACATCACGCCCACCGCCATCGTGACGGTGCCGATCCAGACCAGCGTCGCGCTGCCCCAGGCAATTCCGCCGTTCGTTGGCCACGCGCCAAAGCTGTGCATGCGGCAGGCCAGATAAACTCCGGCCTTCACGTAGCAGGCTGCATGCAGCAGCGCGCTCACCGGCGTCGGCGCGGCCATCGCTTCGGGAATCCATGTGTGCAGAGGCACCTGCACGGATTTCGCCACCAGCGCCACCAGCATCAGCACAAAGACGCCGCCGGTGAAGGCGTGCGCCACATTGGGGTCAGTCCACAGAGCGCTGCCGGTGCGGTTGTAGACAACCAGGATCGCCGCCAGCAGTCCATATCCCGCGATGTGCGTCATCAGCAGCACTTTGCGCGCGCCCGCAACCGCCTCGCGGTTGGTGTACCAGAAGCCCACCAGGGAGAACGAGCACAACCCCACCAGCTCCCAGCAGAGATAGAAGAAAAAGAGGTTGGCGCTATAGACCAGTCCGACGAAGCCGGCGATGAAGACCAGCATCGAGGCAAAGAAGCGGGTGGCGGCTTTGTCGTGGGCCATGTAGCCGATGGAGTAAAGCAGCACAAAGGCGCCCAGCCCCGTCCCCATCAAAGCAAAAAGAACGCTGAGCGCGTCCACGTGAAAGACCAGCGCCAGAGGCCCGTCCCAATGGAGTACGTTCAGATCGACGGCCTGCCCCGCCTTGACCCAACAGATCAGCCCCACCACGGATGCCACCGCCGGCAGGCAGGCGAGAAAGGCCAGTATCCCCTTAGTCCTTGCGGAACAAAGCTTTGCGACAAGAATCTGCAGCGCGGCGCCCAGCAGAAGCGAGCACGGCGCTATCAGAATGAGAGTTGCTGCGTTCATACCTGTAATGCTAGTTTGCAATCGCTCTCCTAGATGTGACGAGCCTCACCTTTAGGACCACTGTACTGCAATGCGAGACGTTTCCCCGCACAGCCTTCCGAATCATCCAGAACTCGAACGCGTTTCTGCCGCTTTTCGGAATCGATTCGACAGATTCCAGAACGTCGTACCGGCATTTCCCGAAGCCTCGACAAGAGGATGATCGGCAGACAAACCTGGGCTGCCGCAGATTCGCTGTTAACCATCCGAGGCTCCCGTGTGTTCTACCGGTGGTTTCAAATCTTCAGCCGGGAGGCGAAAAATGGAAGACATATTGGTCCCAATCGCAGTATTCACAATGGTTGGATGGATTGTGTGGGTGATCTTCACCAACGTGAGGCGCATCAAGACGGCCAAGGTGCAGGGTGAAGTGGCAGAGGCGCTGCTGGCGCGCTTTGACTCGCCGCAGGCGATGATGGCCTACGTGGAGACCGATGCCGGCAGGAAGTTTCTTTCTTCACTGGCGCAGGAGTCGGGAACCGCATACGGCAGTATCCTTGACTGTACACGGTGGGGTCTGGTCTTCCTGATCGTGGGCGGAACGGTGTGCTGGATGCACGCGGCAGGGATTGTTGAGCACGATCCGCATGTGATGGGAATCCTGGCGGTGGCGCTGGGCATTGGACTGGAAGCGGCGGCGGTGGTTTCCTACTATGCCTCCCGCGCGCTGGGACTGATCGACTCAAAACCGAAGGCTTGATCGCGGGTGGCGGGAATGGAAGATGCGAGCATGATTGCGGCCTGGATCGCACCGGGGCGCGAGCAGACAGCAGCGGGCGAGGAAGGCTTCAGGCGGCTCTATGAAGCGACTTCCCGCCCGCTGTGGGGCTATCTGCAACATGCCAGCGGACGACCCGACGTGGCCGACGACCTGCTCCAGGAGACCTATTGCAAGTATCTTTTGCGCAAGGCTCCGGCGATGAATGAGGCAGAGAGCCGCTCGTATCTCTTCCGCATCGCCACCAACCTGCTGCACAACCGGGTACGCAGCCGCGACGATGCCGCCCTGGAAGAACCTCCCGAACGCGGCGCGCAAACGGACGAAGACGCGCTCCTGGATGTGCGGGCATTGATGCGCCACTTGAAACCGCGTGAGCGGGAGTTGCTTTGGCTGGCGTATGTTGAAGGAATGAGCCACGCGGAGATTGCCGCCGCCACTGGTCTGGGCGTTATGAGCATACGGATTCTGCTCTACCGCGCCCGGCAAAAGGCGAGCGAGTTTCTCCGCCCGCAGAGGATCAAGTCATGAAGCCAATGAGTTGCGAGCATGAGAGCAGCATCATCCGGGCCTTGCACTCGGGCGAGTGGAGCGGGGAATTGCGCCGTCACGCGGCGGAGTGCCCGGATTGCAGCCAGGCGCTCGATCTGGCCGAAGCGCTCGGCGCAGCAGCCCGGCGCGCGCAAGCCGGTTTTCATGCCCCCGATCCACTTTGGATTTTGCAGCGGTCGCGCCGGAGGTCGCGCGAAATCGCCATGCGGCGCGTGACCCGCCTGCTTGCAGCCATGCGCGCCCTGGCGGCGGTTTATGTGGCAGCGGCGGCTCTATGGCTTTTGCGCGGCTATACAGCGCTTCCCTATCGCGAAGTCGCTTCGTCGATGCACGGAACCTCTGCCGGCTTCGCTCTGATGGGGGCCATGGCCGCCGCTGTGTGTGTTGCAGCCGGCTTATGGCCAATTCTGCGCGATCGCTCTGAAGCGGGTTGAGGCAGGATAATCGCAATAACCGCGGCTTCTCATCCCGCCAGCGGCAGAAATCGCCGCATTTGCCCGTCATACTGCTCGATGCGGCCGGAGAGAATGTCGTAGTACCAGCCGTGGACCGTGAGCCGGCCCTCGACGACCGCGCGCGCCACCGACGGCTGGGCGCGCAGATTCTGCATCTGCGCCACCACGTTGCCGCGGATCAGCGAGGCTAGTTCCGCATGATCGCCGTCGGCCGGATTCAACGGCTGGCGATGGCTGAAGGCTCCCTCGACGTGGCTCAGCCAGCGGCGGGCCTTGGGCAGGCTTTCCAGTTCCTTACGGTCCAGCGCCGCCTTCAGCGCGCCGCAGTCGGAGTGGCCGCAGAGGATGGCGCTCTTCACCTTGAGCACCTCGACGGCGTACTCGATGGTCGCCGTCACGCCGTCCACCGCGTTGCTGTCAATGGGCACTACGTTGCCGGCGTTGCGGATGATGAACAGGTCGCCCGGCCCCGTGTCCAGGATCAGGTCAGGCACCACGCGCGAGTCCGAGCAGGTGATGAAGAGCCACTCCGGCGCCTGCCGGTCGGCCAGCAATTGAAACTGATCCCGCTTGCCGGGAAAGACCTCGACGAGAAACCGCTTATGTCCTGCGATCAACCGATCCATCTGATTCCGCTCGCCCCTTCGCCTCCATCATAGCTGCCAAGCCGTTCCCGCCTGTTGCATCAACGCCCCACCGTCTGCCGCAATCTATACGAACTGAGTGTCTTGATGTAGTTGCCGCGGTCAAACGGAGAGATATCGGGAACCGAGCGGAGGATCGGGGCGACTCTGTTAAAGGCCAAGCTCACTGTGGCTGCCAAGGCGCACGAGTTGCAATACTTCGTCATCCGGTTTTCGATAGATCAAGACCAAATCTGGCTTGATGTGACAGTCGCGATGATCTTTCCAGTCGCCGGTCAATGCGTGGTCCCGGTGACGCGGCTCAAGCGGTTGATCGCATGCCAGGAGTTGCATGACCGGCGTCATCTCCGTATCAAGCGTAGCGCGGTATTGACCTTTGGCCTCCCGCTTATAGTCGCGCCTGAACTGAGTAGTGGGCTCAATCCTCCGCATGCAGGTCCGCCATGAGCGCTTCGACGCTATCGAAGCTCCTTAGGTTTCCGGCGCGCGCCTCGCGCATGGCCGCGATGGTGGTCTCGTTTGGCGTCAGCGGCTCAAACGGCAGCTTCTTTTCGCGTGCAATGCGTGTGAGAAGAAGGCGGAAGGCGTCGGAGACCGTCAGCCCCATGGCCGCCAGTACGCTCGATGCCTCTTCCTTGATGAGCAGGTCAATGCGGGCGCGGACAACAGCATTTTCAGACATCTTGAGATCCTCCTGGCGGTAGGAGCTACATTGTGGCCCAACACATATGATACTCTCGATTTCGCCCCAATAACAACCCAGCCCCGCTTTAGTTGTCGAACGGGGCTGGGGTACGGAGGATTGTGGCCGAGAGGCCTTAGAACGCTCCCACCGTCTGCCGCAAACTATACGAGCTGAGCGTCTTGATGTAGTTGCCGCGGTCAAACGGAGAGGTGTCGGGGACCGAGCGGCGGCTCAGGCAGCCGCGCGTCTCCCACAGCGAGGTGTACTCGCGCTTCTCCAGCCAGTAACGCACGTCGGCCAGCACCCGGCCGATGTGCTCGATGCCGTGAATATGCAGCGCCGAGGCCATCATCGTCACGCCGGCTCCGGCCATGATACCCTTGAGCACGTCTTCCGCCGAGTGAACGCCGCCGGAGATGGCCAAATCGGACTTCATATTGCCGTAGAGGATTGCCGCCCAATGCAGCCGGGGCAGCAGCTCCGAGGGCGTCGAGAAGTGCAGCGTGGGCCGCACCTCCAGCGTCTCGATGTCGAAATCCGGCTGATA
>CAZQRX010000123.1:0-4599 GCA_964595845.1 uncultured Occallatibacter sp. | reverse complement strand
CGATTCGATCCACAGGTCGTACTGGAGTTGCGCCCTTGAGAAGAAATCCGGTGTAAGCGCCAGAGCCTCGCCGAGCCGGATGCTGAGGTCCATCGTCACGGCTGTGCGGCCATTGAGAATGCGAGAGATCGTAGCGCGCGCCACGCCGATATGCTCGGCAAGCTCGGTTGCGGTTGTGTCGCCGAGGAACTCCCTCAGCAGTTCGCCTGGGCTGGCCGGGTTGTGCATCATCGTCATGGTCATTGCTCCTTAGTGGTAATCCCGATAGTCTACGAGGATCGCATCCTCGCCTTCAAATGCGAATGTCAGCCGCCAATTGCCGTTCACGCTCACCGACCAGTGTCCTTTGAGGTCTCCCTTCAACGGATGCCAGTCCCAACCTGCCCTATTCATATCCAGCGGCGTTGAAGCCAGATTCAAGGTGGTGAGCAGGATGCGCAGCCGGGTTTCATGTTTCGGCTGGATGCCCGCCTTTGAGCCATCCTCAAAGAACTTCTGGATGCCGCGATGCCGAAAAGTCCTGATCACAGCCGAAGCGTAACACGTAATGTTACGTTTTGCAAGGCCTATATGAGTGATGGATTGATCTAAACCTGCACCGTGGCTGGAATTCGGCGGGGCACGGCGGCCGGAAAACACTCCGCCAGCCCCTCCGGCTCTTCGACCGCCAGCCTTCCAGCCAGCGCGATCATCGCCAGCAGCAACCAGGTGGTGCGGCTCTCCTCCACGGTGGCTACCAGCGAAGTGATGAGCCAGACCGCAAGCGTCGTGGCCAGCGTCCATTGCAGCGGACCGCGGGTTAGCGCGATCGACCAAACGGCAATGGCGACGATAGCCGAGGCCAGAAACAGCGCACACAGGCCGCCGGTGACCACGATGGCCAGGGCCGTGTTGTGCGCGGTATCAATGGGCGCCACGCCGGCCGCGCTGACAAAGGTGCCCGCCCCTGTGCCGAAGAAGGGCGCGCGTACAAAGGCATGCCAGCCGGCCGCCCATATATTCCACCGCTGGTTAAGGTCGCCGCCCTGAAGCTGTTCGGAGCTTGTGGCCAGGCGCTCGAAGGTTCCGCGCGGAATGATGAGCCATAGGGCAACGACCACCGGCGGCAACGCCAGTGCTCCGGACAACACTCTGCGCGGATGGCCAAACGCCAGCAGAAAGCCGCTGCCCGCCAGCGCCACAAGAGCCGCCAGGAACCCTCCGCGCGAGGCCGTGAGCAGAACGGCCACCACTCCCAGAGGCAGGTAGCCGGCCGCCAGCAGACGCCAGGGCCAGCGCGGCTCGCTGTTTAGCAGCAGCGCCGCCAGCGGGAAGCCCAGGTTGAGAAAGCGGGCCACGTCGTTCGGGTCCTGTCCCTCGGCGGCAAATCGAATCTGGTTGGCAAGCGCCTCGGCGGTGGCGAAGTTCGCCAGCGTCAGCAGGGCCAGCACCCAGGAGCCGGCCACGGTGGCCCGCAACAGCGCGCGCAGATCGTCGGCGCTCTCGGCAAACTCCCAGACCAGCCAGACGATGAGCACCTCCTGAAGATAGCCGCGGAGCTTTGCCACGGTCACCTGCGGTTCGATGGTCCAGAAGCAGGTGCAGCAGTACCAGAGGAAAAACGCCAGCACCAGCCATTGCATCGGGCCCGGAGAGCGCATGCGGCCGGCTCCAAGAACCGCCGGAATCGCCACCAGAAGCAGCAGTACGCCAATGAAGCGCGCAATGTTGCCCAGCGGCGCGCCCAGCTCCAGGGAATATTCCCATGGAATCGCGAAGGCGAAGAGCAGCAACAGAAGCCAGGCGATGCGGCGCATCAGACGAAACCTCTCAGGAATCCGAATCTTCAGGGAAGAATCTCACTGGAATGAATTCTCGCCGGAGAAGAACGGCTGGTATCTGGAGAGCGGCAAACAAGACCAGCGCCTGCGGGTAACTGATCACACTGAAGTAAAACAACAGCAAACAAGAAAAAATTACCGTAGCGCAAAAAACCATCGTCCAGCGCATCCGCCCGAGCGCCTTGAGTCTCCCGCGCACGCTGAAATACCACGGCGCGCAAAGCAGCCATGAGCCGGCATCCAGGGTATACCTCCAGTTTCGCGCGTGGGACATGCCGTTAACGTCGCCCCGTAGCAGATGCAATACGTGCCAAAGACCGGCAATCAACATCAGGAAGATCGCAAACTCCAGAGCGCTGAGCGGCGCAACCTGCCGGGCTGGTTTCAATGGAAGGTTGACGTTTTCAGGCGCTATCTCGGCAGGTGCCGCTTTGCTTTCGAAAAGAACCGCCGGAAGCTGAAGAAGGAGAAAGAGCCCCAGCGTCTCCTGACTATTCGTGAACTTGAGAAGATGCGCCGCAAGGCACCCTGTGAAGACAACTAGGAAGTAGGGCCAGAAGCTCCAGCGCGGCAATCCTGCATCCGCCAGGCGGCGCTCTAGGCTTCTGATCCAGAAGACGCCCAGGAGAATGAGGCAGTACACCACGGCCATCCACGCGCGACGGCTCTCCGCGTGAGCTTGCAGCAGCCGCTGAGCCGCCCAGCTGAGTCCCGCGACCAGCAGGCATGAGAACAGGAATGTGATGCGTCCGAACTGCTTCGACAACGCTGAGCCAGGCAATTGCGCCCCCTTTCTTCCCAATATATCCTTCCGCATTCAATGTCTTTGCACAAGCGCCCTGTCAGCGCCGGATATACCCGGCCTGGCAACCGGCCTACTTGGTTGTTGTAGTCGTTGTGGTGGTCGTCGTGCTTGTGCTGCTGCCTGTGTTAGTGTCTGTACTGCTGCCTGAGCTGCTGTTTGTGCTGCTACTTGTGCTACTGCCGGTACTGCTGCCTGTGCTACTACCGGTACTGGTGCCTGTACTGCTGCCTGTACTTGTTCCTGTACTACTACCGGTACTGGTGCCAGTGCTGGTGCCTGTGCTGCCGCCTGAAGTAGTGCCTGTGCTGCTGCCGGTACTGGTGCCTATGCTGGTTCCGGTGCTTGTGCCAGTGCTTGTGCCAGTGCTGCTGCCTGTGCTGGTACCGGAAGTAGTGCCTGTGCTAGTACCGGTACTGGCGCCGGTACTGATGCCTGTACTGTTTGTGGCCGTGCTGGCGACGGAGGTTGAAGTGGTCTTGATGGAGTGCCACTGAGAATAGACCAACCCGGCATAGATGCTGACGCCGACCGCCGATTGAATCGCCGTCTCCAGCGTCTTGTTCCACAGATCTTTGGCTGTCGAGTGGGGGACGAAGAGAATATCGCGATCACGCACCATCTGGTCGGGATCCTGTCCGTGGACCATGCGCTTCAGGTTGAGCGTGGTGATGGTCCGTCCGCTCTTCTGTTCACGGATGAGCAGGGCCTTGCTGTTGGCTGCGTTTGGCAACGTTCCCCAGGCCAGCGAGAGCGCCTGCACCACCGTCAGCCCTTGTGCCGGATCGACTGGAAATCCGCCGGGGCGCTGCACATCGCCCACCACGAAGAACAGCCCCGCGCGGCTGACTTGAACGGTGTCGCCGGGGACGAGTTCCGGGTTGTGGTCCGTTGCTGTGTCGGTGCCGCCGGGGTCCAGCACCACCGGATGCGGCGTCTGGGCGTCGTCGCGATGGAAGATGTTCACCAGGCGGCCGGCGTTCGGCGCCAGTCCGGAGGCGGCCGAAATCAGGTCCAGCAGCCGATGGTGCAGAGTGTAGGGATAGACGCCGGGGCGCACCACCTCGCCCAGCACGCTCACGTCCTGCCCGGCGTAGGATGTCACCAGCACTGAGACCTGCGGATGCAGCAGCATTCCCTGGGCCACCAGCGCTGCTTCAATCGCATGCGCGGCGGTTTGCTCGTCCATCCCGCCCACCTGGACATCGTGAATCATCGGCAGCGTCACCGTGCCCGACGGCGAGACCCGCACTGCGGAATGGAACTCCAGGGTGTGAACCTCGCTGACATCGAGGAAGTCGCCGGGCGCGATGGGAGCTGGCATCGGCGAGCCCGGCTGCGCGCTGGCCAGCGGCGGCAGCCCTGCCTGGACAGGGCTGTCCCAGGTTGCAGGCGATTCCTTGGGATTGGGCAGATTGGGGTTCTGCTGCGGAGCGGGAATGCGGACCACTCCCGAAGGCAGCCCGGAGGTGCTGGGCGTGGGCGCCTGGCCGTGGGCCATTGCGCCGGCCAGCACAACCGCCAGCAGCGCCGCAAGAGTACGAGAGGGACGAATCGATTCCATCATAAGCGCGCCTCCCACCGCCAGCCACAGGCCGGCAAAGAGTGTAATGGCCATATAGAGCGGCAGATCGGGCGTCACCGGCTTCACTGGCTGGCGGGCAAAATCCACTACGGAGATATCGGAACCCTCGATGCCGGCGGTCAGCCCCGCTTCCTCGGCCTTCTCCAGCACCCGGACGTAAAGTTCATGATCCGCGTTGGCCTCCTCGCGCTTCGCCGCGTACGAGGCGGCCGCTTCATTGACTTTCATGCCTGCGCCGGTTGCGTCTTCAAGATTCTTGCGGACCAGTTGCTCGCGGTCGACGGCCATCTGCCATGCGCCGCGGAAACGCTCCACCAGCTTGGCGTCCTCGGCCTGCTTCTGCCGGTCCAGATCCTGCAATTGGCGGCGAACCTCGACGACGCGGGGGAAGT
>CAZQRX010000122.1:0-4668 GCA_964595845.1 uncultured Occallatibacter sp. | reverse complement strand
AGATGGGCCTGTCGCGCAGTTGTCGATCAGTGCGGTTCCGGGCAAGAGGCCGGGGCTGCGAGCGTGTTTGATGTTGTTGCTGGGCGCAGGTGTATTGTGCGTCCCTGTATTGGCGGCTCAGGCGCCCGGCGATAAACCGGCCCCCGCGCAGGTCAAGGATGCCGCGCCCTCGGATTTTGTGGGCAGCGATACCTGCGCAACCTGCCACGCCGAGGTGGCCAAGAAGTTTGCCGACAACCCGCACTCCAAGATGGCTCTGATGCACGGCAACTCGGCGGGGGTCACCTGCGAGAACTGCCACGGCGCGGGCAAGGCGCACGTGGACGGCGGCGGCGACGTGACCAAGATCTTCAACCCCGGTAAGGCTTCCGCCAAAGAGGTGGACGCCACGTGCCTGGGCTGCCACGCGGGAGCACATCCCAACTTCGATCGTTCTCCGCACGCCAAGGCAAATGTGAGTTGCCTTGGCTGCCACAGCGTCCATGCGGCCGGCGCTCCGGAACACCTGCTCAAGGCTGCCCAGCCCACGCTCTGTTTCCAGTGCCACAACGATGTGAAACCGGCGTTCTCCATGCCCTTCCACCACAAGGTGAACGAAGGCCTGGTCCAGTGCAACGACTGTCATGACGTTCACGGCACCTTCGGTAACAACAACCTGAAGTCCACGGCTGATCAGAATGCCATCTGCACCAAGTGCCACGCCGAGGTGCGCGGACCGTACGTGTACGAGCACGCCGCAGTCAAGGCCGAGGGGTGCATGGCCTGCCACACACCTCATGGATCTCAGAACGCCCGGCTGCTGAACATGCCGTCGATCAACACGTTGTGCAACCAGTGCCATAGCCGGGTAGCGAACGCCACGGTTCACGGGATGGGCGCTGGATCGGACGAGTTGGCGCCATGCACCAGTTGCCACACTTACATTCATGGCTCGAACATGAATGCGGCGTTCCTCAGGTAGGAGTCCGGAAGTGCGCCGCGCCCTCCAAATCCATCGGATCGCGCGGCACGCATTCCGTACCAAATCGGCACACGAGTTCAAGATTTCGATCTCAGCAACAATGTTTTTTGAAGTGAGGCCTCACATGACGAAGATAGGCTGGTTTTCCCGGCTGTCCAATCAACAGCCCTCCCCCGCAATGATCCAGCGCATCGCTGGGGGCATTGGAGTTGCCATTTTACTGATGACGGGCAGCGCTGCCGCCCAGAATCCGACGCCTGCCACCCCCTTACCGGCGCCGGAAGCGCAGATTGCCGCCCCGCAAGGGTACACCATCCATCAGAGCGTGGACCTGGGCGGGCATATCGTCGGCCTTACCGGCAGTGGGGCCATGTACGACACGCTGGTCAATATGCAATCCGGGCCGCGTGTACTGGGCGAAACCTTTGAGATGCACGCTCTTCCGGAGAACAAGCATACCCTGATCGACAGCCTCAGCGCCTTTGGCACCGGCTTCGGCGGCGATCCGAACAGCTTCTCCAAGCTGAATTTTTACAAGGGCAAGATCTACGAGTTCTCGGGAACCTTCCGTCGCGACCGCCAGTACTTCGACTACGACTTGCTGGGCAACCCGAATATCCCCAGCGGACAGTCGATTCCAGTCACTGGCTCGACAACACCGTATGCGTGGCCGCAGGTGAACCAATCGCCGTTTTTGTTCAACACCGTGCGCCGCATGATGGACACCAACCTCACACTATTCCCGCTCTCGACGTTCACCTATCGGGTGGAGTACTCGCATAATATCTTCCAGGGACCGAGCCTGACACCGAGCGGTTATCAGGTAGGAGGATCTTTGGATGTCCTGCTCCAGGAATTTCAGCGCAACAGCACGGACGATTTCACTGGAGCGATCGATTGGAAGCCCGTGCGGAACACCAAGCTGACCTTTGAAGAGCAGGTCGACGACTACAAGGCGGACTCCTACTTCACCTTGGATCCCAGCTATTTCAACGTGCAGGAGCCGGATGGAACCAAAGTTGCTCTCTTTGCGAATTACGACGCCCTGACGCCCTACGCCAGCAGCAGTTCCTGTAATGCAAACAGCGTCGGCACGACTCCCATCCTGTCGGCCCCACAGACTCCGGGTGGCCTGCCGGTCATCAATCCGGCATGCGCTGTGATTACCAGCTATCGGCGTACGCAGCCAACGCGCATTCTCTATCCCACGGAGATCCTCCGGCTGCAAAGCTCAAGTATTAAAAACGTCTCGATGAACGGCGATTTCCGCTACACCAACGCGAATATGAACCTGCTCAACTACAACGAGAACTTCCAGGGCCTGACTAAAACGACCCGATCGACTACGATTGTGGGCAATGCAAAGGCACATCGGGCGGTGGTTGCGGCCGACTACGGCGTCGTCTGGCAGGCGATGAAGAACTTCAGCCTCGACGATCAGATCAGCTTCTCGAACGTCCACCAGCCGGGAAACTCCACAATAACGAGCGGGACCACTCTGTCGACGCCCGCGACGGCGAACAATGAAACCATCAACTACGCGGGTACGCTTACTCCGACAACCGCCTCCAGTTTTGAAGGCAGTGCGGCCATAGGCGCCACCCAGCCGGCTTACTTCGGCCAGCGGTTCCTGACCAACAACCTGACTGGAACCTGGGATGCCTCATCGCGCATCACGCTCTCGCTCACCTATCGCTACCAAGCGCATATGATTGCGGAGAACCTGTACAGCGCCGGTCCACCTGTTGATCCCGGCGGCAATCCAGGCGATGTTCCGGTACCCGTGAATGCGACCACCGGCGGAACCGTACAAATAAACCAGACTGGTGGAATCCTGAACGCGGCTCTGCGTCCGGCCGCCAATTGGAACATCAACGGCAGCTTCGAGATGCTCTACAACGATAATGCCTTTACACCGATGACCCCGCGGCAGACTAAGCAGTACCGGGTACATACGATCTTCAGACCTAAATCATGGGCTGTGCTCTCGGGCGCATACAACGACGTGGAACACCACAACAATACGAACACCCAACAGAGCATCTCGGGCAACACGGCTGCGTATGCCGGCCCGCTCGATCACGTGGACTACAGCCGCGTCCTGGGCTTGGGCGCGCAGCTGTTCCCCAACGATCATTACGGCATCGACGTCAACTACGCATACAGCGATGTATACATGGCGGACAACATCTGCTATCTGGGGGGCGCTTCTGCTGCTTTGCCTGTTGCCGCCTCGACCCCCAGCGGCACGACGTGCCCAGCCACGAGCGCCGGCAGGTCGGGCTACGATTTCGGGCCGGTCCTGGACTTCATGCGTGCTCCTACGCAATTCGGGTCGGCAGCCTTGACTTTGTCTCCTGTCAAAACCTTCAAATCCAACATCGGCTACAATATCAATTCGGTAAACGGCAGCCGCTTCTATAACGATCCTCGCGATGTCGCGGGTTCCCTGGTGTCCACCTACCAATCTCCTTTCGTGAATGTTGTATGGACGGTTCATCCCGGATTGACCTGGAAGGCTGTGTACAACTTCTACGGCTACGGAGAAGGCGGTCCTTCCGGTGCGTCGCTGTGCAGCACCGTGAACCCCACGCCTACGGCTCCTGTAACCCCTGTTTCATGTGCTTCACTGCCTAACCAGACCGGCATGAACATATCGCCAGCAGGTGAGACCGCACCCCGGAATTTTCATGCCAACAATGTGACCATGAGTATGCATTACGAGTTCTGACAGGGCCAGGTCCATTAACTATCGGCGCAGTTCCCCGAATGCCAGGGGCTGCGCCGTTTCGTGTGAGATGGTCTCTCTTGCCATCCTGGTTGCAATCCTGGCGACTTAACCCTCTAGCTGGGGTTGTAGTATGAAGAAGAAAACGTTCGGCTGGTGCTTCTCCCGCGCAATCCGGCCGGCAAAACACAAGGAGTCTCGCGATGACAAAAATGATTCGTTTCCAATTGGTGTTGGCCGTTGTGGTGTCATTGGCCAGCGCCGTGTGCTTCGCCCAATCCGGCGGCGAAGCGACCTACAAAGCTAAGTGCCAGGGCTGCCATGGCTCGGCCGGCGTCCCTAATCCGGGGATGGCCAAGATGATGGGCATTAAGCCGGTCTCCGACCCTGCGATTCAGAAGCTCTCAGTGCCGGAGATGATTGCCGCCGTCAAGAACGGCAAGGGCAAGATGAAGCCGGTTGCGGGACTCACCGACGCCCAGATCAAGGATGCGGTGACTTACTACAAGGGCTTGAAGTAGGAAGTACAATTGAGTTGGACGTGAAGCGGAGTTAGCGGAGGTAGCCGCGCTACGTGAGTATTAGCGGCGCTAGCTCCGCTAACTCCGCTCTTGCGTGTGGGGGTCAAAGGTGCCATTGTTGCAACAATTCCGTGAAAATTGGGTACGGCCGGCACTGTTTTTCGGCAATAATCCCATCAGCCTTGCCGGCGGAGCGATTACCACCGCCTCCGGCGTGACGATGATCGGCTATTGGCTGGTGGAGATCTTCGGCCGGCCCAATGACAATCCCTATCTTGGCATTATCTTCTTTCTGCTGTTGCCGGCCTTGTTTATTGCCGGACTGATTCTGATTCCCGTAGGCCTGTTTCTGCGTCGCAGAAAGTTGCAACAGGCGGGCCAGATTCCGGCAGAATTCCCCAAGATCGATCTGAACGACCGCATCTTCCGCCACGGGCTGGACATCGTGCTGGTGGCCA
>CAZQRX010000121.1:0-4781 GCA_964595845.1 uncultured Occallatibacter sp. | reverse complement strand
AGGCTCTCGACCACTTCCACTCCCCCGACCTGATCGGCCTGGGTTTCGAGGCCGAAGCCGTGCGCCGCCGCCTGCACCCCGAGGGCGTGGTCACCTACATCATCGATCGCAATATCAACTACACCAACTTCTGCACCGAGTACTGCACCTTCTGCGCCTTCTACCGGCCGCTGCCCAAACCCGGCGTAACTGACGCGCGCTCAGCGGAGGGCTACATCCTCGATTTCGATGTGATCTACGAGAAGATCGCCGAGACCGCCGAGATGGGCGGCACCGGCGTGCTGATGCAGGGCGGCATTCATCCAGACCTCAAGATAGACTGGTTCGAACGGCTCTTCAGTGGCATCAAGCAGCGTTTTCCGCAAATCTGGCTGCATTGTCTGACGGCTTCGGAGATTCTGGCCATCGCCAGGTACTCTGACCTGCCTCTGCGCGAAACGATCATACGTCTGCGCGCGGCTGGCCTGGATTCCATCCCAGGCGGCGGCGCGGAGATTCTCGACGATGAGGTGCGCCATCGCATCGCGCGCATTAAGTGCAACACCGAGGATTGGGTCAGCGTGCATCGCACCGCGCACCAGTTGGGGATGCGCACCACGGCGACGATGATGTTCGGCGTGGGCGAAACCTTTGAGCAGCGCGTGAATCACTTCGAGGTGGTGCGCCGTTTGCAGGAAGAGACCGGCGGCTTCACGGCCTTCATCCCCTGGAGCTTTCAGCCCAAAAACACGGCGCTGGGCGGGCGCGGCTGGGAGGAAGCGACGTCAGTCGAGTATCTGAAAGTGCTGGCCATCTCGCGCCTCTATCTCGATAACATCGAGAACGTGCAGGCAAGCTGGGTAACTCAAGGATTAAAAGTATTGGAGTTAGGCCTCCACTTCGGCGGCAACGATGTAGGCTCGGTGATGCTGGAGGAGAACGTAGTCAAAGCCGCGGGCACGAGTAACTGCACCACGGAAGAAGAACTCCGCCGCATCATCCGCGACGCGGGCTTCAAGCCCGTCCAGCGCGACACGCTCTATCGGACGATGTTTTTGAACTGATGACCAAAGAATCAAAATCTATTGAAGACTCAGGACACTAGCTGCGGACCACATAAAGGCTGCCGCCATCAGGGCTGGGGTCATCAAGAAGGGCGACAAGCGCCAATTTGGCCTGCCCAATCTCAGGCACGGCCTCGCCACCAGTTTGATTTCATGGGGTTTGGACTTCAAGACCATTCAAACCCTGCTGCGCCACGCGAATCCCACTACAACTCAGGCGATCTATGCGCAAGGGATTGACGCCAACTGCCTGGCCGTTCGAGGCGTTATGATGCGCGGCGTTCTGCACCCTGTTTCGGACGTGGTGCAATAACCAATTGCGGGGATAATCAGGGGGAAGGATTCAGGGACACCTGCTAAACCATTGATTTTCTGGTGGCGGGAGGCAGGATCGAACTGCCGACCTACGGGTTATGAATCCGTCGCTCTAACCATCTGAGCTACCCCGCCGGATGAGTCGCGGGCCGCAAAGGCACGGGCCGAGGAAGCGGGCAAAGACAGGGCTCCGCGCACAACTCCCTCTTCCGATGATACGGGCGGCTGGAGGAGAGGTCAAACCCTGGCGCGGTACACTCGACTGCATGAGCACGATTCGTATTGCCGGTGTGATTCCGGCCCGGCTCAGCTCCACACGGCTCCCGCGCAAAGTGCTGCGCATGATCGCCGGCCGGCCGATGGTCGAGTGGGTCTGGCGCGCGGCCATGGCCAGCGGGCTGATGGACCCGGTGGTGGTGGCCACCGACTCCGATGAAGTGGCCACGGTCTGCCGGGAGCGTGGCATTCCTGTGGCGATGACCTCGGCGGCCTGCCCCAGCGGCTCGGATAGAGTCCGGCAGGTGGCCCGCCAGATTGAGGCGGAGATTTACGTCAACATTCAGGGTGATGAGCCGACGCTGACCGCGGAGTTCTTCCCGCCGCTGCTGGCGCTCTTTGCAAGGCCAGAGGTCGAGGTGGCCACGCTGGCCGTGCGCTGCCCGCCGGAGGAGATCGCCGACCCCAACGCCGTCAAGGTGGTCACGGCGCTCGACGGCCGGGCGCTCTACTTTTCCCGCGCGACGATCCCCTTCGACCGCGACATTGGCCGCGGGCGCGATCCGGTCGACAACGGCTCCGGCTTCACCGGCTACCGCAAGCACCTGGGGATTTATGCCTATCGCAAGGCCGCGCTGGAGCGCTTTGCCGCGCTCGCGCCCTCGCCGCTGGAACTGGCCGAGCGGCTGGAGCAACTGCGGCTGCTGGAAAACGGCATCGCGCTCTATGTGGCCGAGGCTCCCGGCGACACCATCGGCGTGGACACGGAGGCCGATTTGCTACGGGCTGAGGCAGTACTGATGGAAAGATGATCAAACATTCACGCGTATTAGGCTGAACGATATTCGCTTTTACTGGAACAGATGCATCCGGTTTGCGTATTTGCATGAGTGAAGGAACATCGCAGAACACGCAAGCGAAGGAGCTTTTGTCCGGCGAATTAACCGGCATTTGGATCAAAACGAATATGGACGAAATCTTGGGCGGGCTGCTTTCGATGATTGCCGAGGTGATTTTAGAAGCATTTCTACAGATCATCATGGAGTCTCTGACTGCACTGCTTTTACGTGGGACAAGAAGTGCATTTTCTGCATTCGCCAGGGTAAACCTGCCTATTTCTGTTTTAGGTTCGGCGATTTTGGGCCTTGTCGCTGGTGTATTAAGTTTGTATGTTTTTCCTCATACACTCTTTCATCCATCCAGAATTCACGGAATCAGCCTTGTAATCAGTCCGCTCTTGACTGGACTTTTTATGTGGTGGGTTGGCAAGTCGCTCAAAACGTGGGGGAGGAGACCGGTACAGATTGAAAGTTTCGCTTGTGGGTTTGTATTTGCTTTGGGGATGGCTCTCATCCGCTACCTGCACATATCTTAGTTGTATGCCAAATCGAATTGCGCGCAAGAATCGGGTAGCGCGCCGGGACGCTGATCGGCGACGATGGTTCACATGAGCGGCAAAACGCAATTCGCGGAATCAGACGGACCTGTCGACAAGGTTCGTGCGCACATCGAGGCCCATCACGACCGCCCCATCTCGCTGGCCGAGCTGGGGCGGCTCGTTCGCTTGAGCCCCTTCACCGTGCAGCGGCTCTTCAAGCAGGCGCTCGGCGTCAGCCCACTGCAATACCAGCGGGCGCTGCGCGCGGCCAGCCTGCGCGGCGCGCTCAAGCAGGGAGAGTCCGTGACCAGCGCCATCTACAACGCCGGATTCGGTTCCTCTAGCCGCGGCTATGACGGCGCGCAACTGGGCATGACGCCCGCGCGCTTTGCCGCCGGAGGGCGCGGCGAACAGATCGGCTGGTGCTCGGCGCGTTCTCCTTTTGGCTGGGTGATCGTGGGAGCAACCGGGCGCGGGCTGTGCTGGCTCTCGCTGGCGGGAACGAAGGCCGAAGCCGAGGCCAGCTTGAGCGAGGAGTTTCCCGCCGCTGAGCTGCGGCGCGATCCGGCGCTGGTGGAAATGGTGAATGCGGCGTTTCAAGTGGTCTGTGGCCCGGCATACTCATCTGAAAAGTTGACCGCACCACCGCTGGACCTGCGTGGGACGGCCTTTCAACTGCGCGTCTGGCAGGCGCTGCGCCAGATTCCCCGCGGCGAGACTAAGAGCTACAGCCAGTTGGCGCGGGAGATGGGCGCGCCCAACTCCACCCGCGCCGTGGCCCGCGCCTGCGCTATGAATCGCGTGGCGCTGGTGGTGCCGTGCCATCGCGTTGTTGGCGCCAGTGGCGCACTCACCGGCTATCGCTGGGGCGTGGAGCGCAAGCGGATGCTGTTGGAAGCCGAAAACCAGAGAACACCGGCGAGCATCGCATAAACGCCTCTCGCTCTATACGCGGCGCTAGCCTGCTCATCGGTAAACCAGGAGCAATAACTCCTGCTATGTTTCTGGTTAAGGCGGGAAAACTTTAAATGTTGGCGAATCAGTCAACAGTACATAGTTACTGACCTCGTGCTTAGACTGCATGATTTGGAAGCCGCTCTATTTTCCGATGCAAAAGGTGGAGAAGATCAAGTTCAGAATATCGTCGGGGGTGGTCTGGCCGGTGAGGGAGTCGAGCGCCCAAAGGGCACGGTAAAGGTCCATCAGGATCATCTCGTGGGGGATGGAGGCGGCGTTGGCCCGTGTGGCGTCGGCCAGAGTCGAGGTGGCCGCGGCGATGGCTTGTTGGTGGCGCAGACTGGTCAACATTCCCGGCTCGGCGGCGGCGCCGCCCGTGGCCAGAGCCAGAATGCGCCCACGCAGCGCGGGAATGCCCTCGCCGGTGAGCGCCGATGTGGCGATTGTGTGTATCGCTTCCCACCCATTCCGCACACCGGGGTCCCCGACGCACGAACTTTGCGCGTTGGGGTGGAGAGAACGCGGGATGGATGGGGCACCCAGCGATGTTGCACAATCCGGCAGCGAGTGGCCGGCTTCGAGCAGGTCGATTTTGTTCATAGCCACCAGCGCGGGACGTTCCGCAACGGCTGCCAGCAGCCGACGCTCCTCATCGTTGAGCGGTTCAGTCGCATCGAGCACGATCAGCACCAGCGCGGCGTCGGCCAGCGCCTCGCGGCTGCGGCGAATGCCCAACTGCTCGGCCTCCTGCACATGCTCGCGCTGGCCCTCTCCCGCCCCTTCGCCGTGGCCCGAGCGCAATCCTGCCGTGTCCACCAGCTCCAGCGGAATGCCGTCGAGCGAGATGCGCTCGGTGACTGTGTCGCGCGTGG
>CAZQRX010000120.1:0-4912 GCA_964595845.1 uncultured Occallatibacter sp. | reverse complement strand
GGCATGATGAAGAGCTGGAATGTGTGGCTGATCTTCAGCACCTTCCTGCTGACGCTGCTGGGCACGCTGCTGACCCGCGCCGGCCTGGTGAGTTCGGTGCACGCCTTCGCGCAGTCGTCCATCGGCACCTGGTTCGTGGTCTTCATGGGGATTGTGCTGGCGGTCTGCATCTTCACTTATATCCTGCAGCGGGACCACCTGAAGAGCGAACACCATCTGGAGTCGCTGGTCAGCCGCGAGTCGAGCTTCCTGTTTAATAATCTTGTCCTGCTGGCGGCCTGCTTTGTGATCCTGTGGGGAACGCTCTTTCCCATCCTCAGCGAGTATGTCGTCGGCAACAAGGTCACGGTGGGCGCGCCCTGGTATAACGCAGTCGCCATCCCCATCGGGCTGTTTCTGCTCTTTCTTACCGGAGTCGGCCCGCTGCTGCCCTGGCGGGCTACATCGTTCAAGGCCATCAAACGCAATTTTGTGCTGCCGTGCGTCGCGCTGTGGGCTACGGTTGCCGTCTGCCTGGCTGTGGGCGTGAAGCCGTGGAAGGACGGCGCGATTGATCAGGGCCACTCCTATGCGATTGTGGCCTTTGCGCTCTCGGCGGCCGTACTGACGGCGATCTTCTCGGAGTTTTTGCGCGGAAGCCTGGTGATCGCCCGGCAGAGCGGGCGGAATCTGATTTGGGCGAAGTATATGCTGATTCGCCGCAACACGCGCCGTTACGGCGGCTATATTGTTCACATCGGCGTGGTGATTGTGGTCGTAGGCCTGGCCGGCGCGGCCTTCAATCGCAACGTGGAAAGCGAGATGGCGCTGCACGACAAGCTGCGCATCGGCCCCTACACGCTGGAGTGCGTCGGCGCAACACAGGACTCGAACGCCAACTATAACTCCGAGTACGCGCTGCTGGACGTGTACAAGGGCGGCAAGAAACTATTTCAGATGTCGCCGGAGAAGCGCGTCTATCTGGCCAGCGAACAGCCACAGACGATGGTGGCGATTCACTCACGGCCCGAGTGGGATTTGTATGTGGTCTACGAGGGCACGAATCCCGACACCGGCCAGCCGATCATCAAAGCCTTCCTCAATCCGCTGGTGAGCTGGATCTGGGCCGGTGTGGCGATCATCTTCTGGGGCACGCTGATTGCGCTGGTTCCCAGCCTGAAGCCGGCTGCGCAAAAAGCAGGCCATGCATGAGAGCTTCCAGTTTTTGGATCAAGGGCGTGCAGGCGCTGGCGCTGGCCATGGCCGTCTGCTTCTCGCTGGGCGCAACGGAACCGAACTCGCGCTTCAACGATCTGAGCCACAGGCTGATGTGCACCTGCGGCTGCGCGGAGATACTGGGCGAGTGCAACCATGTGGGTTGCCCCAACTCGACCGGCGAGCTGAACGAGTTGCGCGCGGGTATTGCCAAGGGTCTTAGCGACAAAGAGATTCTGGACACGTTCGTTGCAAAATACGGCGCTGTGGTACTGGCCGCACCCACCACCCATGGCTTTGACCTGGTGGCGTGGATTGCGCCCTTCGCGGTCTTTGCCGCGGCGCTGCTGGGCACGATTCTGCTGGTGCGCAGATGGTCGGTTGGCAAGACGCAGAGCGAAGCTCAAGCCTCCGATCCGGCCATGGACGCGCTCCGGGAGAAGATTCGCCGGGAGACGGAATGAAGGGACTAAGGGACTAGGGAACCGAGCTATGGAGGTCTTTGCATTATGACGCCGACATTGGGATTGATTTGCGGAGTGCTGTTGTTATTTGTGCTCTTCGTCTACACCTTCTGGCCGGAGAACGTCTTCGCAAGCCAGCGCCAGAAGACGCGGCTGGACTATCTGCTTGAGCGCAAGGAGCAGCTCTACGAAAATCTGCGCGACCTGAACTTCGAGTTCAAGGCGGGCAAGTATCCTGAAGAAGACTTTGTCGTCCAGCGCGCGCAGTTGGAAAACGAGACGGCGCAGTTGCTGGGTGAGATTGAGCATTTGCAGCGGGCCTGAAACGCTGTTTGTGCTGTCATCCTGAGCGGAGCGAAGCGGAGTCGAAGGACCTGCGGTTGTTATTTGCTCTTCTTCTTGCAATTCAATCAGATCGCATCCAGAGGATTCCATTACTACGATGAAATCGACCAGTTTTATTTTCCGCACCGTTGCCATGAGCCTGCTGCTCGCGGGCTCGCTGGCGCAGGCCGCAACCATCACCGGCACGGTGACCGACAAGACCACCGGCAAGCCCGCCGTCGGCGATAATGTGGTCCTGGTGGACGTGCAAGCCGGCATGAATGAGGCCGCCAAGGCCACCACGGACGCCCATGGGCATTACACGCTGGCCGAACCGGGCAGCGGTCCGTACCTGGTGCGGGTCACTCACCAGGGCGCGGGCTACTTCATCGCCGCTCCGCAGGGCGGCGGACCGGGCGACATCACGGTTTATGACGTGGCTGCCAAGGTGGATGGAGTCGGCATCGATGAGGATGTGATTGGGGTGGTGGAAACTACGGGCGGCCAGCTTCGCGTCGTCGAGCGCTACGCCGTCCATAACGCCAGTTCGCCGCCGCGCACCCAATGGACGCCGCACACCTTTGAGATTGTGTTGCCGGATGGAGCGGTGGTGGACAGCGTCAGCGGACAGCGGCCGGGAGGGCTGGCAACCACCGTCAAGCTGGACCCGGACGGGCCCAAAGGCCATTACTCCTTCAACTTTCCCATTCAGCCCGACGACGCCGACAAAGGCACTCTCTTCCAGATCGAATATGAGCTGCCTTACAGCGGCAAAATCACCTTCCATCCCCAGGTCTCGATCCCCGCCAGAACCGTCTGGGTGATGATGCCCAAGAGCATGACCTTCGCCGCGGGCGCGGGTTCGAACTTCCAGTCCGCGCCGCAGGACCCCAGCTTTCAAACCTTCGTGGCCCGCAACGCTCTTCCCGGCCAGGCGCTGGAGTTCACCGTCTCGGGCAGCGGTTCCCTGCCCCGCGACGACCAGAGCGGGCAGAGCGGCCAGCCAGCCTCCGACATGGGTGGCCAGGAGGCAGGCGCTCCCGGCGCGCAGCCCGGCGGCGGCATCGGCACTCCCATCAACACGCCCGACCCCCTCAGCAAGTACAAGGGTTGGATTCTGGGCGGACTGGCGCTGCTGATGGTCGTTACCGCGGCCTTCCTGCTGCGCAAACCGGCAGCGGTCGCGGCCTTGGACGCCGGGGTTGCACAGGCCATCGCGCCGCCGGCAGATAAGAATGCGGCGCTGCTGAATGCGCTCAAGGAAGAACTCTTCGCGCTGGAGAGCGAGAAGATCGCCGGAACGCTGTCGCCGGACGAGTATGCAAAGGTCAAAGCGGCGCTGGAAACGGTCTTGAAACGGGCGTTGAAACGCGCCTGAGAAGCGCTTGATTCTTCCTTTTCCCGACCCTCGCTTGCGGAAGGGCGGAGGCGGTGCGGAAATTCTCTGTTCCAACCCGCCCAGATGCGATAAACTCATGCGGGTACGCTGTATGCAATTGCAGATCTTCAAACCCACGGAGGACACATAGAAATTGGGAAAAAGCATGGTCCCGAAGAAGCTGTTTTTCACCAAGGGCGTAGGCAAACACAAGGAGCGTTTGACCTCCTTTGAGCTGGCGCTTCGGGATGCGGGCATCGCCTCGCAGAATCTGGTGCGCGTTTCATCCATCTTTCCGCCGCGCTGCAAGATGATTACGCGCAAGGAAGGCCTCACCTACCTGTACCCCGGCGAGGTGGTTTTTGCGGTCATCGCTGAGAACTCGACGCGCGAGCCGCACCGCCTGCTGGTTTCCAGCATTGGCGTGGCCATCCCCGCGGATAAAAACACCTACGGCTACCTGAGCGAGCATCACAGCTTTGGCGAAACCGAGGAGCAGGCTGGCGAATATGCCGAGGAACTGGCCGCTGAGATGCTGGCCACCACCCTGGACGTGGAGTTCGATCCGGACAAGAGCTGGGACGAGAAGAAGGAGATCTATCGCATCTCCAACAAGATTGTCCGCACCAGCAACGTGACGCAGTCGGCGATGGGCGACAAGCGCGGCCTGTGGACCACCACGATCGCCGCCGCCGTGCTTATTCTGGACGAGTAGGCATTGCATACAGCAGGGACAAAGTAGGCCAATTCCGCTTGGCGGGGTTGGCCTTCTGCATAGAAATGCTGAATCGCCCATAACAATCGGGTTTTTCCAGCTCCCGATTCTGTGACCGGGAAACCACGAACCCAAACCAGCCTTGTTTGTGAATATGATTGCCTTGATCCTATGACGAACACACGCAAATTCAACGTCGGCCTTATACAGATGCGGATGGGGGCGGACCCGGAGGCCAACTTCACTGCCGCCATCGAGCGCATCCGCGAAGCGGCGCGGCTGGGCGCAAACATCGTCTGCCTGCCGGAGCTCTTTCGCACGCAGTATTTCTGCCAGCGCGAAGACTTGCGCCTCTTCGATCTGGCCGAGCCGATTCCCGGCCCCTCCACGGCTCGCCTCTCCGAGCTGGCTCGTGAGTTGCAGGTCGCCATCATCGCCTCGCTCTTTGAGCGGCGTGCCCCGGGGCTTTATCACAACACAGCGGTCACCTTGAACGCCGATGGGGCTATCGCCGGCGTTTATCGCAAGATGCACATTCCCGACGATCCGCTCTTCTACGAAAAGTATTACTTCGCGCCCGGCGATCTGGGTTTTCAGGCCGTGGACGTGGATTGCGGCCGCATCGGCGCGCTGGTCTGCTGGGATCAGTGGTATCCCGAAGCCGCGCGTCTCACGGCTCTTCAGGGCGCGGAGGCGCTTTTTTATCCCACAGCCATCGGCTGGCATCCGGCGGAGAAGGCCGAGTTCGGCGCGGCGCAAGTCGAAGCCTGGCAAACCATTCAGCGCTCCCACGCCATCGCCAATGGCGTCTATGTGGCTAGCGTCAATCGCGTGGGC
>CAZQRX010000119.1:0-4947 GCA_964595845.1 uncultured Occallatibacter sp. | reverse complement strand
CTGGCGCGCTCCGTCGAGCCCAAGGACCCGGCTACGCTGATTTATACCTCCGGAACCACCGGCGAGCCCAAGGGCGTGGTGCTTACCCACGGCAACATGGCCGCTGACCAGAATTGTGCCCCGGAGGAATTCAGTTTCGACTCCACGGACGCTTTGATCTCTTTTTTGCCTTTGTCGCACGTCACGGCTCGCGCCTTGGACTACATCATGTATTTGTTCGGTGTGCAGGTGGCCTATTGCTCGAAGTTCGACAAACTTCCGCAGGCCATGCACGAGATCAGGCCTACAGTCTTTGTCGGCGTGCCGAGGGTTTTTGAGAAGATTCGCCAGGAGATCGAGCGGCGGGCTGGCCTGTCGCCGGTGAAAAAACGCCTGCTCGCCTGGGCGATAGGCGTGGGCGCCGGTCACATCGATACTGTCTACGACGGCCGCAGGCCCTCATCGCCGCTGTGGAAGCTGGCTGACAAGCTGGCCTACTCCAAGGTGCGCGAGGCATTTGGAGGACGGGTCAGGATCTTCGTCCCCGGTGGGGCGCCCCTTGGCATCGATACGGCGAAGTGGTTCGCCTCAGTGGGAATTGCTCTCTGGGAGGGCTATGGGCTGACCGAGACTTCGCCGGTCATTGCTCTCAATACGCCGATCACCCACCGCATAGGCTCCATAGGCAAGCCCATCTCCAATGTTAAAGTGAAGCTGGCCGAGGACGGAGAGTTGCTGGTTCGCGGACCTTCGGTCTTCTCCGGTTACTGGCAAAAGCCGGAGATGACCGCTGACTGTTTCGACCCCGAGGGCTGGTTCCGCACCGGTGACATCGCCCGCTTCGACAGCGATGGCTTTCTTTACATCACCGATCGCAAGAAGGAGTTGCTGAAGACTTCGGGCGGCAAGATGGTGGCGCCTCAACCGATTGAAAACAAGCTCAAGAACAATATGCTGGTGGCGCAGGCCGCGCTGGTGGGCGACCGGCACAAGTTTATTTCGGTGCTCATCTCGCCCAATTTCACGGCGCTGGAGGATTGGGCGCGCCAACACGGCATCAAGGCAAAGGATCGCGCCGAACTGGTGACTGACAGCCGCGTGGTTGCGCTCTACGCTGAGATCGTGCGCGAGGTGAACGGCAGCCTGGCCAACTTCGAAAGTTTAAAGCGCTTCCGCGTGGTGGCGGACGAGTGGACGCAGGAGACGGGCGAGCTGACGCCTTCGATGAAGTTGAAGCGGCGCGTAATTACGAGCCGGTACGCGGCCCTGATTGCCGCGCTTTACGAGGACGAAGCAACCGCGCGCGGCGAATAGGGAAGGTCAGGCCGCGGCCCAGTTCCTTGCCAAAGAGCGCGCGCTTGCTCCAGATGCGGGCCAGTCCGCGAAAGAACGGCGCGCCCCAGGCACCCACAGCCAACAGGCTGCCGAAAAGAATCACCGCGTCAATCGAGAGCCGCCCGCTGCGCGACCAGTAGGCATCCGGCTCCAGGTCCAGCCAGAGGGAAAACTCGTCCAGCGTCAGCGCCGCCCCGACTCCATAGCTGACCGACATCAGCCGGCTGAAAAAGATCGACAGCGGCGTGTGCGACCGTCCCAAGTCCAGCAGCCAGCCGTAGCCCACCAGCAGCAGGATCAGAATCCCCCAGACCAAGTGGTGAATGTGCCGCCCATGCACCACCACCCACTGGAACGGCCCCTCATCATTCTCATGCACAATCAGCCGCACAAGAATTCGCACTCCTACAAAGGTGACCAGAAAGGCGACCGAGGCGATGAACATCCGCCGCCGAGGGCGGTCGGGAATGGTGGCGCGGACCAGGTAGCCCAGCCGCGTCAACTGCAGCAGGACCAGCAACAGCACGACGACCAGGCCGGCGAATGCCAGCAGAAACAGTGCTCCAGTTCCGGGCATACCCTATTGAACCACTTCGTGGCATTTTCTTTCAATGCAGGAATAGTACCTGGACGAGCGTGAGCGTGGTCACGATTTGTCTTTACAGCGGTGGGATAAACTGATTAAGGCGTCGAAAGAGGCGATTTTTCTTTCCAGACGCACTATTCAGCGACATATTCCCGGCCCGGTACCTGCGGCCGCGCAAAAAATTGATGAGGAGATTTTACGATGCGAGTTGCTTTGTTGACCGGCGGAGGCGACTGCCCCGGATTGAATGCGGTGATCTACGCGGCTGTGCGCAAGGGCATCAACCACTATGGCGATGAGTTCATCGGATTTCTTAACGGCTGGAAGGGCGTGCTGGAGAATGACTTCATTCCGCTGACCCTGGAGGCCGTTGACGGCATCCAGCTCAAGGGCGGCACCATCCTGCACTCCTCGCGCACCAATCTGAAGAAGATTCCCGGAGGCATCGAGAAGGTCCAGGAGGTGCTCAAGGCCAACAAGATCGATGCGCTGATCGCCCTGGGCGGCGACGACACGCAGTCGGTCACGCTCTTTCTCACCGAGCACGGCGTGCCCGGCGTGGGCGTTCCCAAGACCATCGACAACGACCTCAGCGGTACCGACCAGACCTTCGGTTTTGACACCGCCGTGATGATCGCCACCGAGGCTGTGGATCGTATACGCACCACCGCCGACTCGCACAATCGCGTGATCGTGGTTGAAGTGATGGGCCGCGATGCCGGATGGATCGCCTATGCTGCCGGCACCGCCGGCGGCGCGGACGTGACCCTTGTTCCCGAAAAAGAGATCGACATCGACCATGTCTGCAAGCTGCTCAAGTACAACTACGACCACGGCAAGCACTACGGCATCGTGGTCGTCTCCGAGGGCTGCCACCTGCCCGAAGTCGGCCAGGTGATCAACGAAAATGCCAAGCTGGATTCCTTCGGCCATGCCCGCCTCTCCGGCATCGGCGAGAAACTCGCCGACCTGATCGAGAAGAAGACCGGCTTCGAGACACGCTCCGTCAACCTGGGCCACACCCAGCGCGGCGGCGTTCCCACGGCCTACGACCGCATCCTCGGCCAGCGCTACGGCCTGCACGCCATCGACATGGTCCACGACCGGAAGTGGGGCCGCATCGCCGTGCTGCACGGGCTGGACATCACCGACATCCCCATCAAGGACGCCATCGCCACCAATCGGCGCCTCGATCAACGCTTCTTCGACGTGATCTCCGACCTGGAAGTGAAGGTTTAACCCTTTTCGTTCCTACCATCTGGGTTTCCCAGGTCCGGATTGTCGGATCTGGGAAACCACGAACCAGCCTCGTTCATCATCAGATTCAAATCATCCGCTGGGTGCCCCCTCCTTCCCGCGCATTTTGCGGGAAGGGTGGGATACGTTGTCGAGCTTGCAGCGCGCGGCGGCGATGGTCGGGCGGCGGGTTTTTATCGAACTGGTGTAGGGATCGCTCGTGTGTATATATAAGGGAGTCGGACTCTTTTATCTTTGCCCTACGTAGTATTTTGGTTCATGGCCACCAACCCTTTTCACAAAGAATGTGAAAAGGACAAGGCGCCAGGTTTTCGCCCTACAAGCCAGGACGAGGCACCCCAACCGTGAGGTCTGGGATGGGCCGCCCGCCAGGATTCCTGATTCTTCGCGACTTTATCCTCAGTTCGGGGTTAGCAAAAATGAATGCATCGCTCATTATCCCTCCGGAAGGGTGGGAGAAAAGAGTACGTCATGCCAAATTTTTACCGCCGAATTCTGTTTCCGCTTCTGCTTGTCTCCATATTGTCGCTTGCCGGATGCATGGGAAACTTCGGCAACTCCGGGTCACAATACAAGTTTTCAACCAGTGTTACCGTTATCGCTCCCGCTACCAGCGTCACCGAAGGCCAACCGGTTATATTGGAGGCTGACATCGCCAATGGGGCTAACGCTACCGGAACGGTAACCTTCTATAACGGATCGAACGCAATCGGGACTGCGCAGGTCTCCAGCTCTTTTTTCTATTTTTCCCTGGATGGCGGCGCTCAGCTTACGACTACGTTCTCTTCCAGCGGTGTGCAGAGCATTACCGCGAAATACAGCGGGGACGAGTTCAATTCATCAAGTACATCCCAGGCCATCTCGATCGGCGTATACAGCAATCAATTGGCAGCTACTTCGATTACTCTTCAGGCCTCCACAACCACGCCGCAATACCTGACCAATTTGACGTTAACGGCCACGGTCTCTCCCTCGTCAGCCACGGGTACGGTGACCTTTTATAACGGCTCGACAAATCTTGGCAGCGCTGCCGTCAACGGTGGCACGTCCAGTCTGACAACTTCGTTCGCGGCAGGAGGCACGGCAGCACTCCACGCAATCTATTCCGGCGACTATAACTATCTTTCCAGCACCTCGAATTCGCTCACGATGAATGTTGGCGGTCCGCTGGTAACCACGACTACTCTACAGGTTTCAACCAGCGCCACCGTGATCGGCGACAGCGTCACCCTGACCGCCAGTCTCACCCCGGCAACAGTCACGGGCACGGTCACGTTTTATAACGGATCGACGGCGATCGGTACAGCGAACGTCAACGCGGGTGTCGCCACGCTGAATACCACCTTTGCCAGTTCGGGCAAGATCGCCCTGAAAGCGATCTTTGCCGAGAACTCTTCGTGGGAAATGAGCACATCGAATCAGGTTTCTCTCTTCGTTACCGGCAATACTCCAGACACCGTCGTGCTACAGGTTGATCCTTCTTCGCTTGTCATCGGCAACTCTGCGACGCTGACGGCCAACGTCTCGCCGGCCGAGGCGACCGGCACGGTGGTCTTTTACGACGGAACCCAAGCGATTGGCACATCCTCGGTCGTGGCGGGCATGGCCACCTGCGTAAATCTCTTTATGGTTGCAGGGTTCCAGAGTCTTACGGCGGTGTATAGCGGAGATTCGACCTATCCCTCCAACACCAGCAGCCCCGTAGCAGTCAACGTCGGGAATCCGGGACCAACGCCAACCACAACAATGCTGACACTGAGTGAATACTTGGGCTACCTCGGAGACACAGT
>CAZQRX010000118.1:0-5047 GCA_964595845.1 uncultured Occallatibacter sp. | reverse complement strand
GTTGCTCAGGTAGCTGGCTGCCCACAGGAAAAACCCGATCAGGTCGCGCAGCGGATACAGGAAGCTCAGCAGCACCGATTCCCGGCTGCGAACCACCAGTCCGCCTACAATCATCGACTGCGCGGTCTTGAGCAGCAGCGTAAAAACCAGCAGCGCCAGGCCCAGCAGCGGACGGCCCAGCAGCACTCCGGCGATCAGCCCCAGCAATCCGAATGGCACAGAAAAGGTGAGCACCGTGCCCAGGTGGCCCATGGGGCGCGAAAAGCGCGTGCTGCGCATCCAGCTTAACTGGTGCTCAATCGACTTCCAGAATCCCGCGCGCAGAATCAGGTGTTCGACGACGAGGTCGGAGATCGCCACCGTTTCGCCGGCCTCCGCCACCAGGTGGCCCAGCATATAATCGTCCGCCGCGTAGCCGCCTATCCGCTCGAATCCGCCCATGCGCCGGAGCGTAGACTTACGCACCGCCGACGAGGGCCCCAGCGTGAAGCGCACGCCTTCCAGCATCTGCGCCACCAGCACGCCCGAGGTCATCTCGACAGACATTCCCAGCGCCTCCAGCCGCTCGCCAAAGCCGCCATCAATCGCAATCCCGCGATAGAGGCTGAAGGCTGCGCCCACTCCGGAGTTCCGGAACGGCGTCACCATCTCGCGCAGATACTCCGGCCCCACGGGAATGTCGGCGTCTGCCACCACCAGCAGATCGTGCCGCGCCGCCTCCGCCATCAGGTGCATCGAGTAGCTGCGTGCGTTCATCCAGGGCGGTTCGCCGGAGGTAAGGATTCTCACCGGAATCTGCTTGTAGCGCGCCGCCAGCTTGCGCGCAATCGCCAGGCCCGCATCATCTTCATGGCGCGCGCAAAACAGCAGCTCGTACTCCGGATAGTCGAGCTGGAAATAGCCTTCCAGGTTCTCTTCCAAATGGGCCGGCGAGCCGTGCAGCGGCTTCAGAATGCTGACCGGAGGGGTGAAGTCGAGCGCCTGCCGCCGTCTGCGCCGCCTGCCGGAGAGATATTTCCCAGTTGCGACGAAGGCCATCGTGGTAAAAATCGTGGAGGTAAGAATCCCGGCTGTACTTAGGAACAACAAGAAATATGCCACGACGACGGCTCCTTTGCCGCTTTGAAACGCGCTCTGGTTCACTCTATCGGATGAGGAACCCGGTGTCCAGCCAGGCCTTCGCCGCGGTGAGGCCTCGCAAAGCTCACGGCAGAACCTGCGGCATGACTCCTTGGCCGAATGCGCGAAGAACCAGAGCTGGCCCGGCTGGGCTCCTAAGCTTTGCGACCTACGATCGGCGCCTTGACCACCACCCCCGGCTTGCGCAGCGGCACCATGGCGGCGCTGGTGCCCGGCGCGGCCTGCTGGAAGCGCGCCAGCATCTCCGTCCGCACATACTCGACAAAGTTCTGCATCTGCCGGTTCATCTCTTCCATGCGCTCGCGCATTTGCAGGATGATGGCGATGCCGGCGATGTTCACGCCCAGCTCGCGCGCCAGGCTGAGAATGAACTCCAGGCGCTCCAGGTCTTCGTCGGTGTAGAGCCGCGTGTTGCCCTCGGTGCGCGACGGCAGCAGCAGCCCTTCGCGCTCATAGAGGCGCAGCGTCTGCGGATGAATCTCGTACATCTCGGCCACCGCCGAGATCATATACGCGCCCTTCGATTTGCGTTTTGCGGCCATAAGAATCTTGCCCTTCAAATAGTCTGAAGTTTTTCCCGCCACCGCTCAGTTGTCATCTTGTATGGCTCAAGTATTTCTTTCAGCTTGGCCCCGGCATTGCGTACAAAATAATAGCCGCCGTTCTTCCAGGAGTCTGTTTTCGAATATCCCTTCTTCTCCATAACCTGCAAGGCTTCATTGAATGTCAATGCGTAAACATTGCTCTGTGCGGGTGTTTGAACATTCCATACGTACGCAATAAGAAGATGAGGAAATCGCTCGTATTTCTTATCCAGCGAGAACGATTCATGCGAAGACGCCTTCAATTGAATCAAACAGGGTACGTAATTCTGTGCGTCTTCTCCATCCTTATAGACAACCAGATCAACACCTCGATCCCTCACAGGCTGCGCAACTTCAAAGCCGGCTGACACAAGATGGGAGATAAGCAGGTTTTTTCCGAAAACTTCTGTCAGCTGTGAGTCACCATGACTGATGTCAAGGGGATCTTCCATATCGGGATCGCCGTCCAGGAGCGTGACACTGTGGTTCTGTCCATAGCGATCGGAGAACCTGCCGCGTGTAGCGCTCGAAAAATTAAATCTGCTGCGCATTTCAACTTCATTCCTGCTCTCTGCCGGTTTCATATTCAATCCTTTCCCATCGTTCCGCAAGCCGCGCGCTTATGATTCGTATCTTCTTGGCACGAAATGTGTAGTAGATGCTCAAAATGCGTCCTTGTTTCGATCTTCCAATACCGAGATAGCGCTGCTCGTCGTCGCTATGCCACCGATCTGGAGCCTCAATGCGTTGCATATCCTTGAAGACTGTACTGGCTTCCTCAAAGGTGACCTTGTGCTTCTTCAAATTTGAAGCGGCCTTGAAAGGATGCCACTCAAAACCTGACATTTCATCATCAGGCTTGAAATTCTGCCGTTCCTCATCTTGACGCCCAGACATTTGAGGACACCTGCAAATTGAAAAACCACAGATTCGAGCATAACAGAATCACAACTTCTCAAAGAGCGCCACGCGCGGGTCCTGGTTGTTCAGCTTGGCCAGCTCGCGCATGATCTCGCGGCTGCGCTCGTCCGAGAGCTTAGGCACCTGCACCTCGACGGTCACAATCTGATCGCCGCGCTTGCCGGGATGCTGGGAGCTCTCCACGCCTCGCTCCCTCATGCGCAGCTTCTGCCCGTTCTGCGTGCCGGGAGGAATCTTCAACTGCGCGCGGCCGTCGATGGTGGGAACATCCACCTTGGCTCCCAGCGAGGCCTCCGGCATGGTCACTGGAACCGCCAGATGAATGTCGTCGCCCACCCGCGTGAAGACCGGATGCGTGCCGGTGCGGACGATGAGGAAGAGGTCGCCGGCCGGGCCGCCGTTCACTCCGGCGTTGCCCTTGCCCTGCAGGCGAATCCGCTGCCCATCGCGCGTGCCGGCCTTGATGCGGAACTCAACCGTTTCGTCGCGGTCGACCAATCCCTCGCCGTGGCAGGTGGAGCAAAGATTCGTGGTGCGGCCCGTACCGTTGCAGCGCGGGCAGGGAATGTTGAACTTCATCCGCCCGCCCATCTGCGTCACCTGGCCCGTGCCGTTACACTCCACGCACTGGGTGGGTCCGCCGGTCGAGGCCTGGCCGTGGCAGGTGGGGCAGCTCTCCTGGCGATGCACGTCGAGCCGCGCCTGACCGCCGCGAATCGCCGTCCAGAAGTCCACCGTGGCCTGGTACTCCAGATCGCTGCCCGGCTGCGGGCCGCGCGGTTGCTGCGGCTGTTGCGCCCCGGTGAAGATGCCGGAGAAAATGTCCTTGAAGCTGCCCCACGAAGCTGAATCCGCCGGGGAGCCCGCGTGCTGCCCCCGGTGCTGCCCCGGCCCGTTCTGAAAGCCGGAAAAGTCGAAACCGCCAAAGTCCACCGGAGCGCCGCGCCCGCCGCCTTGTTGTCGCGCATAGGCCTCGGCCGTCGCCGGGTCGATCTGATCCGAGTAGAAGCCCACCTGGTCGTAGATCTTGCGCTTCTTCTCGTCGCTGAGCACGTCGTTGGCCTCGGAGATCTCCTTGAACTTCTCCTCGCTGCGCTTGTCGCCGGGGTTCACGTCCGGGTGATACCGCCGCGCTGCCTTGCGGAAGGCCTTGCGAATCTCCTCCGCCGTCGCCGTCTTCTTCACGCCAAGCGTGCCGTAATAATCCTTGTTCGTCGTGGGCATGGTCTCTCTGGACTCGCTTCCTGGTTACGCGTTAGTTCTTCTGTTCTATCCTGATGAGTGCTGAGAATCCGCACTCATTGACCGCAATCCGATCAAGCAACCTGTCTGGCCTTCAGTTCCCCGGACTCCGTGCGCGGCGCGGGAAGGATCTCCACCTCAATTCGGGCCGTCACTTCCCGGCTGGCCAAGGCCAGGTCATAGGACATCTGCATCTTCATCCAATAATCCGGCGTGGTCCCGAAGTACCGCGCCAAACGCAATGCCGTATCCGCTGTAATTCCCCGGCGTTCGCGCACAATCTCTGAGATGCGCGTCACCGGTACGCGCAAAGCAAGGGCCAATGCATTGGCCGAAAGTCCCAGCGGCAGCAGAAAATCCTCACGCAAAAACTCGCCGGGATGAATTGGCACACCCTTTTGCTCGTGCTTCCTTAGAATACTCATGCACAATCTCCCTCAATGGTAATCAACAATCTCTACATCCCAGGCATCGTGACCGTCCCAGCGGAAGCATACTCGATACTGAATATTGATGCGAATGCTCCACCAGCCCTCCCGGCCGCCCTTCACCTTTTCAAGGTGATTGCCCGGAGGATTCCGCAAATCTTCAATCGCCGACGCGAAGTCAACTGCTTGCAATCGGCGTGCTGCTACCCGCGCAATCGCCGCCCATCGCCTGCTTGTTCCGGTCAAGAAGACTGCTTCCGTCTCGTCATCGGCGAAGGATTGAATCATACTTAACGCTTATCGTAACACGGGAAACGTTCAATCAGCAACAATTCCCTTCGGGCGACTGTGGTTGCGGAAGAGCCAACCTGCCGAAGGCTCAGACGGATACGCGCGCATTGACAACCGCTCAGAATTCGGCCCAAGCGTCTCGATCAACTGCCCCGGTTCCATGGCCAGCAGATGGCGCACGCGAAAACCCCGCACCGGCACGGCTACACCAGCTCCACCGGCAGCCGCACCCTATTCCGCCCCATCAGGTCCTCCGCCTGCTTCGCTGTTACACTGGTATTAAACTCAAAGCGGTCTTCCCGGCCTTCATTCGCCCGGAATCCGCCATCCAGTGAGGCCAAAGTCCATGTCTGAATCGAACGAAAGCCAGAAGATCACCGCCACCAGCCTGCGCCTCAAGATCGGCCTCGCCGAGATGCTCAAAGGCGGCGTCATCATGGA
>CAZQRX010000117.1:0-5093 GCA_964595845.1 uncultured Occallatibacter sp. | reverse complement strand
GCGCCCTTCGAGACCGGCTCTCTGCTGGCCGCGCCGCTCCGCGAAGCCTCTTCGCTGGCCAATCTCAAAACCGATCCAGGTTCGTTGAACGGCATTCTTGTCCACGCCCTCACCCACGCCTGGCTCCAGCCACCAACGGATCGGCAGCCGCCCCCCGCCTGGCTCAATGAGGGAGTGGCAACCTTCATGGGTACGTTGTGGGTTGAAAAGCAGCGCGGGCGCGAGGCTGCTTTGGGTACGCTGGAAACAGAGCGCGCCGCTCTGGCCCTGGCCGAGCCGGAAAGCCCCGGCCAAAGCGCCGGCCAGCCGCTGGCCCAGGCCATCTCGCCCATCTACTACCGCACCAAAGCAGCTTATGTTCTGTGGATGCTGCGCGATCTGGCCGGCAACCCCGCGCTCTCCGCCGCTCTTCGCGCTGACAATACCGCCACGCGCGGCGCCTTCGAAAAGCTGCTCGAAGCCACCGCGGGCAGCCCCAATCTGACCTGGTTTTTCGCCGACTGGGTCGATGCCGACAATGGCCTGCCCGACCTGAGCATCGACGGCGTCTTCCCCACAACCGCCTCGTCGGACAACTGGCTTGTCGCCGTCCATCTGGGCAACGCCGGCTACGCAGCCGCTGATATCCCGCTCACCGTCCGTTCAGCCCGAGCCTCCGTCACCCAACGCGTCCGCATCCCTGCCCGCGCCAAGACGGTCCAGCGCATCCTCATCCAGGGCAAACCCACCGAGGTGCAGGCCAACGACGGCACTGTCCCGGAAACCCAGGCCAGCGTTCACGTCACCCGTCTCGATGCGCCGGCAGATACTTCTTACTCATCAAGCCAGCCCACCCCGCCGCAGTAATTGTATTTTGTATCGTAGTCCGGCTCCAAGAAAGTGTTGGGTGCCCCTGGTCCCGCTTCTGGGACCAGGGAAACCATGAACCACCATCAGCAATGTTCAGGGAACAGGATCGTCCACGCGCCACGGAACCCCGCGCCGCCCCTTTGCGTATTCTGAGTGCAGTGCCAGGAGAACCCATCATGAGCAGCCAACCCTATCCCAATCCGCAAGCGATCTTTTACCAGCACTATGCGGCGGTGCGCCGCGACGAAGTAGTCGGCATTCTGCTGGCGCTCTTTCTGGGTGGCTTCGGCATTCACCACTTCTATCTGCGGCGGACGGGGCTGGGAATTCTCTACGCCTGCTTCTGCTGGACGCCGCTTCCATGGATTCTGGGCTTTATCGAGTGCTTTTTCATGCCCGGCCGGGTGCGCGAGTTCAACGCCATCCAGGCGGCGGGGATTGCGGCGATGCTGGGGATTGCGATGCCCGGATGGGGTCAGCCATTCAATGTTACGGTGAACGTGCCCCCCGCCCCGCAGCCGGGAACGCTGCTGGCCTGTTTGCGCTGCCGCCAGGCCAATCCGGTGGGCTCGCGCTTCTGCTCCGCCTGCGGCGCCGCGCTGTAGCGCCTGTTCACAGAAGCAGTCCGGCTTGCCGTTGCAAGTTATGTCAGCAATGAACCCGCGAACTTGCTAACTTGCGATCACCGCGAAGCGGTGGCTAACTTGCTAAATGGTTAACCCGTCCTCGCGAGTTTTGGCGAAAAGATAGAGAAGACCCCACTCTCAACCAGTTTTGTTGATAAGAAGCCAGCCTCACATATTCCCATGCCCGGCGCGCATCGACTCATTGAACTGCGGCTTGGTAAAGTTCAGCGCGGCTTCCAGCCGGGCCTGGTACTCCGGCGCGCGGGCCAGCAACAGCAACGTAGCGGCGGCAAACTCCCCCTCCAGCCGGATCAGCCCTTCGCCCGCCTTATCGCCGGCCATGCGCAGCAGATCGGCCTCAGCAGTATTCAGGTACTGCGCGTCCATCGGGTCGGCAATCCACACCGGCTCGCCCGCGCCCAGCACGCCCGAAAGCCAGTAGACCTTGCAGAGCAGGTATTCCAGCCGCTCGGCGTCCGTGGTCTCGGTGAAGAGAAATTTCTTCTGCCAGCGGCTGTAGTAACGCGTGGTCACCGGCACGGGCTGGCGGTTGCCGGACTTCAGAAACTCCAACTGCCCTCGGTCCACCGTCTTGCGGATGGCGTTGTAGACAAAGCTCTCCGCATAGGGCTGCTCCATCGCCGGCACAATCTCGGCAAAGGTCAGCGTCACCGAGGCGGCGACCTTGGCGTGCAGGTTGTGCGCCCCGCCGTCAGCCAGATGCACCTCGCCGTGGACGATATAAGTATCCGCGCCGGAGGTCGAGCGGTGAAAGGGCCACTGAAACTGCCCAAAGGCCAGCGGCAGTCCGCCCAGCGTCACCGAGCAATCCGGCCGCGGATTGCGCAGCCGCCTGGCCTGCGCCGCCAGGTGGGCCGTCATCGTGGCCAGCAACTCCGGAGAGCCAAAATCAAAGCCCTCGCTCAGCTCCAGCTTGAGCGTGCGCCTGCCGGCATCGCTGACTGCCAGCCCAGATCGCGCGCCAGCCAGTCCAAGCAGAAAGACCGCGGTGGGGCGGTCGTGAAAAGCGCTGCCCTCGGTGGCCGAGTCCAGAACCAGGCCAGCCTGCGCGGCAGCCGCTTCAAGAGCAGAAACAAGTGTAGAGTTCAACGCTGCGTTCATAAGAGGGGAATCCTATCGCGGAGATCGTTGCTTCTTCATTTTAATGCATTTCAGCCCGCAAGGGCGCTGGGTTGGGTGGCCCAGGTCTCGATTTTAGACCTGGGATAGTAGCTCCTACCAGACTTCCAGCTCGAACTCCCTGTACTCGCGAATCAACTCGAAGTCCGCGCGATTGCTGGTGATCAGCTTGGCGCCGTGGGAGCGGGCGGTGAGCGCGATCAGCACGTCGAAGTGCAAATCGCGCAGTTTTTTGGGCTTATAGCCTTTATCCGCGTAAATCTTCGCCAGAATCCTGCCCGATTCCAGCCAGTTCTTCTCCGTGGGCGTCAGGATGGGATGGCGTTCCTCAATCTCCTGAATCATTTGCCGGTCTATGCGTGTGGTAGCCCCACGCCAAAGCTCGGCCAGCACCACGGCGGAGTTGCGGACCACGCCTGTGAGGTCCAACATTCGAGCGAGGTAGCAGTTGGTGCGAATCTGGTCGATCAGCACCGAGCTGTCGAAGACCACGATGTTACTCATCGCACCCCGCGAACGTTCCCTTGCCGCCGTACTTCTTCATCGTCGCCTTGAAGCGATTCAACGCGACAATCTCCCTGAGCGCTATATGGACGGCCTCGGTGCGTGATTTGGCTCCCAGGGCGCGCACAGCCTCATCCGCCAGTTTCGTGTCCAGTCGAATCGATGTGAGAGTGCCAGCCATTCTTGCTCCTTCTGTATATATGAATCTTGATCTTTGTGTATACAATTGTCAAGGCCGGGCTCCGGGCTGGTTGCCTTCGCAGGCGGGCGGCCAAACTCTCCTCAGTCACCCACAAGATGCGCCAGGAAATCGGCCGGCGAGAGCACAGTAACCCCATTCCGCAAGGTCTCCGGGAAGTGCTTCAGATTGCCCGTCACCAGCCAGGCCCCTGCCGCGTGGGCAAGCGCGAGAAAGGGCGCATCCTTTGGGTCCGGGTGCGCATATGCCCACGGCTCAGAGTCTTGAAGCCACAGGCTCTCCTCAATCACAAACTCCAGCCATCGAGGAGGAAAGCTGTAACGATGAAACTTGGGACGGCGGACGACCTCGCGGTACTCCGCCACAACCGCCGGTCCGGTCACCGCCCGCACCTGTCCCATCAAGACCCAATCGAAGATCAGTTGTGCCGGCACTCCACCCGGATTGACCCCGGCGGAGACGATCACATTGGTATCGAGAACAACCAGTCTCATCCGAGTTTCCTGCTTTGCCGAGCGGTGCGAACCTCATCAATCTCCGCGTCGATTTCCTCATCGCTCATGCCACCCGCTTGTTCGGCAAGACGCCATCCCTCGCGCAGGCTGGCCAACGCCATCGCCCGCCGGAGTTCTCGATCTTCCTTGATGACATCGCCGAAAACAGGGACCAGGAAGAATGCCGGGCCATTCTGACCCACCAGCAGAGTTGTCTCTCCTGGAGGGACATCGGCCAGAGCCTT
Source organism: uncultured Occallatibacter sp. (assembly GCA_964595845.1). GTDB lineage: Bacteria > Acidobacteriota > Terriglobia > Terriglobales > Acidobacteriaceae > Telmatobacter. Next base: position 1,036 of record CAZQRX010000117.1, on the reverse strand, counting down.
TGCCCCGCGAGTCCGGAATTCACGCAGTGAAACATGACGCATGGAACACCTCTACATCTAGTGTAGCCGAAACGGCTACGCAAGGCAAACGACAGGAAGACCGGCTCACTGAGTGCCACGAACCTCTTGCGAGCGAGTAGCAAGCGGCTGCCCCACCGCTGGTGGCAGGCGGCATTTACAATTGCAACTGTGCAACCCGAAGAGTCTACAACCATCATTCTCGCCGAAAAGCTGACCAAGGTTTACGCGGCGGGCCGAGTCCCGGTCACCGCGGTGCGCGGAGTTTCGCTGGCCGTCGAGCGCGGGGAGTTTGTCGCCATAGTAGGCCCCTCGGGCTCGGGCAAGTCCACACTCTTTTACCTGCTGGGCGGGCTGACGCAGGCCACAGAAGGCCGCGTGGTGATCGACGGAGTGGACTTTGCCTCGCTCTCGGATGGCGAGCGCACGCAGTTGCGCAAGCACCGCATCGGCTTCGTCTTCCAGAAGTTCAACCTGCTGCCGACGCTCTCGGCGATGGGCAATATCGAAATTGCTTACGCAGTGAGTGGGCGCGCCAAAGGGAAGAATGGGCAGCCGCTGGACCGCAAGTATCTCGACCACCTCTGCGATCTGCTGTCGATCCAGGGGCGGCTTGAGCATCGGCCGAGCGAACTGAGCGGCGGCGAGCAGCAGCGCGTGGCGATTGCCCGGGCGCTGATTTGCCGGCCGGCGATTGTGCTGGCCGACGAGCCCACCGGCAACCTGGACACCAAAAGCTCGGACGCGGTGCTCCAGATGCTGCTACGCTCGAATCGCGAACTGGGGCAGACGACGCTGATGATTACCCACAATCCCGAGGCGGCCTCGATTGCCGGCCGCATTCTTCACATGCGCGACGGAGAGATTGTGCGCGAGGAGAAGGGTTCGCGCTCCTAGACGGTCTCGCTGTGGCGCTCGCGGTTTGACCGAATTTGGGCACCCCCGGTATACTCAATCTTGCACTAAGCGGGAGTAGCTCAGTGGTAGAGCATTGCCTTGCCAAGGCAAGGGTCGCGAG
>CAZQRX010000116.1:0-5186 GCA_964595845.1 uncultured Occallatibacter sp. | reverse complement strand
AATGTTTCCCTGGCCATTCGTTTCTCCTCGCTTTGCATTGAGAATACGGCATTTGGAGCGCATCCGACAGCCACTTTCGGCGCTGTTTTCCAGATTTCCAAAAACGCCCCACTTCTGCACAGCTCACCCTCGGCCTAGACTCATTGGATATGGCCACTCTTCCCAACCTGGCATTCGACTCCGGATTGCCGGCCAACGTCGATGCCGAAAAAACCATTCTCGGCGCGATCCTGCTGGACAACGCCGCCCACGCCGAGGCCAAGGAAAAGCTCAACGAGGACGACTTCTCGCTCGACTCGCACCGCCGCATCTTCCTGCGCATGACCGAGCTGATGGATGCCCAGCGGGCCGTGGACATTGTGACGCTGGCCGCCGAGCTGGACCGCTACAAGGAGCGGGACGCTATCGGCGGCGTGGCCTACCTGGCTTCGCTCACCGAGGGATTGCCGCGCCGCCCGGTCATCGAAGAGTACATCCGCATCGTCAAGGACAAGAGCCTGCTGCGCAAGCTGATGCTGATCTGCTCGGCGGCCATCGCGCGCGCCGCCGACCAGGGCGAGACGGCTCTGGAAGTTCTGAACGCCGCCGAAACGCAACTGATGGAGGTGAGCGAAAAAGGCCTTACCGGCGGCTTGCAGAGCCTGGAAAAGATCGTCGAGGGCTCCTTTGGCAACATCGACAACTTGTACAAGCAGAGCCGCGAGGTCACCGGCCTGGCCACCGACTTTACAGAATTCGACCGCATGACCAGCGGCCTGCAAAAGGGCGAGTTGATCATTATCGCCGCGCGGCCTTCTATGGGCAAAACCGCGCTGGCCATCAACATCGCGCAGAACGCGGCCATCAAGAGTCAGGCGATCGTGGCCGTCTTCAGCCTGGAAATGAGCAAAGAATCGCTGCTGCGCCGCATGCTGGCCTCGCAGGCCTGGGTGGACCAGCAGAAGCTGCAAAAGGGCTTTTTGGGCCGCGAGGACCACGAGAAGCTGACCAATGCGCTGGGCCAACTGGTCGATTCGCGCATTTTTATCGACGACACGGCCGGCATCTCGCTGGGCGAGATGCGCGCCAAGGCGCGGCGGCTCAAGCAGAACGCCGGCGGCCTCGACCTGGTGGTGGTGGATTATTTGCAGCTCATGACGATCTCGCTGCCTTCCAACAACAAAAAGGGCTACGAAAACCGCACGCAGGAGGTCTCGGCGATCTCGCGTGGCCTGAAGGCGCTGGCCAAGGAGTTGAACGTGCCGGTGGTGGCGCTCTCGCAGCTCTCCCGCGCCGGCGTGCAGCGCAAGGACGACCATCGCCCCCTGCTCAGCGATCTGCGCGAATCCGGCTCTATCGAGCAGGATGCCGACGTGGTGGCCTTCATCCACCGCGAGGCCTACTACAGCAAAGATAAAGAGGCTTTGAGCGAGGCCGAAAAAGCCAAGTCCGAGATCATCATCGAAAAGCAGCGCAACGGGCCCACTGGCACGGTTCACCTGAACTTCATCGCCCGCTTTACGCGCTTTGAGAATCCCGAGTCGGAGCACGAGGTGTAGGATGCGGCTTGTTATGGCCATAAATTATGGCTATAATAGCAAATATGGTCGTCAGTACCGTTGAAGCCAAAAATCGTCTGACCGAGCTGATCCGCATTGTCGAGGACGGCGAGCCGGTGGTCATCACCCGCCATGGCCGCCCTGTTGCTCAACTTGGGCCGCCGCCAGCCGAGCGCCGCAAAGCGCGTTTGGGCGGCATGAAGGGGCGCATCCGCCTGCTGCCCGGCTGGGATGCTCCCATTACCGAAGAAGAGCTTCTGGGTGAGGAGAATTGAGCGATGAAGTTCCAGTTCGCGGGTACTTGCTCGACACACACACGGCGATCTGGGCACTCGACACTCCCGAAAACCTTACAGCTACGGCGCGCAGAGCAGTTCTGGCCGGGCCTAATGTGTTGAGCGTGGTCTCCTATTGGGAGGTCATGCTGAAGTGCATGAAGGGCAAGCTCGACGTGGGCGATCCGCGCGCTTGGTGGTTCGATGCGCTGGATCAACTGGCCGCGACTCCACTCCTGCTTCGTCCCCAGCACGTTGCTGGAGTCTATGCACTGCCGTCAATTCACAAAGATCCGTTCGACAGGATGCTGATTGCGCAGGCTACGGCGGAAGGTCTGGCGCTGGTGACGGCCGATGGGGAGATTGCGCGATACGCGTCGAAGGCTCTGCGCATCGTTGGATGAGTTTTTCCAAGCTGGCGGGTGTCCGCAGTTTGCGCGGATCAAAGGGTGCACCACCCGCCGAAAAGAATCTCTTTGCACTTGACAGCGATCTGGGGCGCGGCGGTTCATTGGGCGAGCTTACTTCCCTGCGCCGGCCAGTCCCCCGCCGTCGGCTTTTCAATGTGGTCGATCACGAGAACCTCCACCGGTTCTGTAGCTGGCACCAACTCCAGCCCAAGCTGCTCTTCGAGAGCCTTGAAGATCGAAGGCCCACCATCCACAGTGTCACTCTTGCCGTCAGAAGCCCAGTGGAGCGAGTTAAAATATCGCTTACTTCCCAGACCCGTTTTGTCGACAACAATACGGCCTGAGGGTCCCGCGAGATTTCTGGCGAGGCTCTCCATCGTGCCGGAATACCACCATCCCCCAGGAAAAAAGAAAATAGACTCATTCCCTCCATCCTTCAGTTCATCAAGTCGCAATTCCCGCATCTTATTCGACCCTCCTTTCGCGACGACCAGCTCGTAAACTGACATTTCGCGAGTTTCGCGGTGCGCCTTGAGCTGACACCGGCCGGCAAGAGACGCCTGCATCATCAACTGCCGTTGTTTCAATTGCTCGTCCATAGGAAGCTTCTTGAACGCCTCGAACTTATCTGCGTCCATCGAGGCGGACAAATCGTACCGGTCGGTCGCGACCCACCTTGGAACGCCGATGATCTGGCCAATGCCAAGGCCGTACGCGCCGGCGATCGTGTTCAACAACGGCGCATCCGCTATCGTCCATCCGTTGTAGCCGGGCCACCACAAAAAGCCACTCATCTGGTTTTGGTATTCGTCTGGGGAAACCGTATAGATGGAAAACGTATCAAAGGCCGCCGTCGCGTCTCCCTGAACTGCGGTGCCGGCCAGCATCTGCCCGTTGCTGGCGGCAGAAGCCACAATAAGGAACAATGCCAAAGCAGATAAAACGGCACTACAGTTCAATCGGTTGAATCGGACAAGTACGGGCATCCTGATATACTCCTTTCTGAGCTAACAGCGAGCAGAACCCTGATTTGGTGAATCGTAAGAGGTGCAGACAATATTGTTTCGGTGCAAGGTTTTGGATTTCTAGATCCATGAATACAGACGCAGTATAAGCTGGAACGCTCAAATCAGCGGGCGCCCCAGTCTCGCTTTTGAGACTTGGGAACTGCGAACTCTGCGAGCGAAGCGACCTCCGCCGCGCCGTGCGACGGCCGTGCGCCTGGCCTTGGAAAGGCATCCAATTTCCCCCTCACGGCTCATTCAGAATCAGTGCGATGCGGCCTACGATCAACTCGCTGGGCGGCTCGCCGTGCTCCACCTCGAGCAGATCCACGGGGTAGGCGATGTTGTGCGGGCGCAGCACCAGCCGGTTGGCGACAAAGTCCACATAACGCAACCACAGGCGCGAGCCGTGGCGCACGGCGTAGAGGTTGGGCCGGTTGGGCCGGTAGGGAATCAGCGAGTTGTAGTGGCGGTCGATGAGCGTGAGGGCCTCGGGCAGAATCAGCGGCTCCATCGGCATGGCGTCGGCGGCGGAGATGCGGACGGCCAGGAATCGCTGCCAGGCGCGGCGTGGGTTGGAGACGCGGGTGCGGATCGACTGTAGCAGACCAGCGGGCAGGTGGAGCATGGTCTGCGCGGCCGAGGGCCGGATGAACGGCTCAAAGAGCGCGGTCGCATGGGAGACGACCGGAACCGCATCGCCGCCTTCGCCGGCCGGCAATCCCTCGCTGGGAAAGTTCGTGGGCAGCAGATCGCCGGCCGCCATGTGCTGCGCCGCAAGAATCTTATCCAGCGCCTCCAGCGAGAGCTGCCGCCGGCTGTGCAGGAAATTCGACAGATGCGATTGCCCAAAGCCGGTCTGGCGCGCCAGTAAGGAGACGCTGACCGTCCCCCGCTGTATCCTGCGCAGCAGTTCCAGGCGGAGCCTCTCATGCATTTGGGTAAAGTTCATCTGTGGATAATCCGCCACCAGCAATGGGAACGAACGGTTCCCATTTTCCTCCTGCAAACTTGGATGGGCCGAGTGGCCTTCATTGTCGGCGCTTCTCCGGGAAATGGAAAGCGCGGGAGCAGAAAGCTGCTGGGAGAGATTGACGCAAGAGAACCATCTTTCTAGATTAGTTTTACTTAATCTCGTAGTGGCCTGTGGGAATTTTTTAGAAACGCTTCATTGCCGCTAGGCTGAATCGGACGATTTCTTGTCCCTTTCAGCGGACAATGAGCAATTGCCGGGAGATACAAATCTTTTCCGGCCTTCATCTTCCCGCCCCAAAGCGCTCAGCAGAGGCGCTCGGGGATGGCCAAGACGATCTTCCAGTATCTGCGCGCTATGAGCATGACAAAAAACGAGAGAATACGGGCGGCTATCCCCCATCAGGGCGCAAGAACCCTGAGCAGCTGTGCCCGGTTTTTCCTGCCTCGAGGAAACAAAATGTCAAAACAAAGCCCTCGGGAGAGCACGGGAATACGGAGAATTCGTCATGGAATTGCGCGTGCATTTGAAAATTTGCGAAGGGTGCGGTTGTCTTTGGTACCGCGCTCAAACCCAAGGGAGTGTGTATTGCAGAAGCTGTGAGGAGAAGCTGAAGGACTTTCCAGCGCCGGAAACCCGAAAACGGCGCGGGCGCCCGTCGCGCAAGACGCTGGTCCGGGTCTGGGCGGTGGCGGAAGCAAACGGAGGTGCGGAATGAGCGCAGCCCTTCAGTTGCCGATGCATTGGGAAGGTTGCAATCCACAACAGTCAGAGTACGAAGAGCGGAGGAGATGGGAAGGGCCGGCAATCGTGCCGGCGGCAAAACCGGCCGTAAAAGCGCCTGCCGCCGAACCGATCATCAGCCTGGGCTTTTACCGGAAACATACGGAGAGCCTGTTGCGGCGTTACCTTTACGCCTCCATGCAGGTGGGCAGGGCGCCGAACATCCTGGGCGATCCCATCGCCCGGGGATGGTGCTCCAGCCG
>CAZQRX010000115.1:0-5305 GCA_964595845.1 uncultured Occallatibacter sp. | reverse complement strand
CGGCTTGACTTCCGTTGCGCCCCAACTGAACTCGACCTTGACGTTGACGCCCTTGTCGGCGAAGTAACGCTTGCTGACTTCGACTAACTCCGTCGCCACGATCTTGCCTTCCAGGTCTTCGGCTTTTTCAAAGCCGCTGCCTTCGGGAACGGCCAGCACCCAGCGCACCTTGCGGCGGCTTTGTTTGGCATAGGTAAGCGTTGTAACGCTTATAACTTCCAAACCGCTTTCGACGACCCAGTCGATGCCGGTCAGTCCGGCGTCGAGGACGCCGTGATCGACATAGCGGGCCATCTCCTGCGCGCGAATCAACATGCACTCGATCTCCGGGTCGTCGATGGAGGGAAAGTAGGAGCGGCCGTCGGCGTAGATGTTCCATCCGGCGCGCTTGAAGAGCGCAATAGTCGCATCCTGCAAACTGCCTTTGGGAATGCCGAGTCTCAGTTTGTTAGCCACGAGCTGCCTCTTTCTGGTTGCCGGTTTCTTCCACGGCGATGGGTTTGGTGAAGCAACTGACCGTGCCTTCGTGGCAGACGAGTCCGTCGCCCTCGACGACGACACGAAAGAGCAGGGTGTCGTTGTCGCAGTCGGTTGCGGCGGAGACGATGCGCAGGCGGTTGCCGCTGGTTTCGCCCTTCATCCACAGCTTCTGGCGGGTGCGGCTCCAGAAGGTGACGAAGCCGGATTCCAAGGTTTTGGCGTAGCTGACGGCGTTGAGAAAGCCCAGCATCAGCACCTCGCCGGTACGCGCATCCTGGACAATGCCGGGAACGAGGCCGTCCATCTTGTCAAAGTCGATTACGGGATTCGGATTGCTCATTTTCTTCCTTGTTTTGGGGATTTTCCGGTTGTTTGTTTTGTGTTCACGCATGAAAAAACCCGCTCAGCGTGGTCGCCGGCGGGCTTCAGGTTTCTTCGATCTCTCTGGCCGATTACATCAGGCCATAACAGTCCGCCGGCATGGGGTTTCCATGATGATGGTGGTGACCGTGATGGCGGTGGCTCTGCATCTAATACTGACGTTAACGAAAGTACTGAAGTTTGTCAAATGTTTTGCTTGCGGATGGGCGCGGCGGGGCGGAGAATGGAGGCGTGCGAGCGCGAATGCGATTTGCGGCTTTGGCGGTTGCGACGCTGTTTGTGTGCCTTGCCGGAATGGCGCAGAACCAGGATCGCGACACGCGCGGCGTGCCCAAAACCTCGGCAACGGCCCCGCCGCCGGAGGCGCGTATCGACATCAATCACGCCAGCGTCGATGAGCTGCTCAAGATTCCCGGCATGACGCGCATCTGGGCCGCGCGCATTTTTCGCTTCCGGCCCTACCGCACCAAGCAGGAGCTGCTGGAACACGGCATCGTGACCAGCCAGGTCTACGACCGGATCAAGGATTTTGTGATCGCGCATCGCGAGGCACAGTGAACAATGAACGCCACCTGTGCGTGAAACGGTGGCCTCAGTCGTCCTCTTCCAGAGCCGCCTTCACCATCTCGGAGGTAATGACTTTATCTCCTCCGGCAAATATCAGCAGACCATTGGGCGCTCGCTTCAGGCGTAAGGACGGGCTGGTGGATTGCATCGCCTCCATGCCTTTACGCACCAGCTCGCAAACAGCCTTGCTCGGCGTGATGCCCCGCTCCTTGGCGTACAACTTTGCAAACTGATAGATATCCTCGTCCAGTGTGATGGTGGTCCTCATATAGTTATTGTGCGCTGAACGAAATTACGGTGCAATGTAGCGTTTTGATGCAGTTTTTCTTTGGCCAACAAAAAAATCGTGGATAAACAGTATCTCCATTGTGAAACCAGAGATATTGCTCATCCACAATCGTCTTACGCTTCGGCCGGCTCCGGCGCGGGAGCTTCGGCCGGCTCGGGTTTATCTCCGCGCTTGAGCAGGCGGCTCAGAATCACGTAGAGCACGGGAATGAAGAAGAGGTTGAGCACGGTGGAGAGCAACATCCCGCCGACGACGGTGGTTCCCACGGAGCGGCGGCCCAGAGCGCCCGCGCCGGTGGCGAAGACCAGAGGCAGCACGCCCAGGATGAAGGCGAACGAAGTCATCAGAATGGGCCGGAGACGCAGCGCGCCGGCTTCGGCGGCGGCATCGACGATGGAGCGGCCTTTTTTGCGGAGCTGCTCGGCAAACTCGACGATCAGGATCGAGTTTTTCGCCGAGAGGCCAATCAGCATCACCAGGCCGATTTGGCAATACACATCGTTGGAAAGGCCGCGCAGTGAGACCAGGCCCAGCGCGCCCAGCACCGCCATCGGCACAGCCAGCAGAATGATGAAGGGCAGCGCGAAGCTCTCGTAGAGCGCCGAGAGGGTGAGATATACGACCAGAATGCCGAGGCCGAAGATCAGCAGCGCCTTGCCGCCCGATTCGATCTCGTCGAGGGTCAGGCCGGTCCATTCGAAGTTCATGCCGGGAATCATGGTCTTTCTGGCGAGGTCTTCCATGGCCGCTAGTCCCTGGCCGGAGCTGTAGCCGGGCGCCGGCGAGCCGTCGATTTCGACCGCGCGGAAGAGGTTGTAGTGAGTGATAACCGGCGGTCCGGAGCTCTCGGTCACCGAGACCAGGTTGTCGAGCGGGATCATCTGGCCGGAGTCGGAGCGGACGTAGTAGCTGTGCAGATCGCGGGCGTTCATGCGGAAGGGCTTGTCGGCCTGCACAAAAACGCGATAGGCGCGGTTGTTGTAGTCGAAGTCGTTGATGTACTCCGAGCCCATAAAGACGCTGAGAGTGCTGGTGATCTGCGAGAGCGGAATATTCATCGCCTTGGCCTTCTCGCGGTCGATGGTGACCAGCACCTGCGGGTCGTTGGCCGAGAAGGTGGTCAGCAGGCCGGTCAGGTCCTTGCGCTGGCGGCTGCCGGCAACGATCAGGTGGGCGACGCGGTCGAGGTCGGTGAGCGTGTTGTTTCCCTGATCCTGGAGCATGAACTGGAAGCCGCCGTAACTGCCCACGCCGTTGACCGCGGGAGGCTCGAACATGGCTACAATACCGCCATTTGGAGCAAACATCAGGCTCATGAGCTTGGGGTTCAGATCGGCGACGATGTCGGCAGTGGAGTGGCCCTTGCCGCGGCGCTGATCGGAGGGCGTGGTGGAGATGAACATCATGCCGGCGTTGGATGCGCTGCCGGCAAGGCTGAAGCCCATCACGGAAAATGCTCCGGCGATGTCCTTGTTGGTGGCGATGATGGCCTGGGCGCGGTCAGCCAGCGCGCCGGTGTAGGCCAGCGAGGAGCCCGGCGGGGCCTGCACAATGACCATGAGGAAGCTTTGGTCTTCCTGGGGAATAAAGCCGGTGGGAACGTGCTGGTAGGTCCATACGGTTGCGCCCATGCCGGCGAAGAAGAGCGCCAGCAATGCGAAGCGCAGCTTGAGCGCCCCATGAATCGCTTTGGCGTAAGTGGCCGACATCCAGCTGATCTGCTTGTCAGTGGAGTGAATGAAACGGGAAAAGAGGCGCGAAAGCGGCGCGATGTGCAGGAAGTCGAGCTGCTTAGGGCGATCCTCTTCGCCGCGCAGGAACATGGCCGAAAGAGCCGGCGAGAGCGTGAGCGCGTTGAAGGCCGAGATGGCGATGGCGAAGGCGATGGTCAGCGAGAATTGCCGGTAAAGAATCCCGATGGTTCCAGGGAAGAACGAAACCGGCACGAAGACCGCAATCAGCACCAGCGAAGTGGCGATGACCGCGCTGGTCACCTCGCCCATCGCCCGCGACGTGGCCTCATGCGGATTGCTGTGCTCCATGGCGATGTGGCGCTGCACGTTCTCGATAACCACGATGGCGTCGTCGACGACCAGACCCGTGGCGAGGGTGATGCCGAACAGAGTGAGCGCATTGATGGAGAAGCCGAAGACCTTGATGAAGGCGAAGGTTCCGATCAGCGAGACCGGAATGGTGACGGCGGGAATAATCGTGGCGCGCCAGTCCAGCAGGAAAAGGAAGATGACGGTGATGACGATGAAGATGGCAATACTCAGCGTGAAGAGCACCTCGCGGATCGAGTCGCCGACCACCGTAGTCGAGTCGAAGGCAATGGCGTATTCCAGCCCTGGCGGAAAGTTCTTCGAGAGCTCGGCAAGCACGGCCTTGGCTTTGCTGTCCACTTCCAGCGAGTTGGCGTTGGAGAGCTGCATGACGCCGATGCCCATCCCATCGCGCCCGGCGAATTTGAGCACGGAGCTGTAATCCTCAGCGCCCACCTCCGAGTGGCCCACATCCTTGAGCAGCACCAGGCCGTTGGCGGAGTTCTTGACGATGATTTTGTCGAACTCGGCGGGCGAGGTGAGCCGGCCCACCACGCGCACCGGCATCTGAAAGGCCTGCTTCGCATCCGAGGGCGGCTGGCCAAGCTGGCCGGCGGGAATCTCGACGTTCTGCTCCACCAGCGCATTCACCACGTCGGTGGCAGTTAAATTGCGAGCGGCCAGGCGCTCCGGGTCCAGCCATACCCTCATCGCGTACTTGCGCTCGCCGAAGATCATCACATCGCCGACGCCGGGGACGCGCTTGATGGCGTCCTTCACGTAAACGTCCAGATAGTTGGAGATGAACTCGGGCGAGTAGCGTCCATCGCGGGTGAAGAAGCCGGCGCCGAGAACGAAGTTGAAGCTCTGCTTGATAATGCTGATGCCGGTGGCGTTGACGGCCGCGGGCAGACGCCCGGTGACGCTGGCCACGCGATTCTGCACGTCTACGGCGGCGATGTCCAGATCGTAACCCGTCGTGAAGGTGGTTGAGATCGAGCTGGTACCGCTGTTGGTGCTGGACGAGCTGATGTAGCGCATGCCCTCGACACCGTTGATGGCCTCTTCCAGCGGAATGGTGACAGCCTTCTCGACGGTGTCGGCGTTGGCGCCGACGTAGTTGCAACTAACCGAGACCACCGGAGGCGCCAGCGTGGGATACATGGCGACAGGAAGAGTGGGGATGCACACCGCGCCCGCGAGAATGATCAGCAGCGCGCAGACCGTGGCAAAGACTGGCCGATGAATAAAGAAATCTACGAACAAATGTTGCCTTCCTTTTCGTCTGCAATGGGCGCGGTGTGACCGGCGTCCTGTGCCTGCCTCCGGTTATGGCCGGAGGCGTATAGCCAAACTGTGCTCTAGGCTCCCGGCAGCGGCATCACCGGCATGCCGTTGACCAGATATTGTGTGCTAGAGACGATGACCCGGTCGCCCGCGTTCAGCCCCGAGGTGATGGAGTAGCTGTTGCCCACCGTATCGCCCAAGGTAACCGAGACCTGGCGGGCCATAAAGTGGCCGCCCTGCCCCTGCGCCACAAAGACGA
>CAZQRX010000114.1:0-5486 GCA_964595845.1 uncultured Occallatibacter sp. | reverse complement strand
GGCCTATGCCGGCGGTCGTCATCTCGCTCTCCGTCCGCGCGCTGCCGCTCTACGCTTTTTACTCGGTCGCGCGCATCGCCATCGCTTACCTGTTCAGCCTCATCTACGCCGTCTCCTACGGATATATCGCCGCTTACAATCCCCGCGTCGAAGCCTGGATGATCGCCGTCCTCGACATTCTTCAATCCATCCCCGTGCTCAGCTTCCTGCCCGGCGTGATGCTGGCAATGATGGCCCTAATTCCCGGTCACCAGCTGGGCATCGAGATGGGCTCCATCCTGCTTATCTTTACCGGCCAGGTCTGGAACATGGCCTTCAGCTTCTACTCCTCGCTCAAGAGCATTCCCCGCGAAATGATCGAAGCCACGCGCATCTACCGCTACTCGGCGTGGCAGCGCTTCTGGCAACTGGAGATGCCCTTTGCCGCCATCGGCCTGATCTGGAATTCGATTGTCTCGGTCGCCGGCGGATGGTTCTTCCTCATCGTCTGCGAGATGTTCGCCTTCAAGGGAACCAGCTTCCGCCTGCCTGGCCTGGGCAGCTATCTGCAAACCGCCGCCGACGCGGGGAATCTGCATGCCCTGCTCTGGGGACTCATCGTCCTGGTGCTCATCATCGTCGCCACCGACCAGTTGATCTGGCGTCCGCTGATCGCCTGGAGCGACAAATTCAAATTCGAGCAGACAGAATCCGCCACCCGCGTCACCTCGCCCATCCTTACGCTGTTGCAGCGGCCCAGCGCACTCACCCGCCTGCCCGCGCGCGTCTGGGGCAGCATCGAGGAAGGCGTCTACCGCCGGCTCTCCAAATCCCGCGAGTGCCGCACCGTCCAGCCCATCGATGATGATGCCGCGAAAGGCAGCCGTTTGCTTCCCATTCTTCTCGGCAGCTTCGCCGCTCTGGCCATCCTTTGGGGACTCTCTCAGGCCATCAGGATCGTCCAGGGCGTTACCTGGGCCGACATTCGCCTGCTGCTGCTGTGCGCCGGCGCCACCTGGCTGCGCGTCAACACGGCCATCGCCCTGGCCGCTCTGTGGACCATCCCCGTCGGCGTCACCATCGGCTCCAATCCGCGGCTGGCCCGCTATCTGCAACCGATCACGCAGGTCGTAGCCTCGGTCCCGGCCACCGCTCTGTTTCCCGTGTTGATGCTTGGGTTGATCCGCATCGGCGGAGGGCTTGGCGTTGGTTCCATCGCGCTCATGCTGTTGGGAACGCAGTGGTACATCCTCTTCAACGTGATCGCCGGTGCGATGGCCATTCCCTCCGACCTGAAAGAGGCTGCCGCGGTCTACCGCTTCACCCGTTGGCAGCGCTGGACGCGGCTGATCCTGCCGGGAATCTTTCCCTATCTCATTACCGGCATGATCACCGCCTCAGGCGGCGCATGGAATGCCTCGATTGTCTCCGAATACTTTCACATCGGCGATCGGACTTTGCAAACACTTGGCCTGGGAGCGCAGATCAGCGCCGCCAGCGATAGTGGAAAAATCTCTACCCTCTTGCTGGCCACCGTGCTGATGGCTACGATGGTGGTGACGATGAACCGGCTGGTCTGGCGGCGGCTCTATCGGCTGGCCGAGACGCGGTATAAACTGGAGGGCTGATCCGGGCATTCACCAACAATAGACGTCAGTGTGCCTTCAAGAAAGCGACTTCGATCGGTTCGACAATTCCACTGCGCCCTCCGGCTCCTTCTCCACCAGCGGCACCCAGAAGCGGAAGCAGGCGCCCTTTCCCGGAGCGCTCTCGACCTCAATCCCTCCGCCGTGAGCTGCCAGGATGGCGCGGCTGATGGCCAGGCCCATCCCCGTTCCCTTGCCTTTCCTGGAGCCCTTCTTGCCGCGGTAGAACTTATCGAATATGAAGGGCAGATCGACGGCGTCGATGCCCGGGCCGTCGTCCTCGACGCGAAACTCCAGGTGGCCGTCCACGCGCCGGCTGCCGAGCAGGATGCGCCCGCCGGGCGGCGTAAAGCGCGCGGCATTCTCCAGCAGGTGATGCAGCACGCGGCCCAGCAGGTGCGGATCGAACCAGGCGCAGTTCTCTTGCTTGCCCGGCTCGCCTTGATTGCTTTGCCCTTCGGCGGCGATCACTACACGATGCGCCGCCAACGTCTTGCGCGACTCCTCGACGGCTTGCTCTAGCAGCGCGCGCGGATGCTGCGGCACAGGGCGGACCGCGACCAGGTTGGCGTCGATCTCGGCCATCTCGACTGCCTCGCCGATCAGCCGGTCCAATTGCGCACTCTCCTCATCGACAATGGCGGCCAGTTCCCGCCGCACGGGTTCGTCCAGCCCCTCGCCCTCAACCAGCGTACTGGCGGCGGCGCGGATGGCGGTCAGCGGCGTGCGCAGCTCATGGGTCAGCGAGTCGATCAGCGCGGCGTGCAGCCGTTCCCCCTCGCGCGCCGCTTCCATGTGGGCAGAGGCCTCGACCGCTGTGGCGCGAGTGAGCGCGATGGCCACCTGCGCGCTGACCGCCGTGGCCACCTCCTGCGAAAGCAGCGCTGGCCGCAGGCCCAACGCACCCACCGGCCTCAGGCCCATCATCAGCGTTCGCACCGTGAAGGCTCCCGGAATGACCTGGGTCGGATTCTCGCCCAGGGTCATGGCGCGCAGGCTGGCCTGGATGCTCATCGGCAGATCGTCGGTCGAGGTATAGAACTGGTCCTGGTCGCGGACGTACAGCACCACCCCGTCCAGCGCGAAGATACGCGCGATCAGCAGCGGCAGGTCGCGGATCAGGCCGGCGGCATCCTCTTGCAGCATCATCTCCTGCGAGAGTTCATAGAGCCGCTCCACGTCGGCGCGGCGCTCGTCGGCCTGGCGAGCCTGGCGGCGCGCCCGCTCGGCCACGCGCCCCATCACCACGCAACTCAGCAGGAAGGAGATCATCGCCACCCATGCCTGAATACCGTCGAGCCGCAATGTACCTACCGGCGGCAGAAAAAAGTAGTCGAAGGAGAGAGCGCAGAGCAGGGCGACATAGAGGGCGAGCCAGATCCCCGCCTGGGCCGCAAACCACACTACCAAAACCAGGAAGGCCATCCCCGCCGTCGTCGAATTGGCGCCCAGGCCGACCAGCAGTGCCGCGGCCAGCGCTGCCATCAGTGTGGCCGCGAGCCAGCGAAGAGCCGGGTGCTGATTGGCGAGTGGGTTCATCATTAATCTCTCAACGGAATCATACTTCTTTGCCCGGATGATGTAATCTTTTATCGAAAGAAGAAAGATATGCCGGGCAGAATTCTGGTGATCGACGACGAACCGCAGATTACTCGCGTGCTGCGCGCCTCCCTCTCCGCGCAGGGCTTTGATGTGCGCACCGCCAACGAGCCGGAGGAGGGCTTGCAGGTCTTCAAGGACTGGCCGCCCGACCTGGTCATTACCGACCTGATGATGCCCGGCCTGAGCGGCGTCGAGGTCTGCCGCGCCATCCGCGCCCACTCCGCCGTCCCCATTTTGGTTCTTTCGGTCCGCGATCACGAGCGCTCCAAGGTCGAGGCTCTGGATGCTGGAGCCGACGACTACGTGACCAAGCCCTTCAACATTCAGGAGCTGCTGGCGCGGGTCCGCGCCCATCTGCGCCGCGCCCCGGAGCGGACAACCACGGCGATTGAGGCCGGCGACTTCGTGGTGGATGCGGAGGCGCATTCGATCACCGTGCAGGGCAAGGCGATTCACCTGACGCCCAAGGAGTTCGACCTGCTGCTGCATCTGGCCCGCCACGCCGGCAAGGTGATGACCCATCGCGTGCTGCTGACCACGGTATGGGGCGCGCAATCGGCCCACCAGCCGGAGTACCTGCGGGTTTTCGTCGGCCAGTTGCGCAAGAAGCTCGAAGCCGAGACCGGCAAGCAGTACATCCAGACCGAACCGTGGGTGGGCTACCGGTTTGTTCCCGAAGGCTGGACCGGCAATGAGGAATAAAATCCAACAAATATATTGTGCATAAATGGGATCAAATTCCCTCCGTCGTACCAATCTTCCGCAATATTCTCGCCCCGCACCCCCATTCCTTACGCTTTATTTAGGAAAGATTTTCGATACTCAAATGAGGCGAGAGCCAGAATCATTCTTGAGCAGGCGGCTTCCCCAACGGCCTGCTCAGCGAAATGCGGGAGCTGCGATGCAAGATGTAGCGATGTTGCTGTTCACGGTCGTATTCTTTGCCCTGGCGTTTCTCTACGTCAAGGCCTGCCAGAAGCTGAGGTAACCCATGCAAACCGACATCATCACCGCCATTGCCCTGATTCTGTCCATTCTTCTGTTTGCATACCTGACCATCACCCTGCTTTTCCCGGAGAAGTTCTGAGATGACCGCCAACGGTTGGTTGCAGTTTGCGCTTTTCTGTTTGATTCTTCTGGCAAGCGTTCGTCCGGTAGGCGTTTACCTTGCCCGCGTGCTGGAGGGTGAACGCACCTGGCTCAGCCCCATTCTTCGCCCCATCGAACGGCTGATCTACAAGCTGTGCGGCGTTCACGCGGACAAGGAGATGAACTGGCGCGAGTACGCCTTTGCGGTCTTGGGTTTTTCGGCCGTGACCATGCTGCTGACCTACGCCATCGAGCGGATGCAGAACTTCCTGCCGTGGAACCCGCAGCACCTGGTCGCAGTGGGACCAGATCTGGCCTGGAACACCGCCGCCAGCTTTACCACCAACACCAACTGGCAGTCGTATACGCCCGAGACCACGATGAGCTATCTGACCCAGATGGCCGGCCTGGCGACGCACAACTTCTGGTCGGCGGCGGTGGGCATTGTGGTGGCCGTCGCGCTGATTCGCGGCATCAAGCGGACTACCTCGGGCACCATCGGCAACTTCTGGGTGGACATGACGCGCACGCTGCTCTATGTCCTGCTGCCCGCCTCGCTGATTTATGCGCTGCTGCTGGTCTGGCAGGGCGTTCCGGCCAACCTGAACGCCTATACGACGGCGCACACGCTGGAGGGCCAGACGCAGACCATCGGGCAGGGTCCGGTGGCCTCGCAGGAGGCGATCAAGATGCTGGGCACCAACGGCGGCGGCTTCTTCAACGCCAACAGCGCCCATCCTTATGAGAATCCCACTCCATTCTCCAACTACCTCCAGATACTCTCCATATTCATTATTCCCGCCGGGCTTACCTATACGCTGGGCCGCATGACCGGATCTCCCGGCCACGGCTGGGCGGTGCTGGCGGCGATGTTCGTGCTCTTTGCCGCCGGATTCACGACAGTTTATTGGGCCGAGTCGCATCCGCATCTGCTTATTCACGGCGCGGCGCAGACCGGCACGGCAACCGCACCCGCCGGCAACATGGAGGGCAAGGAGGTTCGCAACGGCATCGCCGAAAGTTCGCTCTTCGCCACCATCACCACCGATGCCAGTTGCGGTGCGGTCAACGGCATGCATGACAGCTTCACTCCGCTGGGCGGCATGGTGGTGCTAATCAACATCATGATGGGCGAGGTGGTCTTCGGCGGCGTGGGTTCGGGCTTGTACG
>CAZQRX010000113.1:0-5544 GCA_964595845.1 uncultured Occallatibacter sp. | reverse complement strand
GCCCTGGCGGCCGGCGCGCCCGCGCAACTGATTGTCAATGCGCCGCGACTCGTGGCGCTCGGTGCCCAGGATGAAGAGGCCGCCGGACCCGATCACCTGTTCGTGATCTACGCGCGCCTTTTCGGCGTGGACCTTGAAGACCTCGGACCACTCCGGCTCGGCAATCTCGTACTCCTGGCCCTGGTAGTAGAAGCGCAGGAATCCCGGCGGCGCCATGGGATTGATGGCGCCCTCGTTGGCGCTTATGGCGCGCGCCTTGTTCTTCTTTGCCAGCTCCTGGCGAGCCATGAACTCCGGATTGCCGCCGAGCAGTATATCGGTGCCGCGCCCGGCCATGTTGGTGGCGATGGTGACCGCGCCCGCGCGCCCCGCCTGCGCCACGTACTGCGCTTCGTTCTCGTGAAACTTTGCGTTGAGCACCACATGGGGGATTTTTTTATTCTTCAGAATCGTTGAAAGCCGCTCGGACTTTTCGATGGACACGGTGCCCACCAGCACCGGCTGGTTGCGCTCATGCAGGATGGCGATGTCGTCCGCCGCCGCCTTGAACTTCTCCTTCTCCGTGCGGTAGACCACATCGGGGTTTTCCAGGCGCAGCAGCGGCTTGTTGGTGGGAATGACGACGATCTCCAGCTTGTAAATCTTCTCGAACTCGGCCGCTTCGGTTTCGGCGGTGCCGGTCATGCCGCTCAGCTTTTTGTAGAGGCGAAAGTAGTTCTGGAAGGTGATGGTGGCCAGCGTCTGGTCTTCCTTGCGGATGCTTACGCCTTCCTTCGCCTCGATGGACTGATGCAACCCGTCACTCCAGCGGCGGCCCGGCATCAGGCGCCCCGTGAAGGTATCGACGATGATGACTTCGCCGTCCTTGACCACGTACTCGACGTCTCGGTGGTAGAGCGCTTCGGCCTTGATCGCCGTCTCCACGTAATGCTTCATCTCCCAGTTTTCAGCGTCGGCGATGTTGCCGATGCCCAGCAGCTTTTCAATCGTCACCCAGCCCTCGTCGGTGACGCCGATGGTCCGCTGCTTTTCGTCTACAATGTAATCGCCGGTGAGCCGCTTGGTCTCGCCCTCTTCGATCTCCTCGCCCTTCTCCAGTTCGGGAACGATCTTGCGCGCCCGCGCATACTTGTCGGTGGTCTGGTCGGTGGGGCCGGAGATGATCAGCGGGGTGCGCGCCTCGTCGATCAGGATCGAATCGACCTCATCGACGATGGCGTAGTAGTGGCCGCGCTGCACGCAATCTTTTATCTCGAATTTCATGTTGTCGCGCAGGTAGTCGAAGCCGAATTCGTTGTTAGTTCCGTAAGTAATGTCAGCAGCGTAAGCGGCACGGCGCTCGTTGTCGTCCAGATCGTGGACGATCACGCCGACGGTTAGCCCGAGGAACTCGTAGATCTTGCCCATCCACTCGGCGTCGCGCTTGGCCAGGTAGTCGTTCACCGTGACCACATGCACGCCGTGGCCGGCGAGCGCGTTCAAGTAGCAGGCCAGCGTGGCCACCAGCGTCTTGCCTTCGCCTGTCTTCATCTCGGCGATCTTGCCCTGGTGGAGCACCATGCCGCCGATCAACTGAACGTCGAAGTGGCGCATCTGCACGGTGCGCCAGCCGGCCTCGCGCACCACCGCAAAGGCCTCGGGCAAGACCTCGTCCAGCGCCTCGCGCTCGGCCGCTTTACGCTCGTCTTTGTGCTCCGCGTCGTCGGGAATGTCTTCGAGACGCGCCGCAATCCGCGCCCGGAACTCAGCCGTTTTGGCACGCAACTGGTCGTCGGTGAGCTGCTTGGCGTCTTCTTCGAGGGCGCCGATCACAGCTACCATCGGCATCAACCGCTTGATCGTCCGCTCGTTCGCCGTGCCGAAAATCTTGGTAAGAACTTTATCAAAAAACACAGGAATCTCCGTTTACCAGTGTAAATGGTGGGGGTTCTATCGGGATTTCGCGGCTATTCGCCTTTCAGAATCGGCAAGGAGCGTACTCGGCTGCCACGGTCGTTAATCGAAACAATCATCCCGCTCTCTGTCTGGCCGGAGATGGATTTGCAGGCAGCGACGACACATGCCCCAGGTCCCTCTGGGTTCCGCTCATTGGTTCGGAGATATATGATGCTCGGACGGGTCGATCCACGCAATGCAAGCAATTGTGAGTATTCGCCATCGCCGGTGAGAATGGCAGCATTGTGCTCGACTGCCCATTCCAGCAACTCCTCATCGCGAGCGTCGCCTCTCCCAACCTTCCACCAATGCACAGCTTCAACGCCCGCAGATTGCAGGAAGTCAACCCAAAACGGCGTGAGATTCGCATCGACCAGGACTTTCATGCCATCCGGCGCTCAGGCGCTCAACTCCACTTCTTCTTCCTGGGCCCGCCACGCTGCGTACTGTAAAGCCTCAAGCACATCTTCCCGCTGAATGTAGGGAAAATCCCGGAGAACTTCATCTACGGTATGACCTATCGCAAGCTGGCCAAGAAGAACGCCCACAGTCACACGCGTCCCCTTGATGCGCGGCTTTCCGCTCACCACCCCTGGAGTACAAACGATGCGGTCCAGCGTAAACATGGCGCCTCCACTTACTACAAACCTCAGTCTTCATCTCATATTGTGCCACAAATCCAGGCGCTCCGGCTCCCGATTTTGTGATATGGGATTTCAACCACCGCCAGCTTACAGCCGCAACACCAGCCGGTCGACCGGCTCGCCGCGACGTATCCGCTTGAGCTGCCGGTCGAACTGCTTCTTGAGGTTTTCCGGATCGCCGTTGTCGTCCTCATCGGCGTCCTCGTCCTGCTTCTCCTCCAGAACATAAGCGACGCTGGGCCTCCAATAGACTTGCATGAATTGCAACATTATTCCCAGCGCAAACGAAGTCGGGTAAAAGCCCAGGTTGTGTTTTCCCAATCGCCTTCCGCGCCGCCAGAGAAAGCGCCGCAGAGAGTAGTGGAGAAGGATCACGATAATGGCAAGAAATGGAATATACCCGGCAAAGATGCCCCAGGCAGAGATCGAATCGATGTTCATACGCACCCTCTTGAGATCGCAGACAGTACTTCACAAGGAATGGGTCGCGGAAGCAAACGGATGGATCCCACCCTAGCCGCAAAAACAAGAACGCGGCGAGGGTTGGACACCCTGAATTTTTGCAAAGCCGGACCAGTTGTGAGGGAATTATGCGAGCCGGAAGGGTGGTGGGCGCTGGAAGCGCGAGGGCAGCGCCGGAGCGGCGGGCGCGCGGCCGGCGTACTCATAGGCCAGCGGCGAAAGCAAGCTGAGGGGCGAGATGACTCCCGCAAAAAGGAGCGGCAGAATCGCCAGCCAATCCGCGCTGCCGGAATGGTTGTGCGGGATCAGCAGGCACACAACGGCGATTCCGATTGCGATGGCCGCAAGCAGAAACCATCCTCGACGCTGCCGGTTGTGCATCATCTTAGCCCTTCTCCGATTAGTATACCGATCTTGGGCCTCTTTCGGCCGGGCGTGTATAACGGAAAGATGAAACCATTCGGGTATGGCTGGCCGATGTGGACGTCGATCGCCATGTGGTGCGTGATCGAAATCTACTGGGACGTGGCGAAGAAGAACATCGCGCCGGAGACTGATTCAGAGTCCCGGAGATCGCGATGGCTGCATCTTTTGTTAACGAGCGCAGCCCAGATTATGATTTTTCTGCCCATTCACGGGCTGCGGCAGCGGTACCTGCCCGCTTCCGCCATTGTTGCCGCGGCTGGACTGACGATCAACGCAATCGGTTTGGTGCTGGCGATCTGGTCGCGCCGCTGCCTGGGCCGTTACTGGAGCGGCAGGATCACCATCAAAGTCGATCATCAACTGATTCGCAGCGGCCCTTATCGCCTCATTCGCCATCCCATTTACACAGCCCTGCTCGGCCTCTACGTCGGCACGGCGATTGTCTCCGGCGAGTTGCACGCGCTGATCGGCTGGGTGTTGGTCCTGATCGCATACCTGCGCAAGATCCGGCTGGAAGAGGCAAATCTCCTCAAGGCTTTTGGCGATGAATATCGCAACTATCGAGGCGAATCCTGGGCCTTGCTTCCGGGAATCTTTTGACCATCCCACGCGGAACCGCTGATTCGTGGCGCGATGCGAATCGAGCGACGGCCGCTATCCATTGAACAAACTGGCTGAGAGTTGTGTCTTCTCCAGCCTTTCGCCAATGCATGCGGTGACTGGTTTACCATTTCGCAAGTTAGCCACCGCTTCGCGGTGATCGCAAGTTAGCAAGTTAGCGGGTTCATGGCCGGCGTAGCTTGTAACGGCAAGTTGGGCTACTACTCAGTCGTAGCGCTCGAAGACAATCTGCTTGCGATGCCAGCCTAACGAGGTCAGCCGCTCGCGGACGCCGGAGACCATCTCATTGAGGCCGCAGATGTAGGTGTAGATGTCGAAGGTCAACTCGGAGGCCGGCAGTGCCGGATCGGGCGGGGGCGCAGGCAGCGGCTGGCCGAGTTGGGCGCCGCGCTCCTCTATGATTCTGGTCACGTGCTCCTGAACGTAACCGCGCAGCCCGGTCCAGCTCTCCTGCGCGCGGCTCAGCGTGGGCAGATAGTGGAAGTTCGGCTGGCGGCTGCTGAGCGCCTCAAACTCGGCGCGGTAATAAATGTCGCTCTCGTAGCGCGTGCCGTAGACCAGCCAGATCTGCTTGCCGTTGCTGCGATCAGTGCCATCTGCCGGGAAGAGCGATTGCAAATAGCCGCGCATGGGCGCAACGCCGGTTCCGGTGGCCACCAGGATGGAGTCGGTGATCGGTTCGTGGAGGATGAAGTGGCCGTGCGGGCCATGGATTTGAATCTCCGCGCCGATGGGCAGGTCGGGCAGGTCGGCGAGATGGTTGGAGAAGAAGCCCTCCTCGACGCGATTCACGCACAACTCAAAGCGGTTGCCGCTCGGCGCGGAGGCGATGGAGTAGGCGCGGGTCTGGATTTTGCCGTTGGCGTCCGGCGCCACGGCGCTGACGAACTGGCCGGCGGTGAAGTTGAAGCTCTCCAGCTCGTCGATCACGAAGACGAAGTGGTAGCACTGGGCGACTTCGGAGATGCACTCCTTGCGTTCCAGACGTGCGGTTAGCAGTTCACGCGGCATGGCGTTCTCGCTTGCGGAAGAGATGCCTGCACAGGCAGGCTCATTTCTTTGATGTGGCGGGCGGGGAAAAGGCGCAAGCCCGGCAAGGTGGCCGCCCCCTATAATGGTCAGGGAGCCGCAAGAGAGCCGCAGGGCCTTTGCGGCTGCGAACGCCTGACCTTCGAGGAATCCATGGCCGCACTGCTGGAAGCGATTACCGTCAAACGCAAGATGTACTTCGAGTTTGAAAACACCCCGTACTACTGCATGGAGGCCGAGGTCTCGACGCCCACGGCGCGCGGCGGCCAGACGCTGGTCCGGCTCAAGATGCGCAACCTGCTCACGCGGGCGGTCTTCGACAAGACCTTCAAGGCCGGCGAGCGCTTCAAGGAGCCGGACCTGGAGCAGGTCGAGGCCTCTTACCTCTACAGCGACGGCGAGGGTTCGCACTTCATGGACCAGGAGA
>CAZQRX010000112.1:0-5620 GCA_964595845.1 uncultured Occallatibacter sp. | reverse complement strand
CGCATTGGCGCCGTCGGATTTGGCGTTGGCGGGGTCGTCGTGGACTTCGAGAAACAGGCCGTCGATGCCGGAGGCAACCGCGGCCCGCGCCAGCAGCGGAATGAACTCCGGCTGGCCGCCGCTGACGCCATTGGCCGCCGACGGCTGCTGCACCGAATGAGTGCCGTCAAAGACCACCGGCGCGAGAGCGCGCATCACCGGCAGTGAGCGGAAATCGACGACCAGCGTGTTATAGCCGAAGCAGGCGCCGCGCTCGGTGAGGAAGACGCGCTCATTGCCCGTCGAGCGCACCTTTTCCACCGGGTGGGTCATATCCCACGGGGCGACAAACTGGCCTTTCTTGATGTTGACGGCGCGGCCGGTATGGCCGGCGGCTACCAGCAGGTCGGTCTGACGGCAGAGGAAAGCGGGGATCTGCAGCACGTCCACAGCCTCGGCGGCCACAGCGCAGTGCGCCGGCTCATGCACGTCAGTCAGCACCGGCAGGCCGGTATCCTTGGCCAGCCGGCCCAGGATGCGCGTGCCTTCGACCAGCCCCGGCCCGCGAAAGCTCTTCACGCTGGTGCGGTTGGCCTTGTCGTAGCTGGCTTTGAAGATATAGGGAATGCCGAGGTCGGCCGCGATGCGCTGGATCGCCTCGGCCATCGTGCGCGCGTGGGCCTCGGACTCAATGACGCAAGGGCCGGCGATCAGGAAGAGCTGGCCGGCGCCCACATGGACGGGACCGATTTCAAAGGAGTTGCTCACGGATTCGATTGTAAAGGCTCCGGGAGTCGTAAACTTGTTTCACAGAAGTTTTCCGGCAATCCGCAACTTCCCTGATATTCTCACCCGATTTTCAAGGCACATCACGATGAAAGACATCTACATCGCCGATCTGGCCAACTTTGACGAAGGCAAGCTCTTCGACGGCTTCTTCCTGGTCCTGCTCAAGCAGCAGCGCACCACCAAGTCCAACAAGCCCTACCTCAACCTCATCCTGGGCGACAAGACCGGCCAGCTTGAAGGGCGCGTCTGGGAGCCCGGAGACCCGCGCATCGCCAAAGACTTCGAGCGGGGCGACATCGTCAAGGCGCGCGGCTCGGCTTCGCGCTTCGACGACCGCCTGCAGATGAAGATTGACCAGCTCCGCGTGGCCCGGCCCGAGGAGGTGGACAAGAGCGATCTGCTGCCCTCGACCACCTATGACGTGGCCGAACTCTGGCGTCAGCTTCTCGGCTTTGTGGACAGCTTCACCAACCCCGACCTCAAGCTGCTGCTGTCCACGCTGCTCGCCGATCCGGCGCTGGCCGAGGCCTACCGCGAAGCTCCCGCCGCCAAGCAGCTCCACCACGCCTGGCTGGGCGGATTGCTGGAGCACGTTGTCAGCCTGCTCACGCTGGCCGACCGCGTCGCACCCAGCTATCCCATCCTCGACCGCGACCTGCTGCTCACCGGTGTGATCCTGCACGACATCGGCAAGGTGCGCGAGCTGAGCTGGGAGATCGGCTTCGAGTACACCGTCGAAGGCAGTTTGCTGGGCCACATTCAGATCGGCGCGGCGCTGGTGGAGCGCACCATCGACAGCCTGCCCAACTTCCCGCCCAAGCTCAAGCTGCTGGTGTTGCACATGATTCTGTCGCATCACGGCAAGCTGGAGTTCGGCTCGCCCAAACTGCCCATGATTCCCGAAGCCCTAGCCTTGAGCTTCCTCGACGACCTGGACGCCAAGATGCAAGCCGTGGCCGGCGAGTTCGATAAGTGCATTCGCGAAGGCAAGGGGCCGGAGGAGCTGACCGGCAAGGTCTGGGCGCTGGATCAGCGGCAGTTGCTGAATACCAAGCGGTGGCTGGGGGAGAGCAAGGAGGAAGGGCGATGAGTGACCCGGTGCAAAATGCCATGCTTGTCGTACAGTTTCTTGGGCTTCTAGGGCTGGGCTGGTACACCGTCGAAACGCGCAAAATGCGGAAAGCTGCGCAAAAGCAGGTGGAGATATCGCAAGACCTAATCAAAGCTGCAATGGATCAGGTTGAGGGTCTCTCGAAGCCTTGCCTAACAATTTGGTCGGATCTGCGCGATCCGGCAGACATTATTCTGGAAACCGGACGAGCTGTTGGCAGCACAACAGCGCGAGGAGATCAAGGCAGTTTTGTTATCCAGAACATTGGGAATGGCGTCGCGCTCAATGTCAGTTATAAGTTTGAACAAATCAGTGTTCCGGCAGGGCAACCCAGAATACGTGACGAACGTTATGTACAGAACGTCCTGGCGAGCCAAAAAGTCACTATGGTTGAAACGCTGGCATCCGCTAGACAAGCTAATTTTCGGATCATCTTCAATTATCATAGTATAGGCGGTAGAAAATATCGAACAACGATAACTCTTATGAACCTCGTGCTCACGTCTCTTATTTTTGAAACTCCCGAATCCTGAGAACGCAAGCTCGGTAACGCAGTTCCAATGAGCGAGACCTGGGCACCATACGACCTAATTACGGATTCTGTTCGTCACTGGAGACTCTGCTTCGGTAGTCCTCCGGCGATTCGATGAGAAATGCCGTTTGTCCGACTAGCGCCAGCAAATCCTCGTCGCCCGTCACCAGCAAGTCAGCCTTGCCGCTTTGCGCCAGATCGAGCAACGGCTGGTCTTTTGGGTCGCGACAGAGAACCGGGCAAGATCGCACGACCTCGACTTCCTCGCAATATGGAAGATATTCGCTCAGAGCTTCCAATTGCTCGATTGCAGTAAGCCGGAACTTCGGGTAGGCGAGAATCCGCGCCAATTCCGCTGCCGTGGCGCGCGAGAGGAGCGGCACGCAATCTCCGGCCTGCCAATGGCCAACAAGCCAGCTCAGCCGGCCATGCGTAAACAGGAGTGCGGAGAGGACGGCATTGGTGTCGAAGACGATTCTAGCTTTGGCGGCAGCACTCACGGGTTTTGACGCGCCCAGGCGATTGCGTCGGTCACATCCTGCTCGGTGATGCCAAGCTTGGCGAGTTTGTCGCGCACCTCATCCAGACGACTGCGTCGCAATGGCTTGAGCGTAATCGCGGAGCCATCCGTGCTGACATCGAAGTGCTCCACGCCTTTAAATTGCATGACGACGGCTTTGGGCAGGGTAAGCTGATTTTTGACGGTCAATTTGGCCAGCATGATTCACCTCAAACAAGGAAGTAAGGAAATCTTACCACATTGTTTCCTTACTCGACAAACCACTCCCACTGCTCCTCGGTCAATGGCACCACCGACAGCCGCCCGATGAGGACCAGCGGCGAGGCGGCGAAGAGCGGCTCGGCTTTGATGGCGGCCAGGGTCTTGGGCCGCCTGAGACGCTTGCCTGCCTTGACTTTGACGATGGGAACCTTGGTGTTGGTTGGGTCCACGCTGACCACGGTTCCCGTCCCGACGGCGGTGCGCTCCTCGCCGGTGTGGTAAAAGATCCACTTGGTTTCCGGCTTCATCTCGCGCAGGTGCTTTACGGCGGTGGGATTGGTTACGCCATCCCAAATAGTCTCCCGGTCGTGCAGGAAGTCGTCGAAGGAGTAGACATCGGGCTCGGTCTTGAAGAGGAAGTAGCTCATGCTATTTATCGTACGCGCGGGACTCGGGACCAGAAAAATGGAAAACCACGACCTTACTTGTCTGACTTGCTCACCACTCACGTTTGTTTCTAGTGGGGCCGTCCAGATTTCGTTTGACCGGCGCGGCCTTGCGGGGCTACCATCCGATACGATCATGTTCGCAGCCGCGATCAACCCAGCCAAGCCCTTCCGCCGAAGGCAGTATGCCCTGGCGCTCCTTCCCGTTGTGGCCGCGCTGGCGCTCACCCATTGTGCCGCTCTCCAGCACAACGGAATGCCCCGGACGCAGCGGCACGAGAGCCACCACGAGATCTTCCAACTGGAAGAGGCCTGGCGAACCGCCGTACTGAAGGCAGACATTCCTGCCCTGGACGCCCTGCTGGCCGACGACTACATGGGCATCACCCCCAACGGCACTTTGCAATCCAAGGAGCAGTCGCTGGCCAATCTCCGCAGCGGCGCAACCCATTTTACGGCCCTCGAAATCTCCGACCGCAAGGTGCGCTTCTACGGGACAACGGCTCTGGTGACCTCGCGGGCCGATGTGACCGGCACGAACGCCGGGGGAGACTTCTCCGGGAGCTATCGCTACACCCGCGTCTATGTGCGGAATGCGGAGGGCAAGTGGAAGGTTGTGAGCTTTGAGGCCAGCCGGATTCGCTTGCCCGGCGAGCGCAAATAGCCGCGGACCGCGCCGGAAGACAGATTCACTTACAATAGACCGATGCCCGAGCTGCCTGAGGTCGAGACCATCGCCAGCGGCGTCGACGAGCGCCTGCGCGGCGACCACATCGTCGAGGCCTGGTTCGGCAGCCACCGGGAGCCCTTCAAGACGCCGCCGGCGCGCCAGGCCAGGGGTCTGGAAGGACGCGCGATTCTGGCCGTGCATCGCACCGGAAAACACATCGTATGCGAATTGAGTGCTTTGGTCGAGGATTCTGGCGCGCCAGCCGCCCAATGGATTGTCCATCTCGGCATGACCGGAAGGCTGCTGGTTACTACTCCCGATGCTCCTCTCGCACCCCACACGCACACCCGGCTGAGCCTGGCCAGCGGCCGGGAGCTGCGCTTTGTGGACCCGCGCCGCTTTGGGCGGCTGGAGTTCCGCGACCTGAGCCGCGGCCCCGCCTTCAGCGCGGCAGGGGCCGACCCATTGACCGTGACCGCGGCAGAGTTTGCCGCGCTCTTCCACACCCGAAAGCTGCCCATCAAGGCGGCCCTGCTCAACCAGAAGCTGCTCTCCGGAGTGGGCAACATCTACGCCGACGAAAGCCTTTTTCACGCCGGCATTCGCCCGCGCCGGCTCTCTTGCCGACTGACCAGGGCTGAACTCGAAGCTCTGCGGCTGGCCCTGCGCGAGGTTCTAGAGCACGCCATTCGGCTGGGCGGCTCTTCGGTCTCCGATTACGTGGATGCCGACGGAGTGCGCGGCTTCTTCCAACTGGAACACTGCGTCTACCTGCGCTCCGGCCTTCCCTGCCGCCGCTGCCAGACGCCGATCCGGCGTATTCTGCTGACTGGCCGAGGCACGCATTATTGTCCGCAATGCCAGCGATAGGGAGAAGCTTCTATGGTTTTCGGAATTTATCGCGCATTAGAAGTCCCATAATCAAGACAAATCCCCCATTGAGAAATTCTCAAATCATTGAAAATAAAGAATGTATAAAACGGTACAGTAATTGCTATTAGTTAAGCGCCAGTGATGTACAGGCGCTGGAAGATTTCTGCCAGCCCAGTTAACACAGATGCCCGGCAAGAGCAACCGCCAATGCAGCGGCCCTCAAAAGGGATGAACCAGCCGGGAAGGTATGCAAACAAGCACGATGGAAGACCATCGGCTATAGGATAGCTGGGAGGCCAGTGACCAGCACAGGGACAGAGAAACGCCACTCTTGATGAGTGGCGTTTCTTGCGTTTGGCCTTTGGTTGGGGTAGGCACTCATCCAGTCCGGGGCCGGCATACAATTGGTAACTTGCCAGCCGCGGGAGTTCGCTGTAGTATCAAAGTTGCCTATCAAGCGGCTGACGCGAGCCACCCGAAAGGGGCAGAGCAAGCTCGC
>CAZQRX010000111.1:0-5785 GCA_964595845.1 uncultured Occallatibacter sp. | reverse complement strand
GCCTCGTCGGAGATTTTCGTGATTTTGAGCGCCGGATGAAAGCCGAAGCTGACCGCCTCGGAGTTTTCCGGCGCGGTGAATGTGACCGTCGCCTTGGCCGCCAGATGGTGCGTGGCCGGGTCAATATCGGCGTCGATTAAGTAGCCGGTGACGGCGAGCGCGGGCCGCTCCGCGCGCTGGGCGGTGAGCGGCACGGTCAAAAGAGCCGCCATGATCAGAGCGCTGGCCAAGCCACACGCCCAAGGCGATTTTTTCATTCGTGTCAGCATAGCAGACCTAATCACAGCCATCGACATTCTATTTTGCCTCTTGATTCCGAACTTGAAAATGGGTATTCGTGTCTGGATTCTCCGACCTGGGAGACCAGGAACCTCAACCTACGCTGCGCATTCTCTCCAGCGTGATCTCCGCCACCCGGTCAATCGCGCCACCCTCCGACTGTTTGGCCAGCAAACCGCGAATCCGCGCCAACTCCTCCATCATGGACTGGCGCGGCACCCCATCGGGTAGCAGCCGCTCTATCTCTTGGACGATTTTTTCCGCCGTAAAGTCACTCTGGATCAGCTCCGGCACGAGTTGCTTGCCGGCGATCAGGTTAGCCATGGCCACATGGGGCACCGTGACCACCCGCTTGGCAATCGCATAAGTCAGAGCCGAGACCCGGTAGACCACCACGAAGGGATTGCCGATCAGCGCCGCTTCGACCGTGGCCGTTCCGCTGGCGACCACCGAGGCGCGGGCGTGAAAGAGCGTGGCGCGGGCATCGTTGACGAGGCTGAGTTGCAGGTCTTCGCCATGTTTCTGAACCAGGCGCAGCACATCCTCCCGCTGCGCGGCCTTCAGCGTCGGAGCGAGTGGGATAACGAATTCCAGGCTGTGAGTGAGCTCCTGCGCTGCCCTCAGCATCGTCGGCAGGTGGTCGCGAATCTCCCTGGGACGGCTTCCGGGGAGCAGGCCGACCCATGTATTCGCTGGGTCTAGTCCATTCTCGGCGGCAAATTGCTCGCGGCTGACCGACTGCGCCGCCTGATCGGTCAGCGGATGGCCTACAAACTCCGCCTCTACGTCCCGCTCGCGATAGAAGGCCTCCTCGAAGGGGAAGATCACCAGCATCTTGTCAATGTACTTTTGTACCAGCCGGATGCGCTTCTTCTTCCAGGCCCACAACTGCGGGCTAACGAAGTAGACGACCGGCACGCCCAGCCTGTGCAGCTCTCTGGCCAAGCGGAAATGAATCTCTGGGAAGTCGATCAGCACAGCCACCGAGGGCCGGCGGTCGCGGATGGACTTTTTGAGCTTGCGATACTCGCGCCAGATGCGCGGCAGATGTAAAACAACTTCAGTCAGCCCCATCACGGCCATCTCTTCCGCGCGAACGACGCACTCAAGACCTGCGGTGGCCATGCGCTCCCCGCCCATGCCGAAGAAACTGGCTGTATGGCCGTCGGCGCTGAGCCGCTTTTTGAGCGCGGCGACCAGTAGCGCGCCGTAGTGCTCGCCGCTGGCCTCGCCTGCCGAGATGAAGATCGTGGAGGGCATTTTCCCTGGTTGCGCCGCTACTCCCGCGCTGGCACCATCATAGCGGGTTGCACGAATCCCAGC
Organism: uncultured Occallatibacter sp.; assembly: GCA_964595845.1. GTDB lineage: Bacteria > Acidobacteriota > Terriglobia > Terriglobales > Acidobacteriaceae > Telmatobacter. Next base: position 4,183 of record CAZQRX010000111.1, on the reverse strand, counting down.
TCCGCAAATCAGGACTAGTGCGCCGGCCAGGGTATAGACTCTTTCCCATGAGCGATTCACGCGAGACGATTGTCAAAACCTCCGATCCGGATTGGCTGCGAAGGCTTGCGCTCCTCTATCGGGCTCGCCTGGCCGGTGTGCTGGTGGACGATGCTCAACTCGGCATCCATCCGGAAGATCAGACGCTGTTGCAGATGGCCAGAGACTCCGGGTTATCCGTGAGGGAGATCGCGAGCGTGAGCGTGGCGCTGGGAATGAGCGGCGTGGGCGTGACGATGGTGATCCTGGCATTCCTTGACCCGGAGCCGACCAGCAAGCTGGGGCTGCTGGTGGGAGGCGGAACCGTTTGTGTGCTGGGCGGAGGCTTCCATGCGATCCGCATTCTGACCAACCATAAGCCGCCGAAGATCACAGCCACCGCGCACGGCATCGAAATATCCTGGACGTAAGCCTGGTGTTCGGGCCGGAGCCAAGAGATTGCCGGGAACTTCAACCTTCCATTACCACTGCCTCTGCAAGTTCCGGCAACGCGGATCATCCATCTCCGTCGCCATGCTCCGGCAGCGAGGGTCATCCATTTCTGTCGACCCGCGATAGAGCAGGCTCACGCACCGCGGGTCTTCCATTACAACTACCGCGCCATTGAGCAGTCCCTTGCAGCGTGGGTCATCCGTCTCAATCGCCACTATCTTGCACCTCGGGTCATCCATCGCAGACCTCCCTGCATCTGGCAGGCTTATCCATGAGATCGCTTCTTAAGCGAACCAAGGTCATGTTGACGCTGCTCGTTGAAAGTTGTCTGCCCAATACTGAACACCGAACGGCCCCTACCGCCCCTTCTTCGACGGCTTGGCGGACTTGGGCTGGGATTCTGGCAGGTGGCTGATGGGGATGGGGCCGAGGTCGGAGCCGATGCGCCGGGCGCGCGTGTCGTCCATCTCGTAGGTAATCGTCCGCGGCGTCGCCGGACGGGTGATGCCGGTCGCCGGATCGGCGGTCAGGTTGTTGCCGCTGGCGATCTGGAAGCTGAAGACTGGCGCTTTGCCGGCAGTCGCCGGCGTGACCCGCACCGGCAGATAGCCCTGGATGGGATGTACCCGGAAGGCCGTCTCGTAGCGATGATGGCGCGTGCTCCAGGTGAAAACGCGCACCTGATCAAAATCAAAGGGCAGGCCGGCCAGTGGCGGGCTGAGCACGGTCACATACTGCGGAACCTGGTGGTCCGGCGTCGCGGCCTCGGCGTCGAAGACCTTGTTGAAGACGTAAGAGCCGACGTAGCGCTGGCCCTCGGCAAAGGCGGCAATCTCGTCGGGCACATCCACATCCAGGCGGCCAGCCAGCAGCCACCCGGCGTGGCCCTGGGCGTCACGCACCAGCCACCAGTCTTCCAGCGGCGGCGGCTCGGGGGCGGACAGGCTGGGAACGTGCGTAGCCGCCGGAGCGGCCGGCCTGGAAGCCGAAGCGTGAGTCGTGGCCGTGTCTGCCGGCTTCGGCGTCATTGGCTTGGGCTCCTGTCCTGAGCCGGGAGCAGCCTTGGGGACCGACGCGCGGGCCAGAAGCAGAACCTTGGCGTTCGCTGCCAGCAGATAAAATCGCTCCGCATCGCGGCCAGGCGTCAGATGCAGGTAGATGTCGTCGCGCAGAACGCCAGTGGCCACCACCGGATCGTCCTGGTGTTGCACCCCTAGCTGGTCAAAGGCCTGAAAGGTTTTCGCGTCGATCACCGCCCGTTCCTCAATCCAGCCGATCTCGTTCTTCTGAGTCTTCACCTTGAGAAAGCGGCGGCCATGTTCGAGGACTTCGAGCGGTTGGCCGTTGACCACCTCGGCCACGCGGTTGGAGACGGCGGCCACGCGGTCATGCAGGTACATCTGCCGCGCGGAGACGTAGACCGTGTCGTGATGCTCCTCGCGGAAGCGGTTGCATCCGGAAGAAAACGCGAGAACGCACAATAGGAGCGGGATTACCCACCTTAGGCGCAATAACACAAACGCGCCGAAGGTGGGGCGCCCGGCAGGAGCCGTCGAGCGCCGCGCGGAAGAGACGTATCGGTTGGAGGATTGCGTGAGCACAGCCTGTGGCGATCACCTTGAGGATAGCACTGAAGTGCAGGGGTCAGGGATCAGATAAATAAACCGTCGGAATTGTTCGTCATCCCACATGGTCCGGGTGCCCCAGGTCTCGACTCTGAGACCTGGGAAACCACGAATCCATCCTCGTCTGCTGTTCCCTGTTCCCTGCATTTACGGCACTGCGACGATGGCGATCGGGCCGGTCCCGGTCGAAGAACTGGTCAACGAGGAATCCAACAGGCCGGTGGTTGTGGCGTCGAAGGTGAAGGCATTGAAGTAGGGACTGCCCTGATTGTTCACCACCATCACGAAGTCGCTGGTGCTGTCCTCGGCTATGCCGTATGGCTCTGAGCCGGTATCCACTGGATTGCTTTGCAGCGTCAGCGAGGGAGTCGAGGCATTCAACAGGAATGCGGTTACGTTTCCGGATGAGGTTCCAACCCAGTTGGCGACATAAACATAGCCGCTGGATGTGGCCAGGATGGAATGAGGCCCGGTCCCGCCGCTGGCGTACGGCGATGCCGCAGGCTCCGTCCCCAGTACGTCTGATGCGATCGGAATGATGCGCAACCCGCCCGAATTGTTTGAAGTAGTGAAGTCACCGGTTTCACCGATAAACAGGAAGCTGGTTCCCGGGTTGAAGACTACCGAAACGGCGACCCCGGTGGCTGTTCTCTTGTCGTACTTGGTGCTGATCGGATTGGTGGCGCCTGTGAAGTCCGTGCCTGACGTGAATGTGAAGGTCTGGGTCTGGGAGCCGGCGGCGACAGCGACAAGTTTGTTGTCAGGAGAAATGGCCATTCCGCCCACGGCGACATTGCCGCCGGAGACCAACAACACCCCAGGAACAGTGACGCCGTTGCCAAGGGTAGATTCACCATTTGTGGTGCTGATTGGCCAGGCGTAGAGGGTTGGCGCGCCTGATGTATTGGAGGCATCCAGAAGCCAATGACCGGTCGAGTCCACCTGGAGGGCGCTGGGGCTTCCGTCGGCAAAGAGAACGTTAGTGTCCAGAGTCAGCTTGCCGCCCGTACCAATGTCGTAAAGGTAGATGCCGCCGCTCGTGCCCACGTACAGAAAACTGCCGGTGGGATCAACGGCCATCGAATAAGGAGTAATGCCGCTGGGCAGCGAAGTCGGGCTGCCGGTGAGCGCGGTCAGCGCCCCGGAAACGATGGAATAGCCGGAAATCGTAGTGCTGTTCAGGATATAGAAATTGCCGCTGGTGCTGGCCGTGGTGCAACCGCTGGAGGAGACCCCGACGGCCACGCAAACCTTGGCGGTTTCCGCAATGCTGCCGGAGACGCCGGTGACCGTAATGTCGTAGATTCCGTTGGTCGTAGAGGAGGTGGTAGTTGCGGTCAGCGTGGAGGTTTGTGCCGTCACGCTGCTGAAGGTAAGCGAAGACGAAGAAAAGCTGCACGTGGGGCTGGTGGCGTTGGAAGGTGCAGTAGTAACGGCGCAAGTCAGCGCAACCGTCCCGGTAAACGAACTTCCCGGAGTCACGGTGATGGTGGAGGTGCCGGAAGTCGAGCCGGAGCTGATGGTGATGGCGCCGCTATTGGTCAGCGAGAAGCTGGTGCTGCTGTTGCCGCCCGGTGCCTGCCAGAAATCTCCGCAACCGGACAGAATCGCCGCCGCCGCCAATAACCCCGCCCAACGTCCCATCTTCATCGCCGCTCCTCTTGCGCAGTTTTCATACCGCGCCGTTCTTATGAACCCGTATACAGGCTACCGCTTGCAGGCGCATTTGTCTTGCAGTGCAATCCAGCCTGCGCGGGCATCGCCCGTTATGAATGTAGACGCAGAACCGCGGGAATTCGCTTGAGGGGCGGCGACCCGCCGCAGGCGACGTCTATCCGCACCCCCGGCTGATAGATTTTAGATAGGCCGTATCACGCGCCCCCAAGGAAGCCAGCCATGTTCCACACCACGGAAGACATTCGCATTCAATGGACCAAGGTGGTTCTCCCTCCAGTCTTCCTGGAGGAAGAGCGCCCGGTGACGGAGGCCGCCTCGGACACGATCTTCAACGCCCGCAGCGAGATCTCCGCCATCCTCAACGGACAGGACACGCGGCTGCTGGTGCTGGCCGGTCCCTGCTCCATTCA
>CAZQRX010000110.1:0-5849 GCA_964595845.1 uncultured Occallatibacter sp. | reverse complement strand
AAGGTTCCATGCAGCACCGGAAAGACCACGTCCAGGGACTGGCTGCCCAGCGCCGCATGGCTGTCCAAGGCCGCCGTTCCGCCGTGAACCAGCGCCGCGTCCGGATTCTCAGGCTCCGGGGCCAGCAGCGCGGGTTGTCCCTCGGCCAGCACCCGCGCTCCGGGCGTAGCCGCCGGATCGCCCGCCCGCAGCTTCTTTACTGGGATTTCATAGGCTTCCGCCGCCGAACCGGCTCCCAGCAGCAGCCCCTGCGCCGCCCCTGAAGTCAGCCAGTGCCCGGCCTTGTTGATGCCGATCGGCACCACGTCATATTTGCGCCGGTCAATCGCCTGCAAGATCGAAGCCGCCGAGAGGAGAGAGACCTCATGCTCTCCGCTCCGTCCGCCAAAAACAACTCCAACTCGTATTTTTTTCGCCATTGAATTCTTTGATCACCGCTTGGAAACCAGGAAACCACTGATTCAGTGTAGAACCCCTCGCGGCATCTTCTTCCCCAATGCCGCCGCACTGTCCCAAAAGGGTCATCAATTGGATATCCGCTGGAGTAGAATCAGAACACTTTCATTATCCGGGCATTCGGCTCGCGTTCAGGCCTCTGGCCTATCCTAGCGGGTTTGATTGTTCGGCGAACGCTGCCGATAAGAACGAAAGGGTGTCACTCATCACAACCACGATGCCATTCCGGTTCTTTCCGATGAAAAGACTGATTTTCACGATCGCCGTCCTTTTCGCCTATATCTCGGCTGGCTGGGCGGCCGCGCCCGCCACACTGACCACTCTGCAAGCGATTCATGCACTCACCAATGCCGAGGCTGCCAAAAAGCTCCCCGTCGCCTTTGAGGCGACAGTGACCTACTATAACAAGGCGCGCAATACCCTATTCGTCTATGACGACGGCGTAGGCGCTTACGTCTCTCCCAAAACGGATGCGGCGCTGGTTCCCGGCGATCACGTTCTCGTGAAAGGCAAGACCAACGGCAGCTTTCACCCCGTTGTGGAAAGCGAGAGCGTCACCTTTCTCCGCCACGGCGAGCGGCCCAAGCCTATCCCGGCCGCCTTCGACGAGTTGAATCACATGCAGTACGACTGCCTGCCGGTCACCGCGCGCGGCGTCATCCGTTCTTTCGACCCGCAGATGGATACCGATCGGTACACGGACAATGTGCAGGTGCTCATGGACGGGGGTTACATTACGGCGCGCATCCAGGGCGACACGACGGGTTCACTCGAAAATCTGCTGGATGCCGAAGTGGAGGTCACCGGCGTCGCCGGCGGGATATTCGACGGCAAGATGCAGCCGCATGGCGTCGCCATCAACGTCTTCTCGCTGGCGGACTTGAAGATTGTCAAACGTGCCAGCGTCAATCCCTGGTCGCTGCCGCTGACACCCATGGACCAGGTGATGGCCGGCCATCACGTCACAGATCGTACTCAGAGAGTGCGGGTTCACGGAACCATCACCTACAATCAGCCAGGCGTCGCCGTCGTGCTCCAGGATGGCTCCAAAAGCCTGTGGATCTCAACCCAGACGATGGTTCCCATGAAACTCGGCGACCTCGTCAATGCAACCGGCTTTCCCGAGTCGCACAATGGCTTTCTGGCCCTGATCAACGGCGAAATACAGGATACCGATATTCAGGCGCCGGTCGAGCCCATGCCCTCGACCCGAATAAAACTCGCCGAGAGCAACCACATCCTCGACCTTGTTTCCGTCGAAGGAGTCGTGGAATCCGAGGCGCGCGACGCTACGCAGGACGAGTACCATCTGCTCGCCGAAGACCAGTTTTTCACTGCCGTCATTCGCCATCCATCCAGTTCCGCCGCGCTTTCTCCCTTGAAGCAGGTTCCGCTCGGCGCAAAAGTGCGCGTTGCCGGCATCTGCATCACCTTAGACGCCAACCCGTTCAACGGGCAGGTGCCGTTTGATATTCTGATGCGCACTCCGAACGACATTGTGATGATTGCTCCGCCATCCGGGCTGAATACGCGCAGTCTAATGCTGATTGTCGGCTTGCTGCTCCTCGTGGTCTTCGCGGCAATCGCCCGCGGCTGGGCGCTGGAGCATAAGATGCGCCGTCAAACCGCCGTCTTGTCGGCTCGCACTGAGGCTGAGGCTGAACTGGAGCGGCAGCGCAGCCGCATCCTCGAAGACATTAACGGATCGCGGCCCCTGGCAGAAATCCTCGAAGGGATTGCAACCATGGTCTCCTCCACGCTTGAGGGCGCTCCCTGCTGGTGCGAAGTCGCCGATGGAGCAAAGCTGGGCTCTTATCCGCAAGATCCGCAAGGCCTGCGCATCGTCCGTGAGGAGATTCCTGCCCGCTCCGGTCCAGCCCTGGGCACGCTCTATGCCGGACTCGATCCGCGGACGCCGCCGCTCGCCCGCGAAATTGCAGCTCTCCAAAACGGAGTGAGGCTGGCTACGCTGGCCATTGAAACCCGGCGGCTTTACAGCGATCTCCGCCGCCGCTCGGAGTTCGATCTGCTCACCGATATTCGCAACCGCTTCGCGATGGAGAAATTCATCGAATCGCAGATCGATGAGGCGCGCCAATCCGGCAGAATCCTCGGATTGATCTACATCGACCTGGACAAATTCAAGCCCATTAACGACACCTATGGCCATCACGTGGGAGATCTTTACCTCCAGGCGGTGGCCGCGCGCATGAGCCGCCAGTTGCTGGGCGGCGATATGCTGGCGCGGCTGGGAGGAGACGAGTTCGCCGCGCTGGTCGCGCTCCACCATGGCCGCTCCGACCTGGACACGATCGTTGCAAGGCTGGAACACTGCTTCGATGATCCTTACGTCGTGGGGGGATATACGCTGCATGGCGAGGCCAGCATCGGCGTTGCTATCTATCCGGAGGACGGCGCCACCACAGACAGCCTGTTGAGCGCCGCCGACGCCGCCATGTACGAGGCAAAACACAGCAAGCGCCAAGCCGAAGAGAACCAGGCATAGAGCCCGCGCGCTGCAATGCTGCGCAAAGATTTGTTGCGCCAGAGTGAACCATTTGGAGCATACTGCCGATAGAGCTTTCAGGAATCGCAATGAGAAGTGCCGATTGAGCGGCGTATTCATAATGATGAAGAGACTGATTCCCGTGATCGCGATCCTTCTCGGCTTGGCCTCCGCTGCCTGGGCGGCCGCGCCCGCAACGCTGACCACTCTGCGCGCGATTCATGCCCTCACCAATGCCGAGGCAGCACAAGAGCGTCCCGTCGACTTCGAGGCCACGGTCATCTACTATCGCGGCGGTGAGGGAAACCTATTCGTGCAGGACGGCGATCTCGCCATTTATGTCGGCGCTGCGTATGGCTCCCAACTTGGCCTTGTCCCCGGGGATCGCGTCCGAGTCGAGGGAAGGACTCACCCGAGTTTCCATCCCTATATCGCGCCCAGTAGCATTATTCTGTTGCACCATGGTTCCCTGCCCAAGCCCCTGCCCGCCGACTTCGCAATGTTGATGGGCGCAGACCACGACTGCCAACTGGTCGTCGTGCGTGGCGTTGTTCGAGCCGCGGGTCTGGTACAGACTTTATTAGCACTGAACTCCAAGCTGAAAGTGCTCACCGACGGGGGGCTGATCGAAGTGAACATCGATTCCACCGATGCGAGCGCAGTCCATGGCCTTCTGGACGCCGAAGTGGAAATCACCGGAGCCGCCTCGGGTATATTCGACGGCAAGATGCAGAAGACCGGGATCACCATTCACACGCAAACACTTGCCTTTGTCAAGGTTCTCAAGCGCGCCAGCGCCAATCCGTGGTCCCTGCCGGTCACACCCATGGACGAGATTCTCTCCACGTATCATGTGAAGAACCTCACGGAGAGAATCCGCGTCCACGGAAGCATCACCTACTATGATCCCGGTTCGGCCGTAGTCTTGCAAGACGGCTCCAAGAGCCTATGGATAGGAATCATGTCCAGGACCAGCAGCCCCCTGCGCATCGGCGACCTGGCCGACGCATCTGGATTTGCCGATTCCCAAAACGGCTTTCTAACCCTCACTGACGGCGATATTCGCGATAACCATGTACTGGCACCCATTGAGCCGCCGCTGCTGACCTGGCAGCAACTCTCCACAGGCAGCAATATCTTCGACCTGGTCTCCATTGAAGGTCATGTGGTCACGGAGGTCCGTGAGGGCAATCAGGACGAGTATGTCTTGCGGGCCGGCGAGAATTTGTTCTCCGCAATCTACGTCCATCCGTACGGGATGAGTTTTCAGCCCATGAAGCCGGTTCCGCTGGGCTCCAGTATCCGGGTCACCGGCGTGTGCATTCTCTCCGACTCGAACCCCTGGGACGGGCAGGCTCCCTTCAAAATCCTGCTGCGTTCTTTCGACGATATTGCGATCGTTGCCAGGCCTTCCTTGCTGAACACGCGTAACCTGATCCTCGTCGTCTGCCTGCTGCTCCTCGTCGTCTTCACCGTGGTCGGCAGGGGATGGTTCATTGAACGAAATGTGCGCCGGCAAACCGCTACTTTAGCTGAATTGGAGCGTAAGCGCAGCCGCATCCTCGAAGACATCAACGGAGAGCGGCCGCTGGCCGAAATCCTCGAAGCGATTACAGCCATGGTCTCCTCCACGCTGGCCGGCGCCCCCTGCTGGTGCGAGATCGCCGATGGAGCAAAGCTGGGCGCTTGCCCGAAGGAGCAAAACAGCCTGCGCGTCGTCCGCGCGGAGATTCCTGCCCGCTCCGGTCCGGCGCTGGGAGCGCTCTATGCAGGATTCCATCCGCAGACGCTGCCGGCCGCCGGCGAACTGGAGGCGCTCCAAACAGGGACGCGCCTGGCCACGCTGGCCATGGAAACCCGGCGGCTCTATGCCGATCTGCGCCGCCGCTCGGAGTTCGATCTGCTCACCGACATCCCCAACCGCTTCGCGATGGAGAGATTCATCAATGCGCAAATCGAGCAGGCGGACAAATCCGGCGGCATTCTGGGCCTGATCTACATCGATCTGGATAAATTCAAGCCGATCAACGACACCTACGGCCATCATGTCGGAGACCTTTTCCTCCAGGCGGTGGCCCGTCGCATGAGCCGCCAGTTGTCGGGCAGCGACATGCTGGCGCGGCTGGGCGGCGACGAATTCGCGGCGCTGATCTCGCCACAGAAAGGGCGAATAAACCTGGATCCAATCGTCGCCCGGCTGAAGCACTGCTTCGATAAGCCGTTTAGGATTGAGGACCTCCTTATTCACGGCGAGGCCAGCATTGGTGTTGCTCTTTATCCGCAGGACGGCGCTACACAAGACAGTCTGCTGAGCGCCGCCGACGCGGCCATGTACGCGGTAAAAAACGCCAAGCGGCAAGCGGCTGAGACGCAGGCGGAAGCCTCGCATCCCGATCCCGCGCTATAAAGCCGCGCATAAGAAAAGGCCCGGCTTGCGCCGGGCCTTTGTGTTGATAGAACGCGGCAGATGCAACTTATTCGGCCGCCATCTCCTCGGCCTCGCCCTCCTGGCGCATCAGCTCCAGTTCGCGTTCGGCGGCTTCCATCTCAGCCGTCACCTCTTGCTGCACGCGCGCCGCCGCTTCTTCCAGCTCCGGTGAGAGCTTGACGTTGCGGTAGTACTCCAGGCCCGTGCCGGCGGGAATCAGCCGTCCCACAATCACGTTCTCCTTCAAGCCGCGCAGGTTGTCGATTGCGCCGTTGATGCTGGCCTCGGTCAGCACGCGCGTCGTCTCCTGGAAGCTGGCCGCGCTGATGAAGCTGTCGGTGGAAAGCGACGCCTTGGTGATGCCCAGCAACAGCGGTCGGCCAATTGCCGGGCGGCCGCCATTGTTCAGCACGCGATCGTTCTCCTCACGGAAGCGGAAGCGGTCCACCTGCTGCTCCA
>CAZQRX010000109.1:0-5891 GCA_964595845.1 uncultured Occallatibacter sp. | reverse complement strand
CACCATCATGAGCATGATGAGCAACGATCTGATTCCCTCGGCCTGCGAAGTGGATATTCCCGGCGTGCTGGGAATGTACATGATGACGCTGGCCAGCGGAACGCCCTCGGCGCTGCTGGATTGGAACAACAACTACGGCAACGATCCCGACAAGTGCGTCTGCTTCCACTGCTCCAATCTGCCCAAGCATTTCTTCGCCGAGCCTCCAACGATGGACTATCAGGCGATCATCGCCGGCACCGTCGGCATTCAGAACACCTTCGGAACCTGCGTGGGCCGTGTCAAGGCCGGCGTGATGAGCTATGCGCGCTACTCCACCGACGACAACCACGGCATCATCCGCGGCTACACAGGCGCGGGCAACTTCACCGACGATCCTCTGGAGACCTTTGGCGGCGCGGGCGTGGCCCGGATTCCGCAACTGCAGAAGCTGCTCCGCTTCATCTGCCGTGAAGGTTTCGAGCATCATGTGGCCGCCAGCTTCAGCGACGTCTCCAAGGCCGTCCATGAAGCCGCCACCCGCTACATGGGCTGGGATTCCTACCTGCACGGGGCAGAGGAACTCTAAGCTGCGTTCCATGTTTTCCGTTATGGGTGCCCCACCCTCGCCGCGTTCTTCTTCTTGCGGCTAGGGTGGGATGCAATCGCCCTCTACATCAACTGGAAAGAACCTTTCGATGAACTGCCGCCAACTCGCCAACTCGCGATTTCCGCGAAGCGGAAGCTAACTTGCTGTCTTTGTTAAAAACACCTCTCATCCAACAATCTAGTTTAGAGGGAGAAGGAATATGACCATCGTAGCCGGAGTTGATTTTGGAACGTTGAGCGTGCGCGTCTCGATCATGGACAGTGAACGCGGGCGCCTGGGCACGGCGCTGGCCGAGTATCCGCTGCATCGCCGCCGCGAGGATCCCGATTACGCCACGCAGGCTCACGCCGATCAGATGCGCGCGCTGGCCGCCGCCACGCGCGCGGCAGTCAAGGAAGCGGGTATCACCGGCGATCAGGTCGCCGCCATCGCGCTCGACACTACCGGCTCCAGCGTCGTTCCCGTGGACGCGCAGATGCAGCCGCTGAATGAATATTATTTGTGGTGCGACCATCGCGCCCACGCCGAGGCGAGGGAGATCACCGCGCTCGCGCATAGCGAGAAGCTGGAAGCCATCGACTGGTGCGGCGGCGTCTATTCGCACGAGTGGGGCTTCGCCAAACTGCTGCATTGGCTGCGTTACAATGCTGACAAGCGTGACGGATTCGCCTCCGCCTTCGAACATTGCGACATGGTGGCGGCTACGCTCTGCGGCATCACCGATCCGAAACTCGCCAAGCGCAGCGTCTGCGCGATGGGCCACAAATGGATGTGGAATCCCAAGTGGGACGGCCTGCCGCCGCAGTCGTTCCTCTCCAAACTCGACCCGCTCTTCGACGGCGTCCGGGAAAAACTCGCAGGCGACTACCTCACCTCCGATCACCTCGCCGGCCATCTTGCGCCCGAGTGGGCTGAGGAACTCGGTCTGCGCGCTGGCATTCCCATTCCCGTTGGCGCATTCGATGCGCACTGGGATGCGCTAGGCGCGGGCTGCCGCGAGGGCGATGTGGTGAACGTCGTTGGGACATCGACTTGTATCATCGCCATCAGCAAGAAGACGGAATTGATTCCCGGAGTTTGCGGCGTGGTGCCCGGCAGCGTCCATCCGCAGTTCACGGGCATCGAGGCCGGCCTCTCCGCGACCGGCGACATTTTCGAAGCCATCGCGCGTCGCGCCGGCGTCAAGGTTGCCGAGCTCTCCGTGGGCCTGGAAAAATATCGCGCCGGGCAGACCGGACTGCTGCGTCTCACCTGGGACAACGGCGACCGCACGGTGCTGGTCAACCCCGAACTGGGCGGCGTCACCTTTGGCTGGAACCTGGTGCAGACCGCGCAGGACGAACTCTTCGCAGCCATTGAAGGCACGGCCTTCCACACCCGCATCATCCTCGAGCGCATGGCCGAGTACGGCGTGCCGGTCGAGCGCGTGATCAACGCCGGCGGCATTCCGCAGAACAACGCCGTGCTCAATCAGGTCTACGCCGATGTGCTCGGCAAGCCGGTCCTGGTTCCAGCCGGCGTGCCCACCAGCCGCGGCTCGGCGATCATCGCGCTGCTGGCCGCTGGAGCCTTCCCGACGATTGAAGCGGCGCAGGACAAGCTCTGCCTGCCCTTCAATGTCTTCTCGCCTCGCCCCGCCGCCACGGCCATCTACGAGCGCCTCTTCGCTTTGTATCGCAAGGCCTACTTCGCGCTGGGCCAGCGCACGGCGCAGGCTGTGCCGCTGGGCGACATCCTGCCCGAGCTGCGCAAGATCGCGGCGGAGGTTGCGGAGCAGGCGTAAACAAGGCCGGTCGAGGTTCGTAGTATCCCAGGTCCGAAAATCCGGACCTGGGGCACCCGACGCCATACTAACTTTTTGGTTAGACAAGAGTGGGGTACCCGATTAGAGTGATAACGTGAGGAAGAAGAATGCAATATAACTTCTCCGCGGATTTTCTTAAGATATTGGGGCCGGACACCTCCTTTGGAGACGCTTGGGAATCGCTTTGCTTTGATTTACTCCTTGCCGAAACAGCTGATAATTCTCTCCAACGTCTTATGCCGCCAGACCGGGGAATCGATATTTTGCAAGGTGCTGCTGAAACAGCGTACCAATGCAAGAGTCATGAATGTGGTGCTTTTGGCTCTTTGTCCGCCAATGATAGCATCGATTCGCTGAGGGCTGCGGCAGCTACTCGGGAAACGTTGAACTGGATTGATTATATTTTCGCGACAAACGCGAATTATACAGGAGCGGCTTTTGAAAAAATATTGACGGAAGGAAATGCACTCGGAGTCGAGCCCTCGCATATTCAGGTTCGCGGACCTGAATACTGGAGTTCTCTTTGCGCGAAACACTACGAAAAGGTTGGTCACCGGCTCGATTATCGGATTCAAGTTTCGGAGAATCAAGTCATAGAGGCTTTTCGAAAAGCGAAGTATTACGACGAATATGTAAAAAAGTTCGAAAAGGCTATGACAGATTCTCCGGTTGTTCTGAAAATCAAAAACAACCGTACTCCCATTATACTCGAAGTTCCATTTTCGCTCGACCTTAAAGTCGAAAATTGCGTGGATGCAATCCAGGAGCTTCTGGAAGTTTCGCTTAAATGGACTAATTTCTCCGATCTCGGAACCTCAGCAGGACCATCAATTGCGCTCGCGGTCAACAGAAAAGGTCAGACATTCGCGCAGACGATTGGCGAGGTAGTTAGCCGAAATGGCAGCGAAGATTTGGAATTTTGGATCACGATTAGATGGATAGACAAATGCAAAGACGACGGAAAGGAGGTAAAGGATATTTTAAGTGTAAATAGGTCATTGGCATATCATGCCTTGCTTTTTGACCAAGTTATTGAGCGACACACCTTTGATTATGCTGGTCGGCAGCAGAAAACTATTGAACGTGCAGAAACGCTGTTACAAACGATAATTTGGAATGCAGCAACAGGACTTAAAAGACAGAACAAGCAATGACAAGTTCCTTATCCTTTTCACGTTCTTTGAGAAATGAGTGGAAAATCACGAACCCCAAACAGCTCCGGTGTTACCGCCGATGAGCCAATAAAAACATCAACAGCAACAGCACCACCGGAATCATCGCCAGCGCGCCGTAGTAGAGAAGCTTGCGCAAGCCTTGCGATTTGCGCTTTTGCCAGTCGCGCAACTCGATTCGGTCCTCGACGCCGACCTGATCGAGGTGCGCAAGATCCCAGGCAAACTCGCTGGCCTTGGCGTAGCGGTTCTTCGCATCCCTCTCCAGCGCGCGATAGATCACCTCTTGCAACTGCGGCGAGATCGCCGGGTTGGCCACTGTCGGCGGCAGAGGATAGTTCAGCAGGCGGTCATTCATTGCGGCCATCGGATTCGGCCCACTGAAGGGCAGCTTGCCGCTGAGCATCTCGTAGAGAATCACGCCCATGGAATAAATGTCGCTGCGGCCGTCGCCGCGCCGGCCCTTCACCTGCTCCGGCGAGATGTAATTCGGCGTCCCGATGGCGGCGGTGAAGTTGGCGTATGTGAGGCGCTTGGCGCCTGCGTCGCCGGCGATGCCAAAGTCGATCAGCTTGATGTGGTCGTCGGCATCGACCATGATGTTTTCCGGCTTCAGGTCGCGATGCACGACGCCGTTGGCGTGGATGTAATCCAGGCCATCGAGCACCTCGCCAGCGATGCGCAAGGCGCGCTCCTGCGAGAGTGGGCCATCGTCGAGAATCGCGCGCAACAGGCGCCCCTCGCACCATTCCATGACCATGTAAATGCGCGAGCGCTCCTCGCCGCCATAGACGCGCATCACTTTGGGATGATCTAGCTTCTCGCCGATGCCGGCCTCGCGCTGAAAGCGGTCGAAGAGGATGGGGTCGGCTTCCATATCGGGGTGCGGAATCTTCAGCGCCACCTGGCGGTTGTCGCGCGTGTCGATGGCGCGGTAGATGGTGGCCATGCCGCTGCGGGCAACCGGCTCTTCAATGCGGTAGTAATCGATCTCGGAACCGGCCTCGAAGCCATCGTGAAAACCCATTGCGCGGCACACTCCATCGTAACAACTCTCTCTACTGTACCGGGAAACAGCGGAAAAAGAGTAAGGGTTCCGTAAGAGTTATTGTTGATTTTCGGCAGAATACCTCAGGCGGGCATCCGGTAAGGCCGCCCGCGGTACATCCCCACCTGCTCGACCGAGCGGACGCGGATCACCTGCGCGGTGGTGTTGTCGTTGCCGTCGATCTCGACGGCACGGGCCACCAGTTCGCGGGCAATCTCGTCGATCATTTTATCCTGCGAGACGATCGCGGCGATCGTCCGATCGCTCATCTCGTCATGCAGGCCGTCGGTGCAAAGCACCAGCACGTCGCCGGCCAGCAGCGTCAGCGCGGTGGTATCCGGAGCGACGAACATCTCTTTCCCCACCGAGCGAATCAGAACGTGCCGGGAGTCGGACTCGGCCGCTTCCTGCGCGGTGATCAGACCCATCTTCCTCTGCTCACCGACCCAGGTGTGGTCTTGCGTGACCTGCCTGGCCGCGCCGTTGCGGATCAGGTAGCAGCGCGAATCGCCCACATGCGAGACGACCGCCTGGTTGTAGCGCAGGGCGCAGGCGACCAGCGTAGTGGCCATCTTCCGGCCCTGGTACTCAGGCTTCAGCGAGCAATCGTGAACGGCGGCGTTGGCCATCTCAATCAGTCGCGGCATCAGAGTGGTGAGCATGGTGCCGGCCTGCGCCTTGGGAAATTCTTCGATGAGGGTTTTGACGGCCGTGGCCGAGGCAACCTCGCCGTAGTCCATGCCGCCCACGCCATCGGCAACGGCGAAGAGATATCCATGGCTTCGAGCCTGGCGGCGCGATGTGGGAATGAACGAGCCCATCGCGTCCTCGTTGTTGGTGCGGACTTTGCCGAAATCGCTGACCTGGCCGAACTGTATGTCGAGCATGAGTGGAGCCGCCTGGAGATACTTCTTCGATGTCTGGAAAAAAGAATGCGATTCAGAACTGAGGATAACCGGAACAAGATCGGGGTCAGGACTTCGCGGGCTGCGGAAAAAGCTTCTATCCATAACAAATCCACTCCTTGTCTGCAAACGTGCCACCGGGTGGCGCCTCCTGCCTCGACTTGCAGAGCAGGAAGAGCCACCCAGATGTTATGGGAAGCCGCGGTTAAGAGAGCCTACTCAGCCATCACCTTCGAGGTGAGCAAAATCTCCTTACCCTTGGCCTTCGAAGAGCGCAGGAAGTAGATTGCGCCATAGATGCCCCAGATGGCTGAAATCGCCAGCGCCAGCAGCGGTTCCTTGAAGGTGCCGAGTCCGAAGACCGGGCTGATCA
>CAZQRX010000108.1:0-6128 GCA_964595845.1 uncultured Occallatibacter sp. | reverse complement strand
CCGGCGATCACCGCGCCATTGCCCACCGTGCAGGAGCCGCTGATGCCCACCCCGGTCACCAGAATCACGTCTTCACCGATCTCGCAGTTATGGCCGACGTGGACCAGGTTATCCATCTTGGTTCCCCGGCCTATTTTTGTCTGCTTCAGCGCGCCGCGGTCGATGGTGGTGTTAGCGCCGATCTCCACGTCATCCTCGATCAACAGCGTGCCCTGCTGCGGGAACTGCGTGTATGCGCCGGTAGTGGAGTCGCGCACGTAGCCGAAGCCGTCCGCGCCCAGCACTGCACCGGCGTGGACGATGACACGATTGCCAAGCGTGGTTCCGGGATAGAGGACGGCGCGGGGATAAATGCGGCAGCCGTCGCAAATACGCACGCCCTCGCCTATGATCGCACCGGCTTCGATGCGGGTTCCAGCGCCAATCTTCGCATTCTCGCCAATCACTGCGCAGGGCCCAACCGTGACATTCTCGCCGAGTTCCGCGCCGACTCCTATGACCGCCGTGGGATGCACCCCTGTGGCGGGCAGCGCGGGCTTGAGCAACTGGGCCGCTCGCGCAAACCAGAGGCGCGGCTGATCGACTTCGACGATGCAATAACCTGGCGGATACGGATCGACAAGCCCGGCCCGCAGGACGACCACTCCAGAGCTGTGGGCCAATGCCTTTGCAGCCGAGGCGGCATCTTCGGCAAAGACCAGATGAAAGGCGCAAGCCCGCGCGGTAGAGCCCACGCCTTCGACCTCCCATTCCGGGTTGCCTTGCGCCAGCTTGCCGCCCAGCAGTTCGATCAGTTCGCCCAGCGTCATGCTTGCCTCCTTCAATACGGTCCCGGCTCACCGGCCGGCCTGGTCTTCCAGCGGCGGTGAATCCACAGCCACTGGTCAGGATAGCGCCGAATCCAGGCTTCGATGGCGCTGGTGCATTGCTGCGTGGCGGCGACGATGTCGGCCTGCGCGTTCCCGGTGCGCGCAAGAACCAGCTCCGGGCCAAAGTGGAGCACATAGCGGCGCTCGGCCTTCTCCCACAGCATAAAGCCCGGCAGCACAGCCGCGCCGGTCTTGAGAGCGATGTGCGCCAGGCCGGTTCCTGTGCAGGCCTGTCGACCGAAAAACTCCACAAACTCGCCCTGCGGCGGAGTCATGTTCGTGTCCATCAGAATGCCCACGGTCTCGCCCTGGCGCATCGCGGTGAGCAGGCCGCGGGCAAAGTCGTCCTTGGAGAGGACGCGGTTGCCATGCAGGCAGCGAATGCCGTTCACATACTCATCCAGCCGGCGATTGTCGAGGCGGCGAATGACCATGCCCATGGGATAGCCCATCAGCGAGTGGTAGAAGCTGGAGAGCTCCCATGCGCCCAGGTGGCCGGTGACGATGAGTACACCTTTGCCGCGCGCCTGCGCAGCCAGGTAGTGGTCGAGGCCCTCGGTGCGCATCCAGCCGCGTGTGTTTTCGGCGGTGTAGCGGGTCATGCGGCAGAACTCTACCAACTGCCTGCCGAGGTGACGGAAGACGCCTCGTAGAACGCGGTTACGCTCCTCTGCGGAGAGCTTGGGCAGGGCCAGTTCCAAGTTGCGCTCGCCCACGCGGCGCAGACGGCTGTGCAAGCGATAGATGCTCCAGGCGAGCACGCCGGAGAGCCAGCGGGCGAGGCCATGCGGCAGACGGCCCAGGGGACGCGCCACGGCCAGCACCAGCCAGAATTCGAGTTTTTCCCGCATCGTCTTAAGCAAAGATAAGTGTAGTCCCCGGCGCAAGCACAATAGGGGCAACCTGCAATGCATCCCACCCTAGCCACTCTGAACGTGCCGCAGATCCTTCGACTCGCTCTGCTCGCTCAGGAGCGGCGAGGGTAGGGCACCCGGCAGGCCGGTGGACCACCCATCTCGTTCCCTGTTCCCGATACGATTGCTACTTGCGGTTCTTGGCGGCGACAAATTGATGCGCCACGTCCAGCACAAAATCCTTTGCCCCTTCGGGAACATCCACGCTGCCTTTGAGGATGGACTCGAACTTGAGCGGCTGACCGAAGTAGAGCTCGGTGTCTTCCGAGTTCTGGGTCACGCTGGTGCCGTCCAGGTCAATGCCGGCAAAGATTCCCTTGTTGCGCGAGTAGCTGAGCAGTTCTGCGTTCATCTTCCAATCCGTGGCGGCCTGACCAGCGCGTCCCACCGGACCCGCCGCCGCTGAGGCATCGCCGCCGATCTTGAATTTGTTCTTCAATAAATCCTGCAAGCCGCGATCATTGACGGCCACCAGCACCAAGTCGGTGGACTGACCGCCGATCTGAAATCCAAAAGACCCGCCCGCCATGCGAATGAAGACCGGCGCGCTCCAGCCGTGACCGGTGCGGCAGGTCACCACCCCCTGGCCATACTGAATGCCGCCGAGAAAAGCTCCCTTGATCATTCCAGGCACAATGGCGACGCAGGTGGCGCGCTCGAGGATATTCATGGGGATGGTATTGTCCTGGGCCGCCATGATCTCGTCCAGCACCGTTTTGGCGGCGTCGATGCGCGCCTGCAAGTTCTCCCGCGTGGAGCCTGCGAAGGCGGCCGATGTAAGCATGAAACAGAGGCAGAGCAAAGCGAGTGTCTTCTTCATAACCCGATCCTTTCCACAGACAGCCTACAACATTCAAGCGTCTGCGCGCATGGATTCTCCGAGAATGGGGGGAGGAATAGGACCGGATGAGCCGGTCTTGTCTTCTGGATGTAAAGATGTACGGTGGAGGGAAGGCTGATGGGGTGAATCGCAGGGCCGGGTTCGCTGTGAAAGGCAAAAAAAGAGGAGTTCCCAGGCTTCACGGAAGTCATGCCGCCTGGGAACTCCTTTCCCCAGATCTGCGTTGTTTCTGTAAATGATTCTGTGATAGTCGTCACGATTGCGTGTGATCAATATTGCTCAGAGAACAGGTTACGAAAGGAGTATGGACAAAAGTAATACCACATAGTAACTGATGAGTAACGTGCGGGAAACCGTTCTTCGGGCGCAGGAATCCATTATAATTCTTCGATCTAAACCATTGTATATAAACATGATAGAGCCTATGGCTGTTTACTCGTGATCCGCTAACCTCGGGCCTAATGGAGGAATCCGGCGGCGATCCGTCGAGCGACGATCATCATGGCGGTGATCACTGATTCCGGCGGCATCGAGCAGCGCGGGGTTCGACGCACGCATCAGCAGATCGAGCCGGTTCTCCGCGCCGGTTTTGCGCATCAACCGGCCGACATGAGCCTGGACGGTACGATCTTCGATGCCCAGCTCACGAGCTATCTCGCGATTGGAGTAAGCCTGGAGGATCAGATCGAGTACCTGGCGCTCGCGTTCGGTCAATCGAGGGGGGTCATTGGTGAGGCTGTCGTCGGAAGTTCCCAGCAACCGGTCGATCAGCGTGGAGAGCAGCCGACGCGGAGCCCAGATGCAGCCGCTGATGACCTCTTCGACGGCCTTATGCACAATCTCCGGGCTGGCCTTCAGATCGAGGTAGGCGCGAGCGCCGGCCATGATCGATTCCAGGACCAGATTGTCGTCATTCTCCGGGCCGATGACGATCAACCGCATATTGGGACGCTTGAGCCGGATGGCGTCCAAGGTCCATAGCCCCCCAGATGAAGAGTTCAGATCCACGACCATATACTCCAGTGTGGAGTCGGATAAGAGTTGGTCGATCTTCCCGACGACCGGAATCAGTTGCGCGCAGCCCTCTCCTGGACTGTGTTCGAAGATGCTGGCAAAGCCCTCCAGACGCAGCGGCTCATCGGTCAGCACGCCCACGCGAATCGGATCAGCGTTGTGAACCAAGCTCATCCCGCGCCTCCCGGCTCAGCAGTGGAACGCATGCCATAGCCATACGAGGAGACCTCCCGGCAGAGGAGGCCGGCAGCCAACTGCTTCTCGCTGAAGGACTCGATGATGCGGCGCTGGTCAGTCTGTTTTCTGATCCATCGGTCACTCTGAATCGACATAGGGCTCTCTTTCCAGGCTTTTCTTACGTCTTTTTTTGAGTAGATTAGTACTAAATGGGATTCAATCATTCATCCTACGAAACGTTTCTGTGATTTTCAATAGGTGAAACGCGTGATTCGGCCTCCTTGCAACAACAGGAATCCGGCCGGACCCTCCACCACGAGCCGATATTCCGGGAGGAAATATCGGCCATTGCGCATATTTGCCGTTTGGGGTTCCATAATCGTCGTAAATCTTGTAGCATCACTAGCGTAAGTCGTAGTACAGTCAATTCAGTTGCGCCAGCGAGGTACTCCATTGATTAAGCAGGACATCGTCCATCATGTGATTGAGCGCACGGGCCTGCCCCGCACCAAGGCGGAGGCTGCCGTGGATACGGTCTTCGAGGGTCTGAAACAGGCTCTGACGGCCGGTGAGCGCATTGAATTGCGCGGTTTTGGCGTCTTCAGCGTCCGCGCCCGCAAGACCGGCATCGGCCGCAACCCCCGGACGGGCACC
Source organism: uncultured Occallatibacter sp. (assembly GCA_964595845.1). Lineage (GTDB taxonomy): Bacteria > Acidobacteriota > Terriglobia > Terriglobales > Acidobacteriaceae > Telmatobacter. The sequence continues at coordinate 1,659 of CAZQRX010000108.1, read as the reverse complement.
GAGGTCAGCATCAAGCCCGGCAAGGCGGTGCGCTTCAAACCCGGCAAGGAACTGCACGCGCTGGAGACCGGCGAGCCCGCGAAATAAGGGCCGGCCAGAGAGAGGCTGCGCCTTCACTTCATGCACGTTCGCAATGTACACGGACGCGAGTTCTCACTGCCCCTGGCCACTGTGGGCGCGCTGATCGATTCCCTCGCCAGCCGCGAAGATCGCCTGTGGCCGACCGGCAAATGGCCGCCAATGCGCTTTGACCGGCCCCTGGCTGTGGGCGCGGTGGGCGGCCACGGACCTGTCCGCTATTCTGTCGAGGAGTACCGGCCCGGCCAGTCGATTCGTTACCGCTTCTCCGCGCCGCGCGGCTTCAACGGAACCCATGGCTTTGAAGTTGAGGAGCGAGAGGGGAAGACCGTTCTGCGCCACGTAATCGAGATGCGCGCCACAGGTCCGGCGTTGCTGAGCTGGCCACTCTTTTTCCGTCCGCTGCACGATGCCTGCCTCGAAGACTGTATGGACCGCGCAACGGTTTCGCTGGGAATCCGAGTTGAGCGCCCGGCGCGCTGGTCGATCTATGTGCGTGTGCTGCGCGCCGCTCGACAGTCTTTTATCAAGTCAGGACGACGATAACTGCCGAATGCGGCTACCCCACCACAGGTGGTGCGATAGAAGAGCGTGCGGCTGCCGTACCGGAAGTACGAGGTGGTTACATCAGCCGCAGCGCATCCACGTCCACAATCATGTTGCGGCGCGGGATCTGCGCGGCGTCGGCGTGCGCCAGCATACCGCGCAGGGCCGCGTTGAGCACTTTGCGCGAGGCTGCCTTGAGAATCAGATGAAAGCGGTAGACGCCTTTGATGCGGGCGATGGGCGCGGTGCATGGGCCGAGCACGCGCACGCCCTCTGGCGCGGCGCTCTGGAACCATTTGCCCAGCTCAGCCGACCAACCGGCTGCCTCATCCAGTTTGTTGGATTGCACCAGCACGTTGGCCAGCACGCCGAAAGGCGGATAGTGCATCCAGCGCCGGTATTTCAGTTCACGCTCTACGAAGCTGTTGTAGTCGTGGGTGCTCGCTGCGAGAATCGCGTAATGGTCCGGATAGTAGGTTTGCACGACAACGCGGCCCGGTAGATCGCCCCGTCCGGCGCGGCCTGAGACCTGCGTCATCAACTGGAAGACCCGCTCGGCGGCGCGGAAGTCGGGCATGGAAAGCGCGTAGTCGCAGCCCACAACCCCCACCAGCGTGACGCCGTGAATGTCGTGGCCTTTGGCGATCATCTGCGTGCCAACGAGCAGGTTGATCTCACCGGAATGCAGCCGCGCCAACAGCCGCTCCAGATCGTAGCGGCCGCGCACTGTGTCGCGGTCCATGCGGCCGATGCGCGCCAAGGGAAAGATTTCCCCCAGCCGGGCTTCTCCCTGTTCTGAACCGGCGCCAAGATAGTAAAGATGCTCACTGTCGCACTTGGGGCAGCGAGCGGGGACAACGCGCCGGAAGCCGCAGTAGTGACATTCCAGGCGCTGGCCTTCGCGCGCCACTTCGACATCTTCACCCGCCGGCTTGTGGTGGGTGAGCGCGATGGCGCAGTTCTGGCATTCCAGCTTTTCGCCGCAGGCGCGGCAGAGGACGGCGAAGGAGTAGCCGCGGCGGTTGAGCAGGATCA
>CAZQRX010000107.1:0-6152 GCA_964595845.1 uncultured Occallatibacter sp. | reverse complement strand
GGCGGCCCATGAAGCGCTTGATGGAGAAGATGGTGTTCTCCGGATTGGTGATGGCTTGGCGCTTGGCCACCTGGCCGACGAGGCGCTCGCCGCTCTTGGAGAAGGCGACGACCGAGGGGGTAGTGCGCGCACCCTCTTCATTCGCAATGACTTTGGGTTCGCCGCCTTCGAGAACCGCGACGCACGAGTTGGTGGTGCCGAGATCGATGCCGATAATCTTTGCCATGGTTGAACCTGCCTGTTGAGTGAATTTCCGACTCTTCAAGCGTGACATATTGAGTGGGTTATTGTCAAGCTTATTTGATTGCATCTTCATAAACTTTATATCCCTCTAATCCGGCACCCTTGAAAAAGCAATATCTCTTTATTTTTCAATTGCATATTGTTTGTTTTTGTGCGACTCTTATGTTCAATTTTGCTCACTTTTTCGCGGCTCATCCGGAGCGAAGCCTGAGGCGGTCCTGGGCGCCAGGCCAACTCCCGGTGAACAACCTGCTCCTTCAGCCGAACGCTCAACTGCCACCGGAATTCCGGCGCAAGCACGTGGAAAGGTGAATATGAAAAGAGCTGCGACGCTTCTGACCCTCGCCGTCGTCCTTGCCTCCTCTGCCGCACAGATGGCCGCCTCCACAGGTACTACGCCGCCCCTCAAGGCGATTCCGGCCGGCAATCTCAACACCGCGCCTCCTAAAGCTATTCCCTCCAACACGATACTGAACTTCTCGGTGATGGATTTGCATGGCGTGCTGCTGACCTGCGCCAAACAGGAGGTCGATACCGACACCCTCAGCGGCTGCGCGCTGGCGCCGGGCCGGACACTGGACGATCTGATGACCTCCATCGTCCAGACCATCCACGCGCAGCAAAAGAAGGACAACGCCGAAGAGAAGTAGCGCGGTTTTGGCGGGGTGGATGGACCGAAATCAATCGTGAGCTAAAGGCTACCTATTTTCGCAGACTGTGAAGCGATATGCAGCCGGTTTACCCCCAAAGTGAGCAGCTATTGGTTTCTGGTTTCGGGGAAAGTGGTGCATGGCAGCTGTCCGGTTTTGCCTGAAATGGTGCGAGATAGATCACCACTTTTGGGTGGAATGGTGGTTATGACGTCATCAAATATTTGGGATCGTCTCGGATTGCGGGACTCCGGAGTGTTTGGAGGCGAAGATTTGGCGTTTTTTCTGACTATGGTTGGTCTAGTTTTGCTGGTCGCCCAGGTCCGAAAATCCTGATCTCCGCTCCATGGACGAAGACGTGTCCGTGAGGACCACGGTGCTGGGGCACCCATCTTTACTTGTGAAGATCTGCGCCACCCATCAGATCATCAACCATGTGGCCAAAACGGGACCGGGGCAGCCGTAAAACGGCTGCCCCGGCAGTGCTCAATAAGTTCCGTTGAAGAGGGCGCGATGTTCTGCCTCCTGGTTGTGTTACTTCGCGGTGAAGGTGTAGTCGTGGTATGCCCAGACTCCATTGCTGTTGGTCCAGAGCCGCGCATAGATTGTCTCGCCGTTGGCCGGCAGTTTGTTGTCCGTGACGGTGGTTGCCGTTGTGTGAACGTCAAGCAGGTTGGTCGAGCCCGCGCCCTTGCTTCCCAGGTAAAGCCTATAGCCGGTGGCCCCGGCGACGGGCGTCCAGGTGAAGGTCTCGCTGGTGCCGGTAAACGCCGTACCCGGCGTGGGAGCGGTCAACGCAGCCTGCGGGACTGCGGTGTAGGTATAGTCGTTGTATGCCCAGACTCCATTGCTATTGGTCCAGAGTCGCGCATAGATTGTCTCGCCGTTGGCCGGCAGTTTGTTGTCCGTGACGGTGGTTGCCGTTGTGTGAACGTCAAGCAGGTTGGTCGAGCCCGCGCCCTTGCTTCCCAGGTAAAGCATATAGCCGGTGGCCCCGGTGACAGGCGTCCAGGTGAAGGTTTCGCTGGTGCTGGTCAACGCCGTACCCGGCGTGGGAGCGGTCAGTGCAGCCTGCGGGACCGCGGTGAAGGTATAGTCGTTGTACGCACTGCCTCCACTGAAGTTGGTCCAGAGCCGCGCATAGATCGTCTTGCCGTTGGCTGGCAGGTTGTTGTCCGTGACGGTGTTGTTCGTTGTGTGAACGTCAAGCAGGTTGTTCGAGCCGACGCCCGTGCTTCCCACGCGAAGAGTATAGCCGGTGGCTCCGGCGACGGGCGTCCAGGTGAAGGTCGCGCTGGTGCTGGTAAAGGTTGAGCCGGAAGCGGGTGAACTGAGGACAGCCGCCGTGGCCACGCCAGTTCCGTTCGCATGGATGCTCTGCTTGACGGCCGTGGCGTTGAGCGCATTGTCCGTCAGCTGCACTTCGCCGGGATGGGTTCCCGCCGCCTGGGGAAGGAAGTCGATCGTCAACGAGCATGATTCAGCGGGAGCAATCGCAGTGCCGGCGGCGCAGTCGGTGGTGGCCGAAGCATCCTCCGGGAAATTCGCCGGGAAGCTCACTTCCGCGATGTTCAGCGTGGCGTTGCCGCTGTTGCCCACATAGACGGTTTGCGGGCTGTCCGCGCTGGTGGTGTTGACATTCGTGCTGGCAAAGCTCAGGCTGGGAGCATCCGCGGTGTCATATTTGTACGCGTTTCTCGTGGCGCTACTGCCATCGACGAGATACAGGTTTCCTTTTTGATCCAGCCCCACGCCTTCAGGACTGTTAACTTGCAAGGAGGCAAAAAATATCTCCTTTTGGTAAGTGGTCACTCCGCCGGAGACTTCCGGCTGCAATACGGCCACATACCCGCCCCCGTTGCCATCATTGTCATCGGCAACAAAAACGGCGCCGGCGGCATCCACCGCAATGCCGTTGGGATCGACCCAGCCGCTGCCCAGCTCGCTAACCGCATAACCAGTGGAATACGGCGTCAGCTTATAGACATTGCCATCCGCCGCGCCGCTGAAAGTGGGAGAGTTACCGGCAACATAGATGTTTCCGCTGCCATCGACGGCCACCGCCCAGGGACTCACCAGATTGGAAACGATGGTGGTTTGCCAGAATTCGTTGTTGTAGTACGCCGACAGCTTGTAGATGGCGTTGGCGCCACCGTCGGCGACATAGACGTTGCCGCTTCCATCCACCGTTATTCCGGTGGGATAATCAACATTGGTGCTGAGCGTGCGCTGGGTATAGCTGCCATTTGCCGCTTCCAGCTCGTAGATGGCAGGTTCATTGTTGTTTTCACTGGTGTCGGCAACATAGAAGTTTCCAGCGCCATCGATGGTGACGCCCTCGGGCGTGTCGAAGGAGCCGAGCCAGGTGCAGACGGTGCTGCCAACAGGCAGTTTGCAGATCGAATTGTAATTCGGATCGGCGACATAGACGTTGCCGCCGGAATCCACGACGATGCTATCGGGATATTTGAATTTGGCCAGTGGGGCCGACAAGGTTCCGGGATTGAAGCTGATCTGCGGCGCTGTGCCGGTTCCGGTCAAGTTAACCCAAAGAAACGGCGCCCCATTGGAGCCATTCAGCGTCACCATGCCGGAGTACACGCCGGCCTGGCTGGGCGTAAATTTCACATTGATGATGCAGCTTTGGCCGAGAGTATAGGTCTTTCCCTTCACACAGGTTGACCCGCCGGCATCGGTGAAGGCATTGCCGCCCGAGCTTCCGTTCAACACCGACCATCCGGCCAGCTCGCCGCCCGGAGCGGCAGTAAACTTCATCGGAAAGACGGAGCTGCGGCTGCCGACAGCGACCGTTCCCAAATTCAATGAGCGTGTGGAGACTTCGTACACTGCGGCTTGAGCAAAATCGGCGACAAAAATGTTGCCGTTGCCGTCAAGGGCGAGGCCATAAGGGCCGGCGGGAGAGCCGAGACCGGTGGCGAGCGTCATGACCTCGCTGGTGGAGGAAACCGCGCCGTTGCTCTGAGAAATCACACTCAGGCTTCCATTGCCCACATCGGAGACAAAGACATTGCCCTGGCCGTCCACCACCACGCCCGTGGGGTACTTGAAGCCGCTGCCCACCGGATTGATGGCGCTGGCGGAGGAGACCGCGCCCTTTACCGCAACGATTTCGTAAACAAGGCCGGCGTTGTAATCGATGACAAAGACATCGCCGCTCGCGTCCGTCGCCACGCCCCTGGGTGCTTTGAAGCCGCCCGTCGGAGTTGGCAAGGCAATCGGCTTGGTGTTCGCGACGATCGAACCGATGGTGGCGGGGATCTCGTAGACATTTGGGCTGTTGAAGTCGGCGACATAAAGATCGCCGCTGGTGTCGAAGGCCAGTCCGGTGGGTTCGTTGAAGCTATAGATCGTGGTTACCGCGCTCGTGGCTGAGACCGCGCCATTGTTGGCGGCAATTTCGTAGACATTGCCGCTGCCTGAGTCCGCGATGAAGAGGTTGCCGCTGGCGTCCAGCTTCACATCGCAAGGCCAGTAGAAGCTGAAGCTGCTGGCGATCTGGTTCACGGTGCTGGTGGACGTGACCGCGCCGTTGACGGCGACGATCTCATAGATCGCGTTTTTCTTGTAGTCGGCGACAAAGACATCGCCGGCGCTATCCACCGCCGTGCCGCAAGGGCCGCCGAAGCCGCTGCCCACTGCTTGCTGGTAGGTGAAGAAAGCTTGAGGCCCGGGCGGATTGGCCGACACGCCGAAGGCCGGGCCGGCCGTCAGCAGCAGGAGAAGAAGGCAAGTAACACCAAGCGCGGCGCGCATCGCCCGTCCGCGCAGATTCTTTGGGGTTAGATCCATCGCGCTCCGGCACAGTTGGTTCGCCGGAGTCTCGAAGATCGTTCTTTCAAGCATTCTGGAATTGAACATAATGACCTCTTTCTTTTGTGTTTCTGTGAATACAGCAAGAAACTTGTCTGATCCTGCCGCGCAAAATGGCGGTCAAGCCGGGCTGAAACAATGTTCATCGCACCTGTTTCGGGGTCTGACAATGCTGACTCTTCAGCCTAAGCTGAAAGTTCTGCGATTTACAGGCTTGTCACAGTGGTTGCAGGATTACGCTCGCCAGTTTACTAGCGGGATAGCCCCAAGTCAAATACTTCTTTATCAGATGCTAAAAAGGTTTTTTTGCTGTAGTTCGTGGTTGATTTGCACGCGAATCCCGACTGTATCGCAGCGTTTTTATTGTTGCCGCCGGGCCGGGATTCACCGTCGCCCATTTCCCCTCCCCGGCTTCCATTCGCTGCCCAATTCCACCATTCAGTGCAATGCCCTTCGCTTGCCCCCCCGGTTACCTGTTGCAGGCCGCCGCAAATATGATCATTGATGGATGCTCGCGAATGGGATGAATTCGTAGAAGAGGCTTCCTTCAGGGGCTAAACAGGCTGTGGGAAAAAGCCTGTTATCAAGCGAATTGCACGAAAAGCATTCCGCAGGAGCTAAAGCCCAAGTTCATTTTTGCTGCGCCTGCGGCACGACTCAAGTCATGCCCTGACGCTTCTGAACTCTTTATCGAGTATTTCCGCAGCCAGTAAAGTCGTGCCCTGATACAAAGCAGCGGGTTGGGGTTCATGGTCTCCCAGGTCCGAAAATCCGGACCTGGGGCATCCAGCCTCTTGGACAGGGCGGGCGGAGATTGAAGCGGGTTTCTGACAAAGGCAGCGAGTTAGCGCGCCGCTCACGCGACGGTAGCGAGTTAGCGATTTAGCGGGCTTCGCTGGCGCAGTCCCTTTATTTTGTTTGTCTTAGGGAATCGGACGCGCCAAGGGTTGCCCGGATCGTTTACTCTCAGAAATGTCCCTACTCCATGACGACAGCCGCCGCCCAAGCCCGCTACCCGCTGACCCAGGGCGTGAACCCGTGGCTGGTGACCGTCTCGGTGATGCTGCCGACGTTCATGGAGGTGCTGGACACCGCGATTGCCTCCGTGGCGCTGCCGTATATTGCCGGCTCGCTGTCGGCGTCGAACTCCGAGGCGACCTGGGTGCTGACCAGCTACCTGGTGGCCAACGCGGTGATTCTGCCGGCGTCGAATTGGTTTGCGCGGCGCTTTGGGCGCAAGCGCTTCCTGCTGATCTGCGTGTCGATCTTTACGGTCGCGTCGTTTTTCTGCGGCGCCGCGCCGTCGCTGGGCGTGATTCTGCTGGCGCGCGTGATGCAGGGGGCGGGCGGAGGGGCGCTGCAACCGCTCTCGCAATCGATACTGCTGGAAAGCTTTCCCATCCAGAAGCGCTCGATGTCGATGGCCGC
>CAZQRX010000106.1:0-6751 GCA_964595845.1 uncultured Occallatibacter sp. | reverse complement strand
TCCTCAACGGACAGGACACGCGGCTGCTGGTGCTGGCCGGTCCCTGCTCCATTCATGACACCCAGGCCGCGCGCGAGTATGCCGGGCTGCTCAAAACCGCCATTGAAGAGTTCTCCGCCGAGTTGCGCATCGTGATGCGCGTTTACTTCGAGAAGCCCCGCACTACCGTCGGCTGGAAGGGGCTGATCAACGATCCCCACCTCGATCAGTCGTACAAGATCAACGACGGATTGCGCCTGGCGCGGCATCTTCTGCTCGACCTGGCCGATATGGGCGTACCCGCCGGAACCGAATTCCTCGACGTGATTTCGCCGCAGTACATCGCCGGCCTGGTGAGCTGGGGAGCCGTCGGCGCGCGCACCACCGAGAGCCAGGTTCACCGCCAACTGGCCAGCGGCATCTCCTGCCCGGTGGGCTTCAAGAACGGGACTTCTGGAAATGTGCAGATCGCCATCGACGCGATCCTCTCCGCCGCTCACTCGCACTCCTTTCTCGGCCTCACCAAAACCGGGCAATCGGCGATCCTGGTGACTACAGGGAATCCGGATACGCACATCATCCTGCGCGGCGGCCGCGAGACAGTGAACTACACCGCCGAAAGTGTTGCCGAGACCGCCGCTCAGATGGAGAAGGCCGGCCTCCAGCCGCGCATCATGATCGATTTCTCGCACGCCAACTCGAGCAAGGACTATCGGCGGCAGGCCCTCGTCTGCCACGATGTGGCCGGACAGATTGCCGGCAACAGCGAACGACGCGGCGATACTCGCATCAAGGGCGTGATGATTGAGAGCAATCTGGTTGCCGGCGCGCAGCCGCTGGTGGCGGGCCAGCCGCTGGTCTACGGCCAGAGCATCACCGACGCCTGTATCGACTGGGCGGAGACGCATACCTTGCTCAAGGAGTTAGCTGACGCTGTGCGCATACGGCGCGACGCGTAGGCAGAGACCCAAACGCGCGAACCACTTCCCCATCCGTTGCAAATAGATCACAGAATGTTGTGTCAGTACTTGCACGCAAGAGGGAGCGCCGGAGGACTGTTTCAAATCTATTGTATCGCTCCATCACCTCATCACTCACATCTGTGTAATTTGGCTGACGGCCATGTACATACATTGAGCGGTCGTCATATAGGACCTCCGCTTCGTCCGGCGTAATAGCAAGGCCGACCATCTGCGCCAATGCCGGGACACGCAGTTCGAACTGCTCCGTTATTCTGTTTCGTTCAACTTTTAGAAGGCTTTCAAAGGACGATACGAGTGAAGCTGTCCGTTGGTCTAGGTAGAAGGCATGGAATACATGGTCGATATGACTCCGCGCTCGACGAACACGTTCGGGTGCGTTGAGAATATAGACCGGCATATAACTCCGAAGTTGTTCCGCTTCCGTTTGACTTAGCCAGTCTCTCCACTCATTAGCAACGATCCAAACCTGTGTCCCGTATCCTTGAACACGTCCGGGCACGACTGTAGTTAGCGTGTCATTCTCGAATATTAGCCGGGCTGAATAGTGCGTGGCAACGGTCGTGGGATGAATCAAACGGGATAGAAATAATGTCCTGCCCATAACACCGTCATGATCCCATTCGTAGAATTCAGGGCCGTGACTGGGGGGACTAACTTTCCGGCAGATGGCATACCGACAACCAAACTGCCGGATAGGGTGAAAATGGAAACCGGCTGGCTCGCACGCATCTAATACTGTTGTACTTTCGACGTTGTGAGGAAGTCTTCCTATCCAGAAATCCGTTCCCAAAGAAAAGTCGTCCTGTGGTGGAGGATAATTCTCCCAATCTTCATAGTTTCCAATAAAGCAGCCGGTTGATTGCAGCACAACGTCATAAAATTCTTCCGCCATAGGACCAGCCTCGAAAGGGAGTCACTTGACCGCCAATCTACCGATGACGCCGGCCACTCCAAGTCCAAATCTTCGCACCCGCTGGTTGGCCGCGTAGCCCTCACGCCGAGGTCAGTTGGCTGAAGATCTCCGGCAGGTTGACGTACAGGGGCGTCCCTTTGACTTCCAGGTGCTCGGCTTCCACCCATTCCGCACCGGAACACATGCGGCCGGTGCGCGTTTTGGGATCGATGATCCAAACCATCTCCACGCCCATCGTGCGGTAGTCGCGGGCGCGCTCCTGGGTGTCGGAGTAGGTATCGTCGGGAGAGAGAATTTCGATCACCAGCAGCGGCGGTTCGATCAGCACATCGGGCTGCGCTCCAGCAGTGAGTACAACCAGATCCGGTACACGAACCCGGCTCTCCGAGACCTGAACCCTCTGCTCCGTGCTGCCGGTGATTCCCCATTGCATCTCGTGACTGCCGAACCAAAGCGCCAGCAACCACTGTAGTCGTGCGTGTTCCCACTTACCCACGTTGCGCTCCAGGATTTCTCCATCCACGTACTCGCGGTCCGGCCTGTAGCTGATGCCGAGGTACTCATTCAACGGGATGTGCAGAGCCGTGGCCATACTACGAAATATAGCATGGTTTTCATTAAGGAATATGCAGTTTCATGCCGGTTGCCCCAGGTCACGGCTTCGAGACCGGGGATTCCGAAAACACTTCTTCACCCCCGCCGGCGCAGCTCCAGTTCCACCACGCGCAGCATCTCGGCTTCAGGCGCCGGTTTGCCGGTCCAGATTTCAAACTGGCGGGCGCCTTGCTGGACGAACATCTCCATGCCGCTGATCACCGGAATGCCGCGTGACTTGGCCAGCTTGAGCAGCGGCGTCTCCAGCGGGTTATAGACCATGTCCATGACCAGCAAGGCGTTGAGTTCGTTCTCGGCAACCGGCATCGGCGTCTTGTTGCCGGCCATGCCGCAGGGGGTGGCGTTGATGAGCACGTCGAAGCGGCCCTTGGCGAACTGCTCCCACTTCAGCACATGGGCTTTGGCGTCTTTTGCGAGGGCCACGGCCTGCTCGTGGATCACGTTGACGATGAAGACCTCCGCGCCCTGCTCCACCAGGCCGAAGACGCCGGCCCGCGCCGCGCCTCCCGCGCCCACAACGGCAATCCGCGCGCCTTTGAGCTTGAGGCGCTTTTCCAGCGGGCGAACCACCCCGGCGACATCGGTGTTGAAGCCGACGATCTTGCCGTCCGAGCTGACGCGCAGCGTATTGCATGCGCCGATGCGCGTGGTGAGCGCGTCCATATTCGCCAGGTGGGGCAGAATCTCCTGCTTGAGCGGCATGGTGACGGCCGCGCCGGCCAGCGGCAGCTCACGCAGCAGCTTCAGCAGGTCGTCCAGCTTTTGCACCTTCAGCGGCAGCAGCACCGCGTTCACTCCCTCGCGGCGAAAGGCGGTGTTCTGCATCAGCGGCGAGAGCGAGTGGTGGATGGGGTTGCCAGCGACGCCGAAGATGCGCGTCGCGTGGTCCAACTGCTCGACACGGTAGAGGTCGCGCAGGGTGCGGACGGTGGCCTGGCCGGGAGCGGTTTCCGCACCCTCGGCAAACGACGCGAAGGTAAAGGCAGCCCCGGCCCTCAGGCCCAGCACGCGGCTGACCAGCCCTTCCTCGCCCATGGCGATGCCCGCCACCTGAGCCGAACGGGAGCGATCCGCGATCAATTTCAAGACGGCCAGGTTGTCGGCCAGGGACTTCGCCGTCGAGACAACCTTGACGAAATCGGGCCGGAAGGCCTCGATGCGCGCTGCCGCCTGCTCCAGATTTTTAGTGCGCGTGAAGTCATGAAAACTGACGATCAGCGCCGCGCCCGCGGCTCGCAGCGCCGCGCGCAGTTGCTCCAGTTGCCGGGGCGCGGCCTCCTCGGCCGACTCGACTTCCAGATCGACAATCTGGCAGCCGGCTTCGGCAGCCTTGGTCAGCACGTCCAGTTCGGCCTTGAGCGGCCCCTCGAAGCCGCCTCCATATTCCTTGCGGCGGCAGGTGGCGATAGCCGTCGCATCGCGATGCGCTTCCAAGAACTCCTTCACTTTGGGCAGCGCAGTAGCCGGCTTGGGCAGCGAATCGAGGCGCAGCTCCAAGAACCTGGCATCCACCAGCGCCGCCGTCACCCGCTCGATCAACTCCGCCGCCGAGGAGGCTTGAATGGCCACACAGAGCTTGCCCAGATTGCCCAGGCGCAACCGCTGCAAGGGCGGTGCGGGCGTGGATTGAGGCAAATTGGAGTTGAAAACAGGCATAAGCGTCGATTGTCGCATATTATAGCGATTTCCGTCGGGATGCAACTGCTTTTTCACTACGCGCTGGAGGACGCGTGTGTTCCCCCAGCAGCGCCTGCAAATGCGGGAGACACAGGGTGTATCCTTTACACTCAACGCAGCGCTTGTTAATCAGGAGTTTTACTTTGTACATCGCAAACGAACAACGCTACGACGCCATGCAATACCGCCGCGCGGGACGCAGCGGCCTGAAGCTGCCAGCCATCTCGCTAGGCCTGTGGCATAACTTCGGCGGCGCGGATGTTTTCGAGAACAGCCGCGCGATGGTGCGCCGCGCCTTCGATCTGGGCATCACCCACTTCGACCTAGCCAACAACTACGGCCCACCTTACGGCAGCGCGGAAGCCAACTTTGGCGAGATTCTGCGCCTGGACCTTGCCGCCCATCGCGACGAGCTGATCCTCAGCACCAAGGCCGGCTACGATATGTGGCCCGGGCCTTACGGCAACTGGGGATCGCGCAAGTATTTATTGGCGAGTCTGGATCAGAGCCTCCGGCGCATGGGCGTGGAGTACGTGGACATCTTCTACTCGCATCGCCCCGATCCCGAAACTCCCATGGAAGAGACGATGGCGGCGCTCGATCAGGCGGTGCGCAGCGGCAAGGCGCTTTATGCCGGCATCTCCAACTACAGCGCCAGCCAGGCCACCGCGGCGGTGAAGATTCTGCGCGATCTGGGCACGCCCTGCCTCATTCATCAGCCCAAGTACTCGATGTTTGTGCGCACCCCGGAGACCGGTCTGCTGGATGTGCTGGGCAATGAGGGCGTGGGCGCCATTGCCTTCTGTCCGCTGGCGCAGGGGCTTTTGACGAATCGCTATCTCAATGGGATTCCGGCGGACTCGCGCGCCACCAAGGCCGTCTTTCTGAAGAGCAGCGACATCACCGAAGACCGCCTCAAGCAGATTCGCGCGTTGAATGAGCTGGCCGCGCAGCGCGGGCAGTCGCTGGCGCAGATGGCGCTGGCCTGGGTGCTGCGCGATTCGCGCATGACCTCGGCGCTGATCGGCGCCAGCCGCGTCGAGCAGATCGAACAGAATGTCGCCGCGCTGGCCACTCTCAGCTTCGCCGCCGAGGAGCTGGCTTGTATCGACGCGATTCTGGAGCAGGCGGGGTGAGGTTTGTGGATTCCCACCCTAGCCGCAAAAACAAAGACGCGGCGAGGGTGGGGCACCCAGATTTCAAATCGAATTGAAAATGTATTAGCCCCTGAGCGCCGCGAGAATTTCCTCGGTCGAGCGCACCCGCCCCATGCGGGGGAAGATGCGCCCAGTGCTGTTCGCGTGGCTCTCGGCAGTCGTGCCGGTCATCGCGTCTTCGGCGAAGATCAGCTCGTAGCCGCGCTCGTGGGCGTCGCGCGCCGTGCTCTCCACGCCGAACTCTGTCGCGATGCCGCAGATCACTATCGTCCCGAGCCTGCGGCGGCGCAGTTGCAGATCAAGGTCGGTGCCGTAAAACGCGCCCCACTGGCGCTTGAGAATCACAATGTCGCTCGGCTGGCGGTCGAGCTCGGGAATCAAATCGCTCCAATCCGGCGGAAGCGCGCCAAATGAACGCATCGGCTGGTCGGAGTTGGGTTTCAGCCGGTCCGCGCCATCCGGCGAGCCGCCCACATGCACCAGCACCGGCTGCGCTCCGGCTGCACGGGCCGCAGCCAGCAGACGCGCAGCATTGGCGATAACAGCGGACTTGACGTGTGGAGCGCCGTGGGGAATTCCCGCAATGCCCTTTTGCAAGTCGATGACGACGATGGCAGTGCGGCGCGGTTCGAGTTTAAGTTCTGATTTTGCTTCGCTCATTGCTGTATCTCCTCTTCCACCAATTGCAAGCCCTTAGCCGGCAGTATCCCCATCTCCCGGTAGATGGGCCGAATCTGACTTCGCAGCTTTGGCAGCCGCGTCGCGAACCAGGCCGCGCCGACGAGCACCACAGAGCCGGTCATCATCACCGTCCGCGGCGCGCCGAAGTTATGCGCCATGGTCCCGGCCAGCAGGCTACCAAAGGGCGCCATGCCCATGAACGCCATCGTATAGTAACTCATCACCCGGCCGCGCTTGTCTTCCGTGACAATCGTCTGGATAACGGTGTTGCTGGCGGCCATGCCCTGCATCATACCCATACCCGCTATGAATACCATCGCCATCGAGAGCCAGAACCAATGCGAGAGACCCAGCCCGACGAGTCCCGCGCCGAAGACCGCCGCGGCGATTGGAATCATCCGCACCAGCCCGCGCACGTTTCTGCGCGCCGCCAGCGAGAGCGCCGAGAGCAGCGCGCCCAGCCCCATCGCGCCCATCAGGAATCCCAGCGTGTGCGGCCCGCCGCCCAGCACCGTCTTGGCGAAGACCGGCATCAGCACCACATACGGCATGCCCATCAGGCTCACCAGGGCAAAGAGCATCAGAATGGTGCGGATGGGCAGAAACTCCGAGACGTAGGTCCAGCCGGCCTGTAACTCGGCGAGCATCGACGATGCCGCGCGTTTCACCACGGGCGCATGAAGGCGCATCATCAGCAGCGAGATAATCACGGCGATGTAACTGATGCCGTCGATCAGGAAGCACCA
>CAZQRX010000105.1:0-6763 GCA_964595845.1 uncultured Occallatibacter sp. | reverse complement strand
CCGTAGTTGCCGCGGGGCATGAACTGCCACATTCCGCCGGCGTGGGAGCGGCGATTGAGCGCCCGCGGATTAAAGCCCGACTCGGCCACCGCCAGATAGATCAGATCCTGCGGCACGCCCTCTTCGGCCATCACACGCTGAATCATCGCCTTGTAACGGCCGGCCCGCTGGAAGGAGTGGAGCAGCGTGTTGTGGCCTTTTTTTGTATTGGCAAAGAAGTTGATTACGCCGGCCACATAATCGTTGACCACCAGAGGCAGATCGGATTTTGTAGTGGCCAGATCGGCCGTGGCCTTGGCGACAATCTTGGGATCCACCTCGAAGGTCACGTCCTGGGCTACCTCGGCCGGCGTCTCCTCCTCGCTGGGAACAAAGCCATTGCCCAGCTTCAAGGCCTCCATCTCCAGCGCGTTGACCTCATCGACAATGTGGTCGAACTCCTCCTGCAACTCGGCATTGCTCCTGATGTCGATGCCGCTCGCCAGCATCAGGTCCACGGCGCGATCAAACTCCTGCTTGGCCTCGGGCAATCTCCCCTTGTGATAGGCAGCCTCGCCGCGGGCGTAGGTCTCCTCGACCTGCTTAATCAGCAAGCGCACCCGCTGCTGCTCAACGGACGGCGCAGGCGGCGCGGGAGCTGGCGCGGGCGGGGCTGGCGCCGCGGCCAGCAAGAGCGCGGGAGCGGTAGCTTGCGACCGCGCGCCCGCGGAAGCGCCTTTGGGCGCAGTGGGTGCGCAGCCCGCCAGCGAAAGAGCCAGAGCGGCGCAGCCGAAGAGCCGAAACGGATTACTGCTTATCTGCATGAGAGGACCGGCTGACCTCAGGCCAAGGTCTAACGCCCTTGAAAGAAGTTATCTAGATGATAAGCTATGCCATAGGGACGCGCATGAATTGGACGTCACGATCCGCGTTTTCGCAGTGTGAAGTGTTGCAACCGATGGAAAGGAGGGCTTTCACAACATGATCCCCATCTATGTTCTGACAGGCTCGTTTATTCTTTTCCTGGTTGCGGGCCACGCCGGAGTCGCATTCTTTCATGGGTGGCAGGAACCGCTGCGCGCATCCCTGGGAGTCATGTTCCTGCTGACTGCTTCAGCGCATTGGGGTAGCCGCCGGACCGATCTGATCGCCATGGTTCCCCCTGTCTTTCCCCGTCCGGCATTGCTGGTTACACTCACCGGGCTTCTTGAAATTGCGGGAGCGATTGCATTGCAGTTTTCCCGGCTGGCGCCCTTCGCGACAGCATCGCTCTTTCTCATGCTCATCGCTATCTTTCCCGCCAATGTCTATGCGGCCCAGCATCGGTTGACGATCGGTGGCCGTGCGGTTCCATCCTTGTTCCCGCGGGCGATCATTCAAATCGTATTTCTGATTGCATTATGGTTTGCCATTCAACCAATTTGACAGCTCTCACTGGTTATCCATGGACGCTCGCTTCCTCAGAAACTTCGCCATCATCGCCCACATCGACCACGGCAAGTCGACGCTGAGCGACCGTCTGCTGGAGCTGACCGGCTCGGTGACGGGCCGCGAGATGCAGGCGCAGATTCTGGACGACATGGACCTGGAGCGCGAGCGCGGCATCACCATCAAGGCCCACGCGGTGCGCATGATGTACAAGGCGCACGACGGCAACACCTATCAGCTCAACCTGATCGACACGCCCGGCCACGTGGACTTCAGCTATGAGGTCTCGCGCTCGCTGGCCTCCTGCGAGGGCGCGCTGCTGGTGGTGGATGCCTCGCAGGGCGTGGAGGCGCAGACGCTGGCTAACGCCTACCTGGCCATCAATCACGGCCTGGAAATCATACCCGTTATCAACAAAATCGATCTGCCTTCGGCCGACATCCTGCGCACCCAGGAGGCCATCGAAAAGGCCGTCGGCCTGGACGCCACCGACGCCATCCCGGTGAGCGCCAAGACCGGCCAGGGCGTCGACGAAGTCCTTGAAGCCATCGTCCATCGGCTGCCGCCGCCTACCGGCGATCCGAACGCGCCGCTGCAAGCGCTGATCTTCGACTCCTGGTTCGACGCCTATCGCGGCGTGATCGTGCTGGTGCGCGTGATGCAGGGCACGATGCGCAAGGGCCAGCGCATTCGCCTGATGTCCAATGGGAAGTCTTTTGAGGTCGAGTCGATGGGCGTGCTTTGCCCCAAGCCGGTAGAGATCGGCGAACTGCTGGCCGGCGAGGTGGGCTTTTTTGCCGCCACGATCAAAACCGTCAGCGACACCAAGATCGGCGACACCGTCACCGACGACACACGCCCCGCCGCCGCCCAGTTGCCCGGCTTTGAAGACATCAAGCCGATGGTCTTCGCCGGCCTCTACACCGTCGATTCGCACGAGCACACGCTGCTGCGCGACGCATTGGAAAAACTGCGCCTCAACGACTCGTCTTTCTTTTTTGAGCCGGAGAGCTCGGTCGCGCTGGGCTTCGGCTTCCGCTGCGGCTTTCTCGGCCTGCTGCACATGGAGATCATCCAGGAGCGGTTGGAGCGCGAGTACCAACTGGACCTGATCACCACCGCTCCCGGCGTGCGCTACCACATCACGCTTACTGATGGCAGCGAACTCGAAGTGGACAATCCCTCGCGCTGGCCGGAGCCCACCAACATCGAATCGATCCGCGAGCCGGTGATCACCGCCAAGATTCTCACCAACGAGGAATATGTGGGCGGCATCTTCAAACTTGTGGAAGAAAAACGCGGCAAGCAATTGAACTTCGAGTACGTCACCTCCAGCCGCGTTCTGCTCACCTACGAGCTGCCGCTGAACGAGATCGTGCTGGATTTTTACGACCGCCTCAAGTCGATCTCCCGCGGCTACGCCTCGCTGGACTATCAACTGGCCGGCGAGTGGGAGTCGCCGATGGTCAAGCTGGACATTCTGGTCAGCGGCGAGCCGGTCGATGCGCTCTCGGTCATCGTGCACAAGAACTTCGCTTATGAACGCGGCCGGGCGCTGGTCTCCAAGATGCGCGAACTGATTCCCCGCCAGCAGTTCGAGGTGGCCATCCAAGCCGCCATCGGCGCCAAGGTTATCTCCCGCGAAACCGTCAGCCCACTGCGCAAAAACGTGATCGCCAAGTGCTATGGCGGCGACATCAGCCGCAAGCGCAAACTATTGGAAAAACAGAAGGAAGGCAAGAAGCGCATGAAGCGTATCGGCAAGGTGGACATCCCCCAGGAAGCCTTCCTGGCGGTGCTGCGGATAGGCGAAGATTCGCAGAAGTAACCACAGAATAAGTGACCCTCTTCACAATCTATTCACTCCAATTTGTGGATAACCCCGGCAAGCCCGCCTGTGCGTTCCTGCGTCTGATCGCCCGTCTGGGGATCAAGGAGTTTTATTCAGAGTGATTGATAAATAAGGAGTTGTTTTGTATATCAGAATGGAACCGATCTTGGCAAGAGGAGAATTCTGGATTTCTTCACTCAATTCGCGAAAGAAATCCACAGATTTTTCCACAACACGAGTGTAATATATCGCAGCTCTTTGCTTACTCCGGCATGCCGCCCTTCCGCCGCTCTTCAACAACGCCGCTGTTCGGCAAGGGCACCGCATCGCGAGGCCCTTGCCAGCTTTTGTCCGATAGGACTTTACCCGTATTTAGTGCGCGACGGGAGGCTTGGCTGCCGGCCTGGGCGCCGCTGCCGGCGGCGCCGGAGGAGGGGGCACGCCCGACTTCACGTTGTAGGCGTCGATGATGATCTTGGTGATGTCCGTAGATGGCTGCGCATAGAGAACGGGACTCTGTTGCTGGGCATAGTCCAGCACCAGAGTGTACCCCTGCTGCTGCTCGTAGCTGGCCAGAACGTCACCGACCTTCGAGGCCAGGGTATTGTAAATCTCCTGCATCTCCTGCTGGAAGTCGTTCTGGGCGTCCTCGGAGTCGCGCTGCAACTGCTTCTTCTTGTCTTCGATGGCCTTGGTGCGGCTGGCGAGCACGGCCTCGCTCAGCTTGTCGCCCTGCGCCTGCAACTGCTTGGTCTCGGTATCGATCTCCTCGGCAAGAGCCCTTAATTGTTCGCGCTTGGGACTGTACTTCTTCTGCAGGTCGGCGAAGTTGCGCTGGCCTTCATTGGTTTGCGCCACAGCCGCCTGGAACGCAATGACGGCAATCTTCACGGGACCGGCAGGCGCGGCGGCGGCGGGAGCGGGCAATGTTTGGGCGGCAGCGCTCAGAACCAAGCCTGAGGCCAATGTTGCGATGAGTGCAAGCGATCTCTTCATGTGAATTAAAAACTCCTTTGGAATTCCTGTGGGACTGCGCTATCTTCCCGCGCGAATCAAGGCCTGATGCGGAGAAACCTCTCCATCCCCCAGCGGACTATGCGCTGTATGGCGCGGAATCAGGAGAAAGAAGCGAACGCAGACGTCAGCAAGATGCATTTAGATTATAGGAACGCCAGGTAGGAGCGTCAAATCATGTGTCCGTGAACCCTGCGCCGGCCGCGTTCTTCGCTCTCCCGGAAAAGGCTCCTGAAAACCAAAGGCCCCGCATCGCGGGGCCTTTGCCAAACTCCAATCCATTGGTCTTCAGACTATTTGTGGGTGGCGGGAGGCTTGGCCGCGGGCTTGGGCGCCGCTGGAGCGGCGGTCTCTGCCGGCTGGGGCGGAGGAGGGGGCACGCCCGACTTCACGTTGTAGGCCTCAATGACCTGCTTGGTGATGTCCGCAGAGGGTTGCGCATAGAGAACGGGACTCTGCTGCTGGGCATAGTCCAGCACCAGCGTGTATCCCTGCTGTTCCGCGTACGAGGCCATCACGGCTCCGACCTTCGAGGCCAAGGCGTTGTACACCTCTCCCCCTTCTTGCTGCATATCGTTCTGGGCGTCTTCGAGCTCGCGCTTCGCCTGCTTGGTCTTATCGTCGACGATCTTGGCCTGGCGGGCTTTTTCGCTATCGCTGAGCGTATCGCTCTGCTTCTGCAACTGCTTGGTTAAGGTATCGATCTCTTCGCCGAGGGCCTTGAGCCGGGCTTCCCTGGGCGCGTACTTCTTCTGCAGGTCGGCGAAGTTGCGCTGACCTTCATTGGTCTGCGCCACAGCCACCTGGAAGGCAATAACGGCAACCTTGGCGGGACCGGCAGGAGCGGCGGCGGCGGGTGCGGGCAGCGTTTGGGCGGCAGCGCTCAGGACAATGCCCGAGGCCAGTGCGGCGGCAAGTACAAGAGTACTTTTCATGCGATTGTAAAGCTCCTTCGGAATTCCTGCGGATCTGCCCGCGCCTGGACGCGGAAACGATCCTGTCCTTCTGAGAAACTTAGCGGCTTCGCTTCATGTTTCTGGGGCGGATGCGGCAGAAACAGCAAAAAACGCGGATGGAGACATCAGCAGGAACTAGATGGATTATAGGAGGCCCAGGTGAGAGCGTCAAACCCGGAGACATGCTCGAACTTCCGCGTTTAATCGCCATGACCGGCACTACACAGCTTCGCGCGCTTGCCAATTGGAGAGGGGAAGCACACAGAAAAAGGCCGCACCGGGTGAGGGTGCGGCCTGGGCCGGACTCCGCCTTACTTTTAGAACGGGTTCAGCTTGGCTAGGCCCTTCTTCTTTTTCTTCTTGCTGGAGGATTCTTCGCTGAGGTCTGCCTTCTTCTTCTTGGCGTCGGCAGCTACTTGAGCCGGTGTCGAGCCGGGCTTGACGTCGTTCACCTGATCGGGAGCCTCGGCGGGCTTTTCCGCGGCGGGCAGCCTGGTGTTCACGGGGCCCACCGGCTTGACGACGGCGTTGGGATCGGCCGCGGGCGCGCTGACCACCTGAACGCCCACGCCGGTGCCGCCCTCGGGCTTCTCCAGTTGCAAGGGCGCCTGGGAGGGCTGGTCGCTGCGGGGCGGCTCGTTGACGCCTGTGGGCGTTGCCGCCCCGGTGGCCAATGCGGCAGGCTTGCCGGCGTTGACGGCGTCGTTGTAGATCGCGACATTCTGCTTGGTTACATCCGACGCGAGTGTGCGCTTGGGGTCGTCCAGGCTGGGCTCTCCCACATGCACCGCCTCCACCACCGAGGGCCCGTGCTTGATAATGTCGAAGGTCTTAGTGGTAAAGCGCAGGGGCTGGCGGCTTTGCTCTTCGGCTTCGCTCTCGGCAACCGCGGCCTCGGTAGGCTCGGGAACGGGGCGATTCATCGCCACCAGCCGGTCGCGGGCATCTTCGACATGGGGAGCCATGGGATAGCGGGTGATGACTTTGGTGTAAGCTTCGGCGGCCCGGTCCTGGTAGACCGCGCGCAATCGCTCCTTGATCGCGCCGGGAAGACTCGGAGCCATCTGAATGGCGTGAGCCTGGCCGGCATACGCATCGCCGATGCCCAGCAAGGCAAGGTCGCTCTTGGAGTACAACGGGTAAGTATCCACCACAGTCTTCAGGCGAGCAACGGAAGCGGTGAAATTCTCCCGGCTCCCGTAATAAAGGCCGATCTCGGTTTCCCGCTCGGCCAGAACCTCCTGCACATCGCGCAGCTTCTGCTTGGCGCGGGGCACCAGCGCCGAGTCGGGGAACATGTTGATCATCGTGCGGTACTCCCGCTCGGCGTTCTGGGCGTTCGTATAGTCGCGGTCCGGCTTCTCCATCTGCTCGTAGTAGATGTCGCCCACCTTCATCTGCGCCTCGGCGGCTTCCGGGGCATCCGGGAAGAAGGTAATGAAGTCCTTGTACTCGGCCTCTGCCTGGGTCAGGGCCGCGGTACCGCCCTCCTTAAACCAGGTGTCGCCCACGGCCAGCTTGGCGCGCATCCGGTACTCGGAGTCGGGATAGGTGT
>CAZQRX010000104.1:0-7077 GCA_964595845.1 uncultured Occallatibacter sp. | reverse complement strand
GAGAGCGTCCAGTCGTAGCCGTAGTTGCCCACCGCGCAGATCAGCTTCTCCTTGGGCACCAGAGCGAGCACGCGCCGCAGGTTGCCCACGAACCACTCCTGGCTGGCGATGGGGCCCGGCTGGCTCTCGATCTGGTGCTCGTCGTAGTTCATCAAAATCACGCCGTCGGAGTTGGCGGCTATTCCTTTGAAATCCTCGTCGGTGGTCAGGATCTGGGTATTCACATACAGCCGCAGATTGCGCGCATGCAGATCGCCGTAAAGCTCCCTCAGGAAGCTCATATACGCCGGGCTGGCTTCATCCGGCAGGTTTTCGATGTCCAGCGAGAGCCCGCGATAGGCCGGGAAAGCCGTAAAAAATCGAAGGATCTGCTGGCGCAGCGCGGCCCGCTTGTTTGGGTCGGCCAGCATCAATGCCATCGCCGGATCCCAGCTCTGCGTGTTGGGGTTGAAGTTGTTCAGGTGAGGAAAGATTTCCGTGTCTTCCTTGGCCGCCTGGATCACCCGCTTGATCCTGTTCTGGTCGTCGGGATCGTGCACGGTGTTGCCTTCTATCACCGCATACTCATGATGGTTGTCGCTGCTCATGGACAGCAGCGTGGCTTGAGGAGCGTCTACGTGCAGCCACTCGGGGAAGAGTAGATCGATCTGATGAACGTGCTCCTTGAACGAGGAGTAGCTGGACGGGTCGTAGGGCACGAAATAGGCCGCGCGCAAACCTTCGCCGGTGTTGAAGGGAATCTCCGAGGGCTTGCGGGCTGTCTTGCGGCGCGCCGGGCGCGGGCCTTTCAGCGGTATGCGCTCCGGCAATGCCTTGTAATTGTGCTTGGGAGTGGCCAGCAGCAGCTCCGGAAGATGCTGATAGCGCAGCACATTGAAGATGAATACCGCCAGAACCAGTGTGAAAACCACGGCCGTCGCATCGAAGATGCGGCGCAACCGCTTCCATCGCTTGCGTTGCGGATCGAAAAAAATCTGTTTATCCGGCATGAATGGCCTGGCTTTTCCTGGTGCGAAAACGGGTTGCGGCAAAAACCGCTGAAACAGTCTACGCTATACAGTACGAATCGTATGGAAGCTGACTCCAACAGTCAATCCAACACCCGCCGCTGGGCTCTTGTCCCAACTATTCCGGTCTTGTCCGTCTCGCTGGCCCTGGCCTCCGGCCTCGTCTTGCGACTGTGGATGCTGAAGAAATATTTCATCGTCAACGGCGACTCGCTGATCTACGGCGACATGGGCAAGAACCTGCTCTTGCATGGCCAGTATGCGCTCACCGGGGTTGCCGGGAAGCTCAATCCGACACTGATTCGCCTTCCCGGTTATCCCCTCTTTCTGGCGCTCTGCTTCCGCGCCTTAGGGATGGAAAACTACGCATCGGCAGCCTGGGTGCAGATTGCGCTCGAGCTGGCCGGCTGCCTGCTGCTGGCCGATTTCGCGGGCCACATCGCCCCGGTCGCGCTTCGCAGCGGTAAGGCGGGATTCAGCCGCGGCGCCGCGCATGCCACACTATGGCTGACCGCGCTCTGCCCCTTTACGGCGATCTACGCCGCCGAGCCGATGCCCGAGGCGTTGACGCTCTTCATGATCGCGCTGGCGCTGTGCTCCGCCGCGCGCTTCCGTGAGCGCCCAGCGTGGGGGACAGCCTTCTGTTTCACCTTTGCCGTTACCTATGCGGCCCTGCTCCGCCCCGACGGCGCGCTGCTCGCCGTAGCGCTGGCCCCGGCGCTGTTGATCGTACTGCTGCGCACAGATTCTGGGTGCCTCATCTCTGCTGTCATCCTGAGTGAAGCGCAGCGGAGTCGAAGGACCTGCTTCTTGTATTTCTGTCGCAAGGGTGGGAAGCCGTGGAGTGAGGAATCTCCGAAGGTCGCCCGCGCCGTAGGCGCAATGGTCATTAGCCCCGCGCTTCAGCGTGGGGTCGGCGTAACCAATAATTTTCCGGAGTCCCGTAGGGACGACGCTAATGTTTCGCTTTCTTCAAATAGCAGCCCCCGCCTCGCCCGAATGGCCCTCGTCTGCACGCTCCTGGCGCTCGCCCCCTTCACCGCCTGGACCCTCCGCAACTGGCAGGTCTTCCATCTCTTCCAGCCGCTGGCCCCGCGCTACGCCAACGACCCCGGCCAAGAGACCTATCCCGGATGGCAGCGCTGGGTCAAAACCTGGTCCCTCGACTTCGTCTCCACCTACAACGTCTATTGGGAGGTACCGGGAGCTCCGCTCGACCTGGCCAAACTCCCCAGACGGGCCTTCGACTCGCTCGCGCAGTACGAAGAGACCGCCGCTCTGGCCGCCGACTACAACGACCGGGACAATGCCAGGGACATTGTGCCGGATGTGGATGAGCGCTTCGGGCAGTTGGCTGACGAACGCATCGCCGCCCATCCCCTCCGTTATTACCTCTGGCTGCCGCTGGGGCGGGTGGCTGATATGTGGCTGCGCCCGCGCGTTGAAAACATGGACATCGACCTGGACTGGTGGGTCTATGCGCATCACCGCGCGGAGACCCGCTTCAGTTGGGCCTATGCCGGGCTGAACGCCCTCTATCTGCTGCTGGCGCTGGCGGGGTGTTGCCTGCGTCCGCGCTTCTGGCCGTGGATGGTGGCCTATATGGTGCTGCGCAGCGCCCTGCTGATGACCGTCGAAGCTCCCGAGGCGCGCTACACGCTGGAGTGCTTTCCCATGCTCTTTGCGCTGGGCGGAATCGCCGTCTGCGCGGGTATTACAGGCCGTCGCCCGCGCCGTGGGCGTAATAGTTGTTAGATCATTTTTACTCTTACTATAGACTTCGGTGCCCCATCCATTCCGCGTTTTTCTGCGGAATGGGTGGGAAGCCAACAGAATTCAGGTCTACACAATTTGCGAAAATGCTCTAGTCCCGCGCTTCAGCGTGGGGAAGGTTAGCCCCGCGCCGTAGGCGTAGCCCGCCGCCCGCGCCGTAGGCGAAGTTATAGCAGCCTGTCCGTCCGCGCCGTAGACGTAGCATGTCGCCCGCGCCGTAGGCGCAGCGGTTATTAGCCCCGCGCTTCAGCGTGGGGAAAAGGGATTCCAACAGTCTGTTACGGAGTCCCGTAGGGACGGCGCAAGAACATTATTGATGCAGGAACCAATAACTCGCTAACTCGCTCTCTACAGCGCCAGCCCCTTCAAATAGGCCCTGAACGGCGGACCAAGATCGCCGCGCTTCAGCGCAAGCTCCACCGTCGCCTGCAACATGCCGAACTTATCCCCGACGTCGTACCGCTTGCCGTCAATGATATAACCAAAAACCTTTTCTTCCTTGAGCAGCGCCTTAATGCCATCGGTAAGTTGTATCTCGCCGCCCGCGCCGGGAGCGGTCTTCTCCAATAACTCGAAGATGCGCGGCGTAAGGATATAGCGGCCGACGATGGCCAGCTTTGAGGGCGCATCGGCGAACTTCGGCTTCTCCACCATTCCAGTGCAGTTGAATATCCGCCAGTGATCGGGGTCCTGCGATCCGGCCAGTACGCCATACGCGCTGATCCCTTCGCCCTCCACACTCTGCGCCGCCAGCACCGCGCCGTCCCGCTCGTCAAAGATGCCCATCATCTGCTTCAGGCAAGGAACCTCTGCATCGATCACATCGTCGGGCAGAATGACGGCAAAGGGTTCATCGCCCACCAGATTCTTGGCGCACAGCACTGCATGGCCCAGCCCCAAAGGCTCCTTTTGCCGCACATAACTGATCCGCGCCAGCGACGAGACGCCGCGTGACACGGCGAGTAACTCATGCTTCCCCTTCCGCTCCAGCGCCGCATTCAGTTCGAAGCTATGGTCGAAGTGGTCCTCCATAGCGCCTTTGCCGCGCCCGGTCACGATGATGATGTGCTCGATCCCCGACGCGACCGCCTCTTCCACGCCGTATTGGATAACGGGCTTGTCCACCAGCGCCAGCATCTCCTTGGGAATCACTTTGGTAGCCGGTAAAAAGCGCGTGCCCAGCCCACCCGCCGGAAAAACCGCTATTCGCACCTGCTTGCTCATCTCATCGCCCTCATCTCAATAACATCCATCTGGGTGCCCCACCCTCGCCGCTGTCATCCTGAGCGGAGCGCAGCGAAGTCGAAGGACCTGCTTCTTGCAATAGCTGCTGGGTGCCCCCGGTCTCGATTCTGAGACCGGGGATACCACACCCCTCACAGCGCCGGCGAATCATCCCCCAGCAGCGCTTCCCGCACAATCTTGATTGGCGGAAATCCCTGCCGCAGGAAATTATTATGAAACTCCTCTAGCGAGAAAGCCGCGCCCTGCTTCTTCTTCATGTCCTCGCGCAGCTTCATGATCTCCAGCTTGCCCAGTGTGTAGTAAAGATAAGTCGGATCGCCGGCCCCGCGCCTGGTCTCCACCACGGCTGTCTCCTTCGGTTGATAGCCTTCCTTCTGAAAAAATGCAACCGCCTCGTCAAAGCTCATCTTGCCGCTGTGCATTTGAATCCCTACGATAAAGCGAGCGTTGCGCAGTAGCGCGTCCTGCAATTGCCCCAGGCGCAGAAACTTCGCCTCGCGCTCATCCTTCGCTCCCGCTCCCGGCTGGCCGTAGCCCTCGTCGAGCATCATCTGCTCGGTGTAGTGCGCCCATCCCTCAATGTCGGTATTTGCGCCCAGCAGCTTGCGCACCCGGCTGGGCGCCTGCGGCAGCCAGAGAAACTGAATGTAATGCCCAGGATAAGCCTCATGCACCGCCGTTGAAATTACCGTGCCGATATTGAAGGAATGCATATAACCCTCGACCTGAACGGGCGTCATCGACGGATCGGGAAGAGTTACATTGAAGTAGGCCTCCGTCGCGTGACTCTCATACGGCCCCGGCGTATCCATGCTGGCAAAGGTCGTCGCGCGCATGAACGGCGGCGTCTCTTCCACAATAGGCCGCACATCCGAGGGGATGGTTACAATATGATGCGCGCGGATAAAGCCGATAAGCCCATCGAAAGTCGCGCGAAAGCTATTCAGCAATTGATCCGGAGCGGGGTGATTCTCTCCTAACTCCTCAAGCACCGCGCTCGGAGTCTTGTCCGGCTCCAGTTCTTTGGCAACCTGCTTGAAGTGCTCCTGATTCTTGCGCAGATCGGCCCAGCCAATCTCCAGCAGCTTATCCAGCGGCAAATCCACCATCTCGTCATACAAAAGCTTCTTCGAGAAGGTCTCCGCGCCGATGCGGAAGTCTCCGTTCGACTGCGGCAACAGGTCCGTCTTCAGCCAGCCAAGATAACTGTTCAGCGCGGCAATCACCGCCGCGTTCGTTTGCGCAAACTCCGCC
Source organism: uncultured Occallatibacter sp. (assembly GCA_964595845.1). Classification (GTDB taxonomy): domain Bacteria; phylum Acidobacteriota; class Terriglobia; order Terriglobales; family Acidobacteriaceae; genus Telmatobacter. The sequence goes on along the minus strand of CAZQRX010000104.1, from coordinate 1,798 downwards.
TTGAGAGCCGGGTCCTTGGCGTCGGCAAAGGCCAGCGGAACATCGTGTTCAAAGAAAGTGATAATGTCCGGTAACTGCTCGATGGCGATCTTCGTAAAGACGCCCGGCGGATTCTTCAGGTTGACGCGCGCCTCTGCCAGTACACCCGGCATCTGTTTTTCGCGCGCAATCAACGAACGCAACCGCTCGTCCGGCGAAGCAAACTTACGCTCCATTAGCACAAACGCCCCATTCGCGCAGGTGCCCGAATAATTGTCCGCATTCTTCTCCCATGGCCGAATCGTTTCAAGAGTCAGAAGCGTGGAGCGGATATTCGATAGCACGATCTCGCGGTCGCTCCACAAAACAAAGTCCGCCGCGGCAGCATCGGGATGAATTGCCTCTATGCGCTTCTCGAAGCTCTTGAGCGCGGCGATCTCCGCATCGATATTCTTGCGCGAGTAATCCTCTAATTGTGTGTCGTACTGGTGATATCCCACCTGAGTTCCGCTAGTTGGGTTATAAGGAAAGTACAACTGGTCAAAGTAATCGTTGGAAACCTGCTCGAACTGCTGCTTCCAGTTCTCATTCGCGGCATAAACAAGATTCGCCGAAGCCATAAACACTCCAATCGCCAACAGAACAACGAATTGCCTCATGTTACTCCTCGCTATTGAACTTCATTTCTCTTATACGTTCACCGGCTAGGGCGCCAGGTTGGCCAGCAGTTCGTGAATCTCCAGCAGCACTTCGTCACTTCGCGTGGCAGCTAAAGGATACTTCAACAGGCCCTGCGGCGTGAACTGCGCTCCGCGTTTTGCATTCCGCGCCACCAGGCTCATCAGAGTCTGCGGCTCGATCGCCGCATTTTCCATAAAGCGAATATGCAGCTCGGAGCGCTTGCGATCCACCTGCGCAATGCCAATCCGCTCGCATTCAAGCCTGATCAGCGACGCCTCCAGCAAGTAAACCGTCGCATCCGGCGGCGCGCCGTAGCGGTCTTCCATCTCCGCGCGCACTTCATTCACCGCGGCTTCACTGGCAGCTCCGGCGATCTTCTTATAGAGCCGCAGCCGCTGATTCTCTTCCGGCACATAACTCTCATCGATGCGCAGCGCAATCCCTAGGTTAAGCTGCGTCGCGGGCCGCTCCTCGCTCGCCTCGCCCTTCATCTCCTTCACCGCGGCCTCCAGCATCGATGTGTATAACTCGAAACCCACCGCCTCGATGTGCCCGCTCTGTTCTCCGCCCAGCATATTGCCCGCGCCACGCAACTCCAGGTCCAGCGCCGCAATTTTGAATCCCGCGCCCAGGTCGCTGAACTCCTTCAGCGCCGCGAGGCGCCGGCGCGCAATCTCCGTTAATTCATTCTCCGGCGGAATCAGCAGATAGGCATAGGCGCGCCGGTTCGAGCGCCCCACGCGGCCGCGCAACTGGTATAACTCGCTCAGCCCGTGCCGGTCCGCGCGATTGATGAGCATGGTATTCGCCAGCGGAATGTCCAGCCCGTTCTCGATGATCGTCGTCGCCACCAGCACATCATACTCGTGCCGCATAAAGGCCAGCATCACCCGCTCCAGTTCCGTTTCGCTCATCTGCCCGTGGCCCACGCAAACGCGCGCCGCTGGAACTAACTCCTGTATCCGCGAGGCAATCTCATAAATGGACTCCACGCGGTTATGCACAAAATAGACCTGCCCGCCGCGCTCTAACTCCACCTCGACCGCCGAGCGAATTATCTTTTCGTCGAACTTGGCCACCACGGTCTGAATCGCCATGCGATCCTTGGGCGGCGTCTCGATCACGCTCATGTCGCGCA
>CAZQRX010000103.1:0-7096 GCA_964595845.1 uncultured Occallatibacter sp. | reverse complement strand
GCCTACACCGTCTGTGAGGGCCTGGGCGTCGAGTCAGGCGTCGACAAGCACTTCAACGAAGCGCCCTTCTTCTACTGGCTCTACACGCTGCTCATCGCCGGCGGCGCGCTTACCGTGCTGCTGCTGCCCGACGCGCAACTGATCAACTTCGCCATTCTCTCGCAGGTGCTGAACGGCGTTCTGCTGCCGGTGGTCATCATCTTGATGCTGATGCTGATCAACCGCCAGGACCTGATGGGCGAACACAAAAATTCGCGCTTATGGAATGTGATCGCCTGGGCCACCAGCATCATCGTCATCGGCATGACGCTGGTGATGCTGTGGGGGATGATTCCGGGACATTGAGGACTGCGCGGGACAGCGGCAGTACACTCGATCACGGGGTGGTGAGGAAAAGGATGAAGTTACCGAACGCCAAGGCATCGATTGTCGAGATTGAAAAACTTCGAGACTATTGTCTGAGTCCAGGGCATCCTCGCGGACGGCATAAGGCGCGAGTCTTTCAATCCCTCCTGGGGATAAGCGCTGCTCATGCCGAAGAACTTCGTGCTGCGTTAATCGATGCGGCCTTGAAAGAAAATGCCACACTTGGAGTTTCCGATCAGTACGGAACCCGGTACATCATAGACTTTGAATTGAGGCACGGCGGAGGGGCTGCTGAGATTCGGAGTTGCTGGATTATCCTGAGTGGCGAGATCGCCCCGCGGTTTGTCACATGCTATATTCTTTAGGATAAGGAGCTGTGGGAGATGGAACTTCTTTCTGAAGTAGCCGTGCTCGAGGATATGCCAGAGAAGGGACTTGTTCGCGGCCAGGTTGGAACTGTCGTTGAACTGCTCGCCCCCTCTGTAGCCGAGGTCGAGTTCAGCGACGATCAGGGGCGCGCCTACGCCATGGCAGCATTGCGCACTGAAGAATTGATCCGCCTATACCATCACCCCTACGAACGGGTAGCCTAGCAACGGCGCGGGACCGCGCGTTCAGCGGTACTGAGCTAATAGCTGGCGTCGTCCAAAGAATCAGGGTCGGGAATGCTCCGGCCAGCATATCGCTAGAATATATCGTTGATGAGACATGCCGGTTGCTGGGATCTCAGCATCCGCCACCCCTCTGTCTCGTTTGAGACGAAGGATGCCCAAATGCGGGGGAATCCCAGTTCTTCGACAGCATCTTCAAAGCTCTTGTTCATGGCCTGGAAATTGTCCCATGTGAAGTGCCAGCGCGGATCAACAACGCTCCTGAACCGTTCATAGCAAGCGAGTACCACTGCGACGAGTGACTTGAAATACTCGGAAGATATTTGGTCAGCATCCGCTAGAACAGTTCCATTCTCGGCTCTTTGGTCAGGCAAACGATGACATGCGAAGGTGCGCGTCTACGAAGTTGCAGAGAGAGGTCCTCGCGAAGATGCTCCATCGTGATTCGGTCCAGCGGATTCAAACCCTTATGAATAGAGTCATTTCTGATCTCCACAAAGAATCGAGCCAATGGGTCAAGTTTCAGTCTGGCTTGGGCCTGTTCATACCAATCGCTAAAACCGTCAACGTCACTCATCGTCGCCTGCAAGGCGAGAGTCACACTCCGGGCTGCGGAAGCAAACGCGCTAAAGAAACACTGTGCCTGGAAACTACGCCGATTCGTCTTGCAGAGTTCATCGAGAAAGAACTCCGCTTCACGCAGCTTCTCTTCGACTATTCCGAATGATTGGCTCATGGCTCACCATACCGGGAATTCATTGATTGCGGGTGCCCCAGATTCAGATTCCCAGACCTGTAAAGGATCGTAATTAATCTTTACGCCACAGCGAGCCGTTTAAGCTGAATGCGCCCGGCGGGAATCTGCGCAAGCTCGTACTGCGCCTGCTGCGTAATCCAGCTTTGGGCGCTGCCGCCAAAGACCTGGGAGAGCCGTATGGCCATTTCAGGCGAAATGCCGCGCCTGCCGTTGACCAGCTCGGAGAGTGTGGTGCGTGTAACGCCCAGGGCTTGCGCCGCTTGCGTGATGGTGATGCCGAGCGGCTCGATGCACTCGCTCAGTACAATGCTGCCCGGATGGGGCGGATTCTTCATCGGCATGGGGAAACCTCCTTAGTGGTAATCGAGATAATCAACTTCATACGCATGGCCCTCGGCAAATCGAAAGATCACTCGCCAATTGGCGCGAACCGTGACTGCCATGAGGCCTTGCAATGAACCTTTCAGCGTGTGCAGGTTGAATCCTGGCAGATTCATGTCTTCTATTGAACCTGCTGCATCCAAACGAGCAAGGATATTGCGTACCTTGGTCAAATGCTCCGCCGCAACGCCGCGAGGATCGTCATCCTCATAAATCCGTTTCAGTCCTTTGTGGCGGAAGGATTGAATCATACGCAATCGTAACGCGTAACGTAACGGAGGTCAAGTTGATTCGTTGCCGGCTCCGGGCTGACTCGTTCTCCTAAGCATCCAGGCGTACTATCTTCCGTGTACCCAAATATATCAGCGGATTTTCGCCGATCAGCGGTATCCCGCACAGGAGACAGCACACCATGACCAAAACTCGCTTCCGTTTTACCTTGTTTTTGGCCGTCCTGCTGGCCGCGACCGCGCTTTGCGCCGCGAAATCGGATTTCCTTGCCCATTACCGGGGAACCCCCTACCACGACAGCCGCTATCAGGGTGGCGCACAGGCGATTCCCGGCAAGGTCTTCTGCGCCTACTACGACCTGGGCGGCGAGGGCGTGGCCTATCACGACTCGGACGCCGTGAATCATGGCAGCGGCGAGCTGAACCCCGCCGACGGAAGCTATCTGCATGAGTTCCGCATGAACGAGGGCGTGGACATCTCCTTCACCAAGTTCAAGCATGATCCGGCGATCGACGACAACCCCTACAACAAGGTTGTGCCCCCAGCCGATCTGCTTTATGTGGGCTGGACCGTACCCGGTGAGTGGTTCAACCTGACGGTGCAAGTGGCCGAGGCGGGCGAGTACTCCGCCGACCTGCTCTACACCTCGAACCGGGGCGGAAGCATCTCACTGGACGTGAACGGTGTGCCGGCAACCGGCCCACTGACCATCGCGAGTACTTACGATACCGCCGATCCGGTGGCCTGGCGGCAGTGGCACCACTGGAGCCTTGCCCCCGGCCTCGTCCGGCTCAAACTGCCCAAGGGCAAGAGCGTGCTGACTGTCTACATCGTCAGCGAAGGGCAGATGAATCTGGCGACCTTCGACTTCAAGAAGGCGCGCTGAGCGAGAGGAACTGGCTGTGCAAAAAGCCGGTGAAACCCCCAAGAAAAACCCAATGATGCACTGCTTTTATCGGAAATTCCAAGAAGATGAATTGCGGACGCTCTTATCCACAAAAACCCCTCTTTCCACCGTTGACCCTGCCCTCCAGGGACCGTAGAGTTTGAATCGGAGGGCAAGTTTTCCGCCGCGCTTTGGGCGTTGGCGGCGGGTTGCCCGGACGATAGTTGCACAGCCCTAACCACCCGGAGAGAAGATGCTGAAACTAAAGAAGATACACATACTCGGCTTCAAGAGCTTTTGCGACCGCACAGAGTTGACCGTGGCGGGATCGGGGATTGCCGTGGTGGTGGGGCCGAATGGGTGCGGCAAGTCGAACATTCTGGACGGGGTGAGCTGGGTGCTGGGCGAGCAGAGCGCTAAGAGCTTGCGCGGCACGCACATGCAGGACGTGATTTTTTCTGGGACGCGGGAGCGCAAGGCGCTGGGCATGGCCGAAGTGACGCTGACGCTGGTCGATCCGGAGGCTTACGAGGGGCCGATTCCTGTGGAGCCGCTGGTGCTGGTGGACCACGACGGCCCCGCCGACTGGGACGAAGTGGCGGCGCGGCGCGAGCGGGCCAATGAAGCCGAGGAGATCATCGCCCAGGAGCAGCCGGGGCAAGTGCTGGACGACGACTCGCCGGAACTGCCGCAATCGATGAGCAGCGGCGAGGGACCGCAGGCGGTGGTGCTGAAGATACGCCGGCGCAAGTTCCAGCGCACGCCGCAAAAGGGCGAGGTGGTGGTGACGCGGCGGCTCTTCCGCACCGGCGAGAGCGAGTACCTGCTGAACGGCAAGCTCTGCCGGCTGCGCGACATCCAGGACATCTTCATGGGCACGGGCCTGGGGCCGGAGAGCTACGCGATCATCGGGCAGGAGCGGATCGGGCAGTTGCTCAGCTCCAAGCCGTACGAGCGGCGGGCGATCATCGAGGAGGCAGCGGGGATTACGCGCTTCAAGACCAAGAAGCGGCTGGCCGAGCTGCGCCTGGAAAGCGCCAAGCAGAATCTGGCGCGCGTGGACGACATTTTTGAAGAAGTCACGCGGCAGATGAACAGTTTGAAGCGGCAGGCGGCCAAGGCGGAGCGCTTTGCCGCGGTGCGCGATGAGCTGCGCGGGCGTCTGCGCGTGGTGCTGGCTAGCCGCATGGCGCTGATCGACGCGGATCAGGCGCGGCTGGAGACGGAGATCGCCGCGCTGACCGGGCGGATCAACGCTTCGGCGGCGGAGATTGAGGAAGAGGAGGCCACGCAGCACGCGCTCACCGAGCGGGGCTACGAGCTGGACAGCGAGGGCCTGGAGGCGCAGAACCGCGCCAACACGGCGGCCGTGGAGCGGGAGCGGGCGGCGGCGCGTCAGCGCGCCAATACGGAGCGCGTGGCTGAGCTGGAGACGCGCATTGCGGCGGCCGGCGCCGAGTTGGAGCAGACACGGACGCAACTGGCGGGGATTGCCGAGGAGCGGACGCAGCAGGGCTCATTCATGGCGACGGCAGCCGAAGAGGCGCGCGCTTTTCGTCAGCAGGTGGAGGCGCGCCAGCAGGAGGCGCGCACGGCGGCTGAAGAGGTCTTCACAGCGGAGCGGCAGTTGGAGGCCAACCGCCGCCAGGTGATGCATTTGCTGACGCTGGCCGGCAACGCGCGCAACCACATGGCGCAGGGCGAGGAGAGTTTGGCCTCTCTGGAGCACGAGGCGGCGCGGCTGGAAGGCGAACTGAGCCAGGCGAAGGCTGAGCTGGAAAATCTGGGTGCGCAGAGCGGAGAAGCGCGGCTGCGCTACGAATCCGCGGCGGAGACGCTGAAGCGGCTGGAGAGCGAGATTGCGGCGCTACGCGAGGCGCTGCAAACCCACCGCACCAACGAAGCCGCACTACGTGCGCACATCAACCAAATGAGCGGAGAAACCGCCAAAGTGACCGGGCGGCGCGACTCGCTGCAATCGCTGATTCGCAACCACAGCTATTCCACCGACACCGTGCGGCGGCTGCTGAAGCCGGGCGCGCTGGCGCAGGGCATGGCGCCGGTGGGCACGCTGGCGGACTTTATCGAAGTGAGCGGCGAGCATGAGGATGTGGTGGACGAGTTCCTGCGCGAGGAGCTGAATTATGTGGTGGTGAAGAGTTGGGTGGCGGCCGAGCAGGGCGTTCAGTTGCTCAAGTCGGGCGTGGATGGCCGCGCCACGTTTCTGATTCACTCGGCGGAGCAAGCCGCGCTTTTTGAGGAAAGCAACGAGACGATCATCGCCCCCGGCGTGACCCCGTTGAAGGATTCGATCCGGGTGCTGAACAGCTTTGGGCGGCCGTTGGAGTCGATTCTGCCCAAGATCAAATACAGCTACCTGGTGGAAGACCCCGATGAGGCACTGCGCCTGGCCGGGAGCTACGCGCACGCATTTTTCCTGACGCCAGAGGGCGAGTGCTTCCACAACTCGACGGTGACCGGCGGCAAGCCTTCCAGCGAAGGCCCGTTGGCGCTGAAGCGCGAATTGCGCGAGGCCGAGAAGCGCCTGGGCAAACTGGAGGTCGAGCTGGCGCAGTCGGAGACCGAAGCCGCGGAGCTGGTTACGGCCATCGCGGAGCAGGCTGCGCAACTGGAGGCGCAGAGCGAGCAACGGCGTCTGGCCGAGCGAGATAGCGCCAATCAGGGTGCGTCGCTGAAGCAGATGGAAGGCGAAACGCAGCGCGTTGAGCGGCGGCTGGAGGAGTGGACGACGCAGGCCGCGCGCAATAAGGACGCCCGCGAGGCCAAGAGCGCCAGCATCAGCCAGAAGCGCGAAGAGATGCTGCGGTTGGAAGCCGAACATCGCACGGCAGAGACAGCTCTCGATCAGTTGCAGGCGGAGCTGGCCTTGCTGCGTCAGACGCGCGAGAGCTTGCAACAGGAGGCGGCGCAGGTGACCGCGGAGCTGGCCGGCCTGGAGGAACGGCGACGCGGCGCCGAGGCAGCCTTCCAGCGCATCGACCGTCTCCATGCCGACCTGGAGCGCCGCGTACAAACCATTGCCCAGCAGCGGAGCGCGGCCGAGGCGGAGCGCGAACAGCGCGTCCGGGAGAGCGCCGAGCTGGCCCAGCGCGAGCAGGAGCTGGCAACGGCGCGCGCCGAGGCGCTCATCGCAGCGCAGACGCTGGCCGGCCAGGCACAGGCTGTGCGCCTGCAATTGGCAACCATGGAGACGCAACTCAAGAGCGGGCGGGCCGCGCTGGATCAATTGCGCGAGGATCGCGCCAGCCTCGCCAGCGAAGGCTCCAAGCTGCTCTCCGACCTCGAACACGTGGAGGCAAGCTGTTTGGCCGAGGTCAATGCGGAGGCAGCCACGCTGCGCGCCGATGAACAGATCGAGCGCGTGGCCGGCGAAGAGTTGGCCGCGGAAGAGGAGAACTGCCGCAGCCTGCGTCAAAGGATCGAGCAGATGGGCCCGGTGAATATGATGGCCCTGGACGAGTACAGGGAGACCGCCCAGCGCCATGGCTTCTTGGGAGCGCAGCGCGCGGACCTGATGGAGTCGATCGAGAACACGCAGCAGACCATCAAAGAGATCGATCTGATCTCGCGCACCAAATTCGATGAGGCCTTTGCCCGCATCAACGAAAACTTCGCGCAGGTCTTCTCGCGGCTCTTCCAGGGCGGGCAGGCCTTCCTGCGCCTCACCGACGCGGAGAATCAGGCCGAGAGCGGCCTGGAGATAGTGGCGTCGCCGCCGGGCAAGAAGCTACAGAATGTGCTGCTGCTCTCGGGCGGCGAAAAGTCTCTGACCGCGCTGGCGCTGCTGGTGGCCATCTTCCAGTTCCAGCCCAGCCCCTTCTGCGCGCTCGACGAAGTGGACGC
>CAZQRX010000102.1:0-7106 GCA_964595845.1 uncultured Occallatibacter sp. | reverse complement strand
CGGGCCGAGGAGTTAGTCGGCAGAGGATCGGTACAGGTGCTAGGATAGACAGAGCCGCTTGGCCCGCTTCCAATAATATCGGAGCCGCCGCCGGGAACCGTTCCAGCGCAGTTCTCGTAGTTCTTTCTGTCGTGCTACGATGAATCGCCGTAGCTTTCACACGGACAGGAGAATCCCGCAATCGCCATGATCAATCCAAAAAGCAATGCCAGCTTGTATCTAACCGCCGTGTTTCTGCTTGGCCTGACCCTGAATGCCGTCAGGGCTAACAGCCAGGAAAAGCCAGCCAAGGCACTCGATACGCCGCGCTATCGGGACGCGAGTCTACCTATTCAAGACCGGGTGGCCGACCTGCTGCCGCGCATGACGCTGGAAGAAAAGGTGGAGCAACTCGCGGGCGGGTGGGAGAACCGGATTGAGGTGATCGATCCGACCGGAACTTATACCAACGAGCAGGCCAGAAAAATCCTGAACAACGAGTGGGGCGAGGAATTCAAGTTTACCCCGCGCAACGCCGCGATTCTGCGCAATGGAGTGCAGCGCTATCTGCGTGAAAAGACGCGGTTGGGCATCCCGGCGATCTTTCTCGGCGAGGCGCTGCACGGATACATGGAGTATGGCAGCACCAGCTTTCCGCAGGCGCTGGGCCTGGCCAGCACCTGGGATCCGGCGCTGGTGAAGCGGGTCTTTACCGCGGTCGGAGACGAAGCCGGTTCGCGTGGCGCGGGCCAGGTCTTTTCTCCCGTCCTCGACATTGCGCGCGACCCCCGCTGGGGAAGGACGGAGGAGACCTACGGCGAAGATCCCTTCCTGGCTGCGCGCATGGGCGTTGCCGCCATTGAAGGCTTGCAGGGCGATCCCTTTCTCATTGATCGCCATCATGTAATGGCCACCGCCAAGCACTTCGCCGTCCACGGCCAGCCTGAAGGCGGCACTAACACGGCTCCGGGCAACTACTCCGAACGGATCATCCGCGAGAATTTCCTGATTCCCTTTCAAGCCGCCGTGCAGGAGGCTCATGTGGGCAGCGTCATGGCCTCCTATAACGAGATTGACGGCGTCCCCTCGCACATTAATCACTGGCTGCTTGACCGCGTTCTGCGCCAGGAGTGGGGCTTCAACGGCTACATCACCTCCGATGGCGACGGCTTGCAGATGTTGATTGGAACGCATCAAGTGGCAGCCAACAAGGCGGATGCTGCGCGCCTGGCGCTGGCCGCTGGGGTTGACTACGACCTTTCCGACGGCTCCGTCTATCGCACGCTCGTAGATCAGGTGAAAGCGGGAACCGTGCAGGAGAGCGAAGTGGACAGGGCCGTTGCTCGCGTGCTGGCCACCAAGTTCCGGCTGGGACTCTTCGACAATCCATACGTGGACCCGGACTATGCGGAGCGTGTGAACAACAGCCCGGAGCACCGCAAGCTGGCCATCGAGGCAGCGCGCGAGGCGATGGTGCTGCTCAAGAACGACAAGAACCTGCTGCCGCTGGATCTGGCCAAATTGAAGACCATTGCGGTAATCGGACCCAACGCCGCGGATGTGCACGTCGGCGGTTATGCCCGCGATCCGGGCTATGGCGTCAGCATTCTGGACGGCATCCGCGCGCGCGTGGGCGGCAAGGCCACGGTGCTCTATGCGGAAGGGTGCAAGATCACCAACGCGCCGCAGGGCTTCCGCGGTTGGCAGGCCAGCGGTGTGGAACTCATTGATCCCAAGACCCAAACCGCTTCCATCCAGGCGGCAGTGGAGACGGCGCGCAAGGCGGACGTCGCCATTCTGGTGGTGGGTGAAAACGAAAGCACCAACCGTGAAGCCTGGTCGGAAATGCACCTCGGAGACCGCGATTCCCTTGACCTGCTCGGAGCGCAGAACGACTTGGTGAAGGCCGTGGTTGAAACCGGCACGCCAACGATTGTCCTACTGATCAACGGGCGGCCGCTTTCCATCAACTACATTGCCGAGAAGGTTCCGGCGATTCTGGAAGGATGGTATCTGGGCGAGGAAGGCGGAACGGGCGCGGCCGCGATCCTCTTCGGCGATGCCAATCCCGGCGGCAAGCTGCCCATCACCTTTCCCCACACGGTGGGCGCTCTGCCCGACTTCTACAATCACAAACCCTCCGCCAACCGCAGTTATGAGTTCAGCACGCGCAAGCCGCTCTTCGCCTTCGGCTCCGGGTTGAGCTATACCACCTTTACCTTCGATCACCTGCGCGTCGAGCCGGAGCGGATCATGCCCGGAGGCACGGCCAAGGTGAGCGTGGAGATCACCAACACCGGCGCGCGCGCTGGTGATGAGGTGCCGCAGTTTTATGTGCATCAGAAGATCGCCTCGGTTACACAGCCGGTGATGCAGTTGAGAGGCTTCCAGCGCATTACCCTCCAGCCCGGAGAGAAGCGGACGGTCGAATTCACCATCACACCGGAGATGCTGTCGATGCTGGACACGGATATGCATCGCGTCGTGGAGCCGGGAGTCTTTGAGCTCATGGTCGGCCCCAGCTCCGACCGGACGAGCAAAGTCCGGCTGACCGTCGGCAGTACAAACGGGGAAACCGGACGCCCCACGCAGCCTCCGCCGGCAGGTTCCGAGTCGGGAGTGGTCAGCACCTTCGACGATGGCAAGATTGCTGCCAATTACGGCTCCTGGCTGGGAGCCGGCGATCAGATGAATGGCGGCAAATCGACGGCCAAGTTGGAAGTTGTCGAGCCCGGCGCGGCGAATACCAAAGGCGCCTTGCAGGTCACAGGCGAGGTGGTGGCCGGCTCGCCCTTTGCCTGGGCAGGGGCGCTCTACTTTCCCGGCGCCACGCCGCAGCAGTCCGTCAATCTCTCCGCCAAGAAGACTATCAGCTTCTGGGCAAAGGGCGATGGCAAGACCTATACGCTCATTGTTCAAACCGAAGCGAGCAGCGGACAAGCCCCCGCGATGACCACGTTCACCGCCGGACCGGAGTGGAAGCAGTACGTCTTCCCCTTCTCGCAGTTTGACACCGACGGAAGCGACCTGACCGGGCTGGGCTTCCTTCGCATCCTGGAGCCTGCCAAGTTCCAGTTTCAGATCGATCAATTGGAGATCAAATAGGCAGGCTCCCAGGCGATGAACGATTAAACCACTCTCGCGATAGCCGGAATGCGGCGCATCATTGCCACCGTGCCCCAACTGAGAAGGAGCGCGCCGGGAAAGACGATCGTCCACTTCACCACCGCGGGAAGCGATGCCGGGAGAAGCGCGTATTGCAGCCAGTTAACGAACGCGTAGTGGACGAGATAGATTCCATACGAATTCGCGCTAAGACTGTCGAAAATGCGTGAACCGGAATGAACGAAGCGGAGAAACAGGGCCAGAAACGCAAAGCAGGAGGCCGCGCAGGAGAGCACGAATCCCGCATCCGTGGCAATGGCCAATCCCTGCGATTGACTGCCGGTGGCGAGAGCAATCAGTGTGACAACAGTTGCCGCGGCGAAGATCACCAGAGCGGCCGCCACCCATAAAGGCCAGCGGCGGGCGAGTTTTCCGTCCGGGGCTAGCAGTCCGCGACCCACGCCATACGCTCCCACTCCAACCGCAATCAGAAAGTACGCCAGATAATGAAGAAACCGGCTGGTCTGAAAGCTAAACGGGCCGAAGTCTGTCCAGGCAAGAGACGTGAAGTGGAGCGCCATGGGAATGTAGACCAGCGCGGAAATAGCGGCCAGCGCGAAAAAGAAGAGCACTGGCCTGCGAGCCGCGCCCGAGGTCAGTTTGCCCAGCGACTGGCCCCAGCGAGGTGCAAGGACGAACAGGAGCGCGGCGATGCCGTCGAAGGCGAGCAACATCCAGATGAACCATCCTGGGCCGGCCGGCCAATTCCCCAACGAGAGCCATTGATGCCAGTACCCGGCAATGCCGTCGTGGCTAGTCATTTGCAGATAGGTTGGATAGTACGCGAGCGGCGCTAGAACAGCGGCCGCCACAACAAAGGGAATGCCGAGCCGCAGCAGGCGATCGCGCAGAAACTTGGCCGCGCCCTTTTTTACCAATCCATGCCAGGCAAACAGGCCGGAGAGGAAGAACATCAGCGACATGAAGAAGACGTCGTTGAAGCCGGAGAAGAAGGCAAAACCGGTCCATTTGTGCGCATCGAGAACGGGAAATGCTCCCCACAGACGGGGCTGCGCAGCCAGTGAAGCCGGCGGCTCAATTGGGATTGGATAATAGGCGAGCGCCGCGTGATGCGCAACGACCAGCGCAACGATAAAGGCGCGCAGATAGCCGATTGCATGGTTATATATCGACGCCGGTGCGTTCTGGGCGGCGGTAGTTTGAGCTGCGATAGCCGTTGTCATTTTGGTCTCCTTTGCATTTTTTGGCGCTCGCGCCGTCCGGCGAAGGGCTGGCGCAGTCAATCTTGTGACAGCTTTCTACTCAGTGCAGTTGCATCTCCTTGGGCGCAGCCTGGCTTGCCGTTACAAATAGCGCCGGCAATGAACCCGCTAACTTGCTAACTCGCGATCACCGCGAAGCGGTGGCTAACCCGCTAAATGGTTAACCAGTCCTCGCAAGTTATGACAAAAGAATGGAAACGGCCCAATTCGCAAACAATTATGTTCATAGGAAGTTATTTCTTTCAGTTACGGCAAAGAGTCTCCTTCTGCCGGTTTCAGCCGCACGATTCGATAGATGCCTGTTGCGATTACAACCAGGCCGACGACGATGGCCGCTGGGAAGAGCGTGGTCATCCAGTGATTGATGGCCTGGGCGAGAGCCGTCGCCTTTTCGGCTGGCACATTTGTAATGGAGATTCCGGCCAGGATGTTGGCCTGCATCAGCCAGCAAAAGATCGCCGCTCCCACGCCATCGGAGAAAAGGCGCAGCTTGGCTCGAGTTACTGACCAGAAGGGGAGTAGCAGGTTCGTGGCCGAAAGCGCGGTATTGCCCAACGCCAGTGCGAGGTAGCCCCAGAAGAGCCAGAGCCATTGCGGCTGGAAGGAGATGTGGATCATTGAACCGATCCGCACCTGTGGTGAGTGCGCGTAAACGGCCCACCAGACGAAGAAGATCAGGTTGAAGGCCACCTCGATGGCGGAGGAAGAGCGCGGGATCTGATTGGCATCGCGGATCACGGGGAGCTTGCGCGGATTCCAGCGATCGAAGAGATGCAACTTTGTTTGCTGACGCTCCAATACAACGAAGGCTATGGTGAGCGGTACGACCACCAGACAGGTGGTGAACCACAGGTAACTGAACAACGACGCGAATGCGTGAAACCACGAGGGTTGGGTTTGTTCAAAGCGGTAGGTAGCGCTGAATGTCATCAATCCAATCCACACCAGCGTAGCGGGCAGCAAGTAGCCGAAGGCGAAGATCTTCAGAACAAAACGGTAGATGGGAAAGAAGACCGGTCCGATCAGCGACTCCTGCGGCGAGAAGCGGTTGGCCACCAGCAGGGGGTGGCCGCGTTGTTTGAGAATCTCTTCGACTTCGGCCTCATTCAGCTTGCGGCCGAGGGCTGTCTCCCGCTCTTCAACCTGGGAGTAGATGTCTCCGGAGAGTTCGGCGATGATGTCGTCCCTCTGCCGCTTGGGCAGCCCGAATTTCACAACTTGCAGATAGCGTTCAATCAGTTCCATGACTTTGCTCCTTGAGAATTGTGTGGATTGAGGAATCGAGGTTGCGCCACTCGGCGAGCAACTGCTCGAGGACGAGGGCGCCGTCGGCGGAGAGAAGGTAGAAGCGCTTCTTGCGCTTCTCTTCCTCGCGCCACTCGCTGGCCAGGAGACCCTGGGTTTCAAGGCGTCGCAAGAGCGGGTAGAGCGTGCCTTCGTCGATCTCCAGGCCATGCTCGGAGAGGATTTTACGCAGCGTGTATCCGTATTGCTCGCTGCGCAGCGCCGCCAGGACGGCCAGCACCAGGCAGCCACGGCGAAGTTCGAGGCGAAGGTTTTCAAAGGCGTCGGAATTAATCGGCATTACCATGCGCCACATCCTGTACTACACACACTATGCGCCACACAGTAATTATTGTCAAGAACTTTTTTGTGGAAAAATGAAATATTTTTACTCAATGATTTCGACGCAGGTGGCGAATTCTCTTTATGAGAGATGGCGAAGGGTGTATGCCGCACAATGGACAAATGCTGGAATATAATTCAGGCTCTTTATAAGCAGTTGAAATCTGTCTTAAGTTAATGCAATTACGGAGGGTTACGCCGAGTGAAGATGCAGCAGAGCGAGGCATCGCTCGCTGAAGGTCGGCACTTCCGGACACTCGAAGTAGACCCGTCGGTTGAGCGCCATCAGCATCTGCACAGCCTGCAACTGCGCATTTCTGGCGAATAGCGCACCGTCCTCATACACGAACTCGTCGGTAAGATATTCGATGGCGTGGCCGAGGATCTCCAGAGCGTGTCCGGCCTCAGGGGTAATGCGGTGGCGGCGGTTGGGGCGCGCTCCAGCAGTGGAAAAAGCCTGGTCGGTGACCGGAATCGAGAAGCTCGAGGTCGTGGTGGCTGCCATGGTTGTATCCTCACTCTGTTCTTCGGCGGAGCGCGCCGAATGTTCAGATGACGAACGTACCGTTTCCCACGAGCGGACAATGGATTGTCGCTTGCCGCTTTGTGAATAGCGGTGATACAGATCACATTGCAGCTCCTCCCCTGCCTTCACTCTACTTATAGGTAGAAGAATGGAGCCGCCCGGAATCTGTCTCGGCGACAGGAACTCCTTGAAGCCGCTATTCGGCTTTCAGAGCAAGCGTCTCATGAAACAATGAAATGATCTGTATAAAACTGTACGCCGGCCTTCAGTTGCCTTGACGGAATGAGGCGGTAAACCTAAGCTCAAACCAGCATCCCGTCGCGTTGGAGCCGTTGGCGGCTTCGGAGAGATGGGTGCATTTCCCCCGTGTTTTGACTGGACTGGACGGCCATGATCCCCTATCACTGGCAATATCTTCCGCTCTTGCTGCAAATCCTTGCCGCTTTTGGACTTGGCGCGGTGATGGTGGTGGCCTCGTGGTTCGTCGGGCGGCACCGCAACACACCCACCAAGCTGGCCGCCTACGAATGCGGAATCGTGGCTGTGGGCGACGCCCGGCAGCGCTTCAGCGTGCGCTTCTATATGGT
>CAZQRX010000101.1:0-7190 GCA_964595845.1 uncultured Occallatibacter sp. | reverse complement strand
AAGCGCCGCTCCTGCTCCTCGTCGCTGACGGAAAACCAGTACTTGATGAGCCGAATCCCCGAACGCTGCAACATGCGCTCAAACTCCGGGCAGCTCTGGAAGAACTCCTGATACTGCGCCTCGGTGCAGAAGCCCATTACGTGTTCGACGCCCGCCCGGTTATACCAACTGCGGTCGAAGAGCACCATCTCGCCGGCCGCGGGCAGGTGGGGAACATAGCGCTGGAAGTACCATTGCGTTTTCTCGCGCTCCGTGGGCGTGCCCAGAGCCACCACCCGGCAGACGCGCGGATTCAGCGATTCGGTGATCCGCTTGATCGCCCCGCCCTTGCCCGCCGCGTCGCGCCCTTCAAACAGAATCACAACCCGTAGGCCCTCCGCGCGCACCCACTCCTGCAGCTTGACCAGCTCGACTTGCAAGCGCCTCAGCTCTTTTTCGTAGTCGCAGTCTTTTCCCAGGTGCAGTGTCTCGGCATTGCCTAGCACGGGCGCAGGCAGGTCGCCGTGCTTCTGCTTGCCGTTTGAAGGCGTCGCCGCCTGATCGGCTTCCGAGTGCTTCTTCTTGTGCTTGTCTTTCATCGCTCTTCCTCCCGCCCTTTCGTAAACACGCTTCCGATCGGCGCGAATCGCCGCCGCAAGAATCATATACCGATTGAGCCCCGGAGAAAATGCTATGCCAGTTCGACCTTCAGCGTGATCGCGACATCGGATATCTTTTCCGCGGGCATTTCAACCGTCAATCCGGCGTCCTCCTGCTTCCACTTGAGATCGCCCTTGTAGCCAAGCAATTCCACTCGTTGAATCTTGCCCGGATTCTGCGGACTGGCGAGGCCAAGCGCGCTCACCGCCGCCTGTTTTTCCGGAGAGCCCATCACGAAGGCGTAGAGCGTACTGCCCTTGGTGGTGAAGCGAACATCCTCGGCAGTCAGATCCTTCTGTTTGTCCTCGTTGAAGTTGCCGGTTTCGATTTTAGTCTTGGTAGAGGGGCCTTCGCCGTAAATCTTCCACGGGCGCGTCGAGTAGATGCCTTCGCTGTTCACCGCCATCCACGCGGTGATCTCGTCCAGAACGACCCTCTCCTCATAATCCAGCTCGCCCGAGTTGGGCAGCGGGAAATTCAGCAGCAGGTTGCCGTTCTTGCTCACAATGTCCGCCAGCAGGTCGATTACCTTCTTGGCCGTCTTATATTCCTGGCCGCGCTTGTAATGCCATTGGCCGATACAGGTGTCGGTTTGCCACGGGTTTGCCGCGATGCCGTCGGCGACGCCGCGCTCGTGATCCAGCAGGCAGGTGCCGATGGCGCAATCGGTCATCTCTTTGCTGGTGTAGACCGCCTCAGTCCGCCCGCCGTGCAACTGCGCGCTCACGTTGTAAAGGTGCGCCACCATCTTCAGGCCAATATCCTCGAAGGGAAGATGCCCGTCGGTGTACAGAAAATCGGGCTGATACTTGTCGATGAGGTCGGTCATGCGGTCGAGGTAATGCAGCTTCCACGAATCGGGAATATCGTTGTCGCTCCAATCCAGTTTGTCCATAAGCCGTGCGCAGTCGGCGTCATGATAGAGGTCCGCATATTTGGGGTCGGCGCCATCATAGGGAACGCCGGCTAGCGGCCCGGTCTTGTCCGCCCCATGGCTCACCGCCCACCACTTGTAACTGATCCAGAGGTGCTCGCTGACTCCGAAGCGCAAACCCTGCTTGCGCGCCTCTTTTTGCCAGGTTCCGACGATGTCTCTCTTCGGTCCCATGTTGACGGCATTCCAGCGCGTGTACTTCGAGTCCCAAAGATCGAAGTTATCGTGGTGCACTCCCATGCTGACGAAGTACTTTGCCCCGGCCTTCTTGTACAGGCCCATCAGGTGTTCCGGATCCCACTTGGCGGCCTTCCAGTCATTCACAAGGTCCTTGTAGCCAACCTTGGTGGGATGGCCATAGGTTTCCACATGGTAGTTGTATTGCTCCGATCCCTGGATATACATATTGCGGGCGTACCAGTCCCCATCTTCGATCGCCGACTGCGGGCCCCAATGCGCCCAGATGCCGAACTTCGCGTCGCGGAACCAGTCGGGAATCCGGTAGCCCTGCAAAGACGATCTGGTTCCCAGAAAGTTATTGAATTGCGCAGCCTGGGTCTTGGCAAATCTTGAGAGCGCCAGGGCGGAATACGCGCCGCCCAGTGATTTCAGTAATTCACGTCTGTTCATAGTCTTGCGGTTCCTCCACCTTCCGAAGAATACTCATGCCTCCTCACCCCGTCAACGGCGGCTGCGAAAGACGGTCGCGTATACTGAACTGAATATGCGGACAGTTCAACTGAAAGCCCGCCGCCCGCCGCTTCCAGCGCTGCATCTTCACCGGCTGGATCGGAGAGCCGGATGAGCGCCGCCGGCAATACGCATCGACTTACGGAGGCTGAAGAACACGCCTGGAAGCCTCAGGCGAGTCCGTGGGTCATTGCCGGGTCGGTCATGCTGGCCACCTTCATGGTGGTGCTGGATTCTTCAGTGGCCAACGTCGCGCTGCCGCACATCGCCGGCAGCCTCTCCGCCACCACAGACGAATCCACCTGGGTTCTGACCAGCTATCTGGTCGCTAACGCCATCATGCTGCCCGCCGCCGGATGGATCGCGCGACGCATCGGCCGCAAGAAACTGCTTTTGATCTCCATTCTACTGTTCACTCTTGCCTCGCTGCTCTGCGGCCTGGCGCTGACCATGCCCATGCTGATTGTGGCGCGGGTCCTGCAAGGCATCGGCGGCGGCGGAATGCAGCCGCTGGCGCAGTCCATCCTGCTGGAGAGCTTTCCGCCCCGCCAGCACGGCACCGCGATGGCCGCCTATGGCGTCGGCGTCATCGTCGCCCCCATCATCGGCCCCACCCTCGGCGGATGGATCACCGACAGCTATAGCTGGCGCTGGATCTTCTACATCAATCTTCCCATCGGCATCCTGGCCCTCATCATGGTCAACCTCTACGTCGAAGACCCGCCTTACCTGCGCCACAAATTCAAGGGGGCAATCGATTATCTCGGCTTTGGACTGATGACTCTCTGGCTGGGCACGTTGCAGTTGGTGCTGGACAAGGGCCAGGAGGCCGACTGGTTCGCCGCTCCCTGGATTTGCTGGACGGCTGCCGTCTCCACGCTGGCGCTCGTCGCATTCATCCTCCGCGAGTTGACCGACCACGATCCGATTGTCCAATTGCGCATCTTCCGCGACCGCAACTTTGCCATGGGAACGCTGATTACCGGCACCTACGGCTTCGTTCTCTATGCCGCCACGGCGATGCTGCCGCTGTTTCTGCAAACGCTGATGGGTTATTCGGCGCTGCAAAGCGGCCTCTCCGTCAGCCCGCGCGGCCTGGGCGCCATGGCTTCGATGGTGACGGTGGGCCTGCTGGTCCGCAAGATCGACGCCCGCTATCTGATGGCCTTCGGCTTTGCGCTGCTCGGCGCATCCACCTGGATGCTGGGCAACATCAGCCTGGAGATCGGCATGTCCTCGGTCGTCATACCCAACATTCTCAACGGATTCGCGATGGGCTTCGTCTTCGTCCCGCTAACTACCGTGACGCTGAGCCGCCTGCGCAAGCAGGAGATGGGCAACGCCACCGGCATCTATAACCTGATGCGCAACATTGGCGGCTCCGTCGGCATCGCCACGGTGACGACCATGCTGGTGCGCGGCTCGCAGATTCACCAGAGCACGCTGGCGGCGGACGCCGGATCTCCTTTGGCAAGCGAGTTGGTGCGCGGCTTGCAGGCTAGGCTCTTTCTCCAGGGCGCGGATAGGTTCACCGCGCATCATAAGGCTCTCGGCATGATTTATCGCAGCGTGCAACAGCAGTCCGCCCTGATGGCGTATGCCGATAACTTCCGCCTGATTGCCGTTCTCGCGCTCGCCTGCATCCCGCTGCTGCTGCTTTTTCAAAAAGTCAAGCGGCACGATTGATGCCTTGGTTTGAGAATTGCCTCATAGCTTCCATCCTGGTAGCTAAGTCTTGACATTGTCAAGACATTCTGTCAGCATCGAAGTACGAACGGAGAATCTCATGGCCACTCAATCCATCCTGACGGAACGGCGCACGGTAAAGCTGGACGTGCGGGTATCGCCCGCGGCAAAAGCCAAGTTGCAGGCTGCCGCATCGGCTGTTCATCGCTCGATGAGCGATTTTGTGATGGAGAGCGCTCTGACTCGCGCCGAAGATACGCTCGCGGATCGCCGCGTCTTCGGCCTGGATGCGGAGAAGTGGGCCGCCTTTCAAGCCGCCCTCGACGCGCCTGCCCGTCCCTTGCCTCGCTTGCAAGCCCTGCTCGATGAACCGGGATTCTTCGGCTCTGGCGAGACAAAATGATCGAAACCCGCATCATCGAGAAGCTTCGGCGCGACCATACCATCGACATCTTCGATTGCGGACAAGAGGCGCTGAATCAATGGCTGCGCAAGCACGCGCTGCAAAATCAAGGCGCGGGCGCGGCGCAGAGTTACGTCGGCCTGGTGGACGGAGTTGTCATCGGCTATTACAGCCTTGCCGTCGGGCAGATCGAATACATCGATGCGCCCGAGCGCTTGCGCAAGGGACTCGCCCGGCATCCGGTGCCGATCATGCTGCTGGCCCGCTTGGCCGTCGAAAAAAACTGGCAGAAAAAGGGCGTGGGGCGCGCGCTGCTGCGGGATGCCGTGCTGCGCACCATGCAAGTTGCCGATATTGCCGGGATACGCGCGCTCGCCGTCCATGCCAAAGACGAGCAGGCCCAGCGCTACTATGAGCAGTTCGACTTTGAAGCGTCGCTATCGGACCCGTTGCACCTATTAGTGCTGCTGAAGGATATTCGCAAGCGTGTGGGCGCATGGTGAAATGGATGTTTCCCCGATCCGCCAGTAAACGCCGCTAGCCCTCGACGCGCACCAGCAGGCAGGTGATGTTGTCATGGCCGCCGGCCTGGTTGGCGGCGTCCACCAGGCGGACGCAGTGTTCATCGAGAGGCAGGTCGGCCGCCAGCATGGATTCAATCTGCTCGTCGCTGACTTCGCCCGACAGCCCGTCGGAGCAGAGCAGGAAAATGTCGCCGGGCGCGGCTTCCAGCTCGAAGATATCCGGCTCGACCTCCGCCTGGGTGCCCAGCGCGCGGGTGATCACGTTGCGGTAGTTGGAGTGCAGCGCCTCCTCATGGGTCATGCGGCCCATCCGCACCTGCTCCTCCACCAGTGAGTGGTCGAGGCTGATCTGTACCAATTTTCTCTGACTGGGAGCGCTCGGCTCTTGTCCGCTTTGCTCCGGGCTCAGAGTGCGCATCAGGTAACAGCGGCTGTCGCCGACATTGAAGACCAGCACGCGCCGTCCTTCGGTTACCAGGCCCACCAGCGTGGTTCCCATGCCGCTGAGCTGGAGGTTGCTCTGGGCGCGCGAATGGATGGCTTCGTTGGCGGCGCGGATGGCCTCGTCGATCACATCTTCGAGCGGCGCGGCCTCGGCCTCCGGCTCGGCGCGGGCACTGAGCCGGCGCAGCATTTCGTCAACAGCCATGGAACTGGCGATCTCGCCAGCCGCGGCGCCGCCCATGCCGTCACAGACAATATAGACTCCGTACTCGGCGGAAAGCCCGAATGCATCCTCATTGGAGGCGCGTTTGCTGCCGACATCGGAAACCGCGGCAGCCGCGTAGCGTACAAGATCGGTGGACAAGAATACTCTCCCGCAGTTCAGTTTACACGTTTTGCAGTGGGATGAATCCCATCCTGGCCGCAAAAACAAAAACGCTGCGAGGATAGGGCGCCCAAAGAGTCCAGCTCAGCGGCCCGGCTGGCGAGTTGCGGGCTCCGGAAGCAGCGGCGGCGGAGGCAATTCGAAGACCTGTATAACGCCGCCCGCAAGCACGGCCACGCGCCGCCCGGAGGGTGAGATGGCCACATTCCCGCCTCCATCCAGAACCGGGCTGGCCGCCGTCTCCAGCGCCTCCTTTCCGTCCGCGGCGTTCAGAATCACGACCAGTTGCCCTTTGATCTCCTCTGGACTAAGGGACGCGCCGGCGCTGACCGGGTGGCTGACCGCGAGAGCCTCCCGCGCCAGCCGCGAGCCATCCGGCGCTCTGACTACCAGCGGCCAGATCGTCGTATCCGGGGTCTGCGCCTCCCACAGGCGGCGGCCATCGGTCCCCATCGCCACCAGCTTGCCCGCGCCGGATGGGGAGCAGTCGGTCACCAGCACCTCCCGCTGAGAAAGAAAATCGAAGAGCGGCGAACAGGCCGAATCCACCTGGCCCAGAATCCTGCTGCCGCCGCTGAAGAAGTTCAGATTCAGCAGCCACGCGTCGCCGCGCGCGCGCAGGCTCTCCAGGTAGCCATCGGAGTTGATGGGCAGATGCACGAGGGAGGGGCTGCGGCTGACCAGCATCACCTGGCCGGAGTCGCGGCGCAGGATGCGCACCGCCAGATCGGCCTCGCGTACCGGAGTCCCCGGCGGCAGGTCTTGGTCGCTGGAGTGGCCGTCCGGCCTCTGCCCATCGATGTCGATGATGGCTTTGGCGCTCTCCGGTGTGGGCACTTCGCCGGGTTTGTTGGCCGTGACCGCCGGCTCGTGCGAGTCGGTCACCAGGTACTTCTGCGCAGGGTCCATCTCCAGCCACAGCAGCGGTCCCGGAAAACGCAGGTAGGGCTTCAGCTCCAGCGTGGCGTCGCCAAATTCAAGATTCTCCCGGTCGCGCAGCAGGAAGCGGCCATCGTTGAGCATCCACAGGTAGCGCGCCCGGTCGTGCACGGTCCACAGGGCCTCGGCCTCGACCGTACCGGCCGGCAAGGTCAGCACCACGGCGCGAATCTGGCGCACCTCCTCTTCGCCGGCCTCGCGGCGAATCAGTCCCGGCACGCGAAAGGTGAAGAGCAGCCGGTTTTCGTCGAGAAAGTCGAGCGAAACAAAGCTCTCGCGCAGGCCCAGGTAGAGCTGCCCCGGCGCGGAAAAGCCCAGCGCCTCGACGGCAACTGTGAAAGCGGGCGGCTGCGAGGGCTTGTCAGGAAGCCCGCCGGGTAGCACGGGAGCCTTGACCGCGCGGGTCGGCTCCGGCGCGTTCGCCAGGCTCTCCTGCGCCGGCGCCGGCCAAGACGCGCCCAGCGCCGCCGCCAGACCCAACACCAATCCCGCCCTGAAGAGCCGCTTCGCCACGTGTATCATTCTCGCCGATGCGGCTGCTTGTGG
>CAZQRX010000100.1:0-7210 GCA_964595845.1 uncultured Occallatibacter sp. | reverse complement strand
GGCAACAAGAAAGGAGCGAAAAGACAATGACACGCAAGGTTTTTTTCTTCGAAATTCTACTGATTGCGGCGGCGCTGGTCGCCACGGCAGTCCTGTATCCACATTTTCCGGTCAGGGTTCCAATTCACTGGAGTTATCGCATGGAGCCGGACCACTTCGGTCCCAGGTGGACGCTCTATCTCATCGGCCCCGGCTTCATGGCCGCGGTGATGCTGATGACATGGCTCTTCCCCTGGCTCTCGCCCAAGCGCTTCGAGATCGACAGTTTCTGGCGAACCTACCATCTGGTGATGCTGCTGTTCTTTGGCATAATGGCTTATTTGTACGCCGTGATGCTGTGGGCGGACTGCGGGCGCTTGATCGATCTGGGCCGGGCAATGCTTTGCGGAGTCTGTCTCTTCATCGCTCTCTTCGGCAATGTGATGGGAAAGTTGCGCAGGAATTTCTATCTTGGAGTCAGAACGCCGTGGACGCTGGCCAGTGAGCGCGTCTGGAATGCCACGCATCGCTTTGCAGCCAAAACCTTCGTGGCGGGCGGCCTGGTTGGGTTGGTGTTTTCGATTGTTGGCCTCTTTTCCTGGGCAATCCTGGCTACGCTGGTTGGAGCTCTTGCGCCTGTGGTATATTCGCTGGTGATTTACAAACAACTGGAAAGGCGCGGCGAGATCGATGACGGTCTTTCCCGCGAGCAGGGAGAACGAGGATGAATCGCATCGCAGGAACACTGGCGCTGATCGCGCTCGCGGCAACCGCCTGTTTTGCCCAGGCCAAGAAAGAGGAAACGCCCAAGCCCGCGCAGTCGATCGCCGAGCTGAAGCAGCAGTTGGAGAAGATTCTCAGCGACACGCATACGCCCGGAGTTTCGGTCGCCATCGTGCATCGCGACGGTCCGGAATGGGTTACCGGCCTGGGCAAATCGGACGTGGCGACGAATCACGCCACCACCGGTGAGACGCTCTTTCGCATCGGTTCCACCTCCAAGGCCTTTGCCTCGCTCTCCATCCTCAAGCTGGCGAATGAAGGAAAGTTATCCCTCATGGACCCGGTGCACAAACTCGTGCCCGAGATTTGGTTTGAGAATCGCTGGGAGGCGACAGACCCGGTGCGCGTCGTGGACCTGCTGGAACATACCACCGGATGGGATGATCTGCATATGCGCGAATATGCCAAGAACGCCAAAGGCATGACTCTGCGCGAAGGCCTCGATTATGACCACCACTCGCGCGCCTCCCGCTGGCGGCCAGGTACGCGGATGTCCTATTGCAACTCCGGGCCTCCGGTCGCCGCTTACATCGTTGAAAAGATCACCGGGCAGCGCTTTGAGGATTATGTAACTCAGAATTTCTTTCTGCCCATCGGCATGAAGACAGCCACTTACTTCGAGCAGCCATCGCCGCAGTTGACCACTCTCTATCATGGCGATGGAAAATCTCCGTACCCTTACTGGAATATCATCGAGCGCCCCGCCGGAGCCATCAATGCCTCGGCCAAAGACATGGCCGCGTATGTGCAGTTTTATCTCAATCGCGGCGCGGCAGGCGGCGCACAAGTCATCCCCTCAGCCTCCATTGACCGCATGGAAAACCCGACTCGAACCTGGGAGGCGCAAGCGGGTTTGAAGGCCGGTTATGGCCTGAGTAACTACACCAGCGTTCACGATGGCTTCGTCTATCACGGTCACAATGGCGGCGTGGACGGCGGACTGACAGAAATGTCCTATCTTCCGGAGTACGGCGTTGGCTATTTCTATAGCATCAACTCCGCCAATGGCGCTGCCTTCGGCAAGATCGGCGACGCGATTCGCACATACGTTACGCGGAACCTCACTAAGCCGGCTGTGCCCGCCGCCGGGCAGTTACCCGCCAACGCGCAGGAGTGGGCGGGCTGGTACGAAGCCGACGCGATACGCATGAAGATGCAGGAATTCATTGCGCCATTGGCCATGCAATATCTGCGCTTCAAGGACGGCGAGTTGCAGTTTTCGTCCTATGGGCTGTCGAAGCAAACCTTCATCCCCGTCAGTGGCCTTCAGTTTCGCTACAAACCTGAAAAGGGACCGGCCGAACCGATTGCCACAGCTGCGCTGATTGCGCCCAACGCCGACGGCCGGTTTGTCTTTATCGGTACGACTTACAAGCGCATTCCCGCATGGCTGGCATGGAGCCGCATTGCGCTGACGGTCTGGTTTTTGCTTGCCTTCGTCTCGATCCTCCTCTATGCGCCCTTCTGGATCTTCGGCGGACTCATCAAGCGCCGCCGCCGCCCAGTTGAGCGCATGATGCGCCTCTGGCCGCTGATTTCCGTTCTCAGCCTGCTGGCATTTATTGGTCTCGTTATTCTCACAGGCAGTGACGCAATCGCACGCCTGGGGAACCTGACGTTCTATTCCTTCGGACTCACCGTTACCACGCTGCTCTTTGCCGCGGCCTCGCTGGCCGGCGCAGTTACTTTGTGGCGGGCGCGGAAGCAGGAGATACGCGCGAGCGTCCGCTGGTATTCGATCGCAGTCACAGCCGCGCTGCTGATCGCGGTGGTGTACCTGGCCTGTTTTGGCGTGATCGGCATTCGCACCTGGAGCTAGGGCAGAATGGCCGGAGTTATTCGGATTTTCTTTTGTCCTGAACGCATCCTGGATTTGATCTCGAACATAAGATGATTCCAGGATGCACGATGGTCTCCGCAATACGCCACGCACGGAAAGATCGAGGCAAGTAATGATTTTCGATTACGTTGTCATGCCGGCCATTTTTTTTCCTGGTCGGAACTCTGTTTGTGTGGCTGAGCGTTCGCCGCATGATTTCGCTTTCTCAAAAACCATTCCGGCTTTGGCGGAAGATTGCCGAGCGCATCGTTCTCTCCCTGGTTGTACTGTTTGCGGCAATTCTGGCCCTAAGCAGCGCTTACAACGCGATTGCCATGGAAATCTTCTGGGCAACCCATCCGGCTCCGGGCTCTTTTTTACCAGGTGAATGGCCATACGATGCATCTTTACTGCACTGGGAGCGGCTCGCCAACTATCGTGCTTGAAGCGGGCTGGGGAGTTTCAACCCCGGTGGTGGGTTGGGGCAACTTTCAACCGGATCTGGCCAAGATCACCCGCGTCTGCTCCTATGACCGGGCGGGCCTGGGGTGGAGCGAGCTGCAGCCGGGCCCGGGCGACGCCGACCACACGGCCGCCAACCTGCATGTGCTGCTCGCGCAGGCTGGAGTTACAGGCCCGATTGTGCTCTTGTCCCACTCGTGGGGCGGAATCTACGTGCGCGATTACCTGACGCACTATCCGGCCAATGTGCAAGGCCTCATTCTCATGGATAGC
The DNA here is from genome assembly GCA_964595845.1 of uncultured Occallatibacter sp. Lineage (GTDB taxonomy): Bacteria > Acidobacteriota > Terriglobia > Terriglobales > Acidobacteriaceae > Telmatobacter. The sequence goes on along the minus strand of CAZQRX010000100.1, from coordinate 3,894 downwards.
TCAACACCCGATCAGAACAAGCGCTTTGCGGCAGTTGTCGGCCCACAGGATAATTCGCACATGGCCCTGATCATCCGGGTCGCCCGCTTGGCTTACAGCGCGGGCATTCCCCGCCTGTTCGGTATATGCAAGCCGGTCGCCGGCTGGGAGGTTCGCACCGCCAGGGAGCTCGGCGAAGATTCATGCCGCAGCCATTTTGATGCGCTCGTGAACGAGTACAACAATTTTGACGCATCGAGCGCGGAGACCCTGCACAGCGAGCCATTCGGCGATTTGCCGCTCCTGATCATCTCCCACGATCCTGCCGCGGGCGCAGCCCCCAACGAGCCGCCCGAGGCGCGCAAGCTCGAAGCTCTCGCTGCTCAGATGCAGGAGGAACTGAAGCAGCTTTCCACTCATAGCCTGAGAATCATCGCCAAAGGCAGCGGGCACGAGGTGCATACCGATCGCAAAGCTCTGGTCCTGAGTCAGGTTCAGCTCTTCATCGCGCAGTTGCGCGGCACTGCTCCGCAGCCCACTAACTACGGCGCGACGGTCACGGAGTAACACCCGCCACGCAGGGGAGTTGGCAATCGATTCACCGGAAAAAATGGAACAGCGAGAAGAACTCCGACGTATTCTTTTTTGCAGTCAAAAGGAGAATGATGAGAATTCTTTTCATTTCAAAAATCGCCATCTTGGCATTTGCCGCATTGGCCCTTTCACCGCTCAGCCATGCACAGACCTCAATCGCCGGTGATTGGCAGGGAACGCTGGTATCGCCCGGTCCGCAGTTCCACCTGCTTTTGCACATCGCCGCGGCCAAGGACGGAAGCCTCTCGGCGACGCTTGACAGCGTCGATCAAGGCGTCAGTTTTCCATTGACCACCATCTCGCTCAAGGATTCCAAGCTCGACTTCACCGTCGACCCAGCTCATATCTCCTATGAAGGCACGGTCAACAAGGATGCGACGGAGATCGACGGCACTTTTACGCAAGGCCAGCCACTGGAACTCAATTTCAAGCGCGCACCCGAGCTGACGGCTGCGCCCAAGCCCGCCGCTCCCTCGGAGATCGATGGCACATGGCAGGGCACGCTGGATGCCGGCGCGCTCATGCTGCGTATCGTCTTCAAGATCGTCAACACGCAGGAAGGGCTGACGGCCCAGATGCAGAGTCCCGATCAAAGCCCGGCCTGGATCGCCGCGTCCTCGGTGAGCCGCAAGGACAGCGCGCTGACCATCGACCTCAAGGGAATTGGCGCGAAGTTTGAGGGCAAGATCAGCGCGGACTTAAGTTCCATGGATGGCACATTCACGCAGATGGGCTCTCCTTTGCCGCTGGCGCTGAAGCGAATCAAGGATCAATCCGCAGTGGAGCCGCGCCGTCCACAGAACCCGGTCAAGCCCTATCCCTACCGCGAAGAAGATGTGACGTACACCAACAAGGCGGCGGGCAACACGCTCGCCGCCACGCTCACCATTCCACCGGGCAAGGGGCCGTTTCCCGCTGTGCTGCTGATCGTCGGCTCGGGACCGCACGACCGCGACGAAACCGTCTTCGGCCACAAACCGTTCCTGGTTCTTTCCGACTACCTCACCCGCAAGGGTATCGTGGTGTTGCGGGCCGACAAGCGCGGCATAGGCAAGTCCACGGGGGACCTCGCCAGTGCCACCACCGCCGACTTTGCCAGCGACGCGGAAGCGGGCGTGGCCTATCTGAAGTCGCGTCCTGAGGCCGACCCGCGCAAGATCGGCCTCATCGGCCACAGCGAGGGCGGAGTCGTTGCACCCATGGTGGCCGCCTCCGACCCCGGCGTTGCATTTATCGTGATGATGGCCGGCGATGGCGTGCCGGGAGACCAGCTCGTCGTGGAACAAACGCGCCTGCTCGCCGAAGCCGCCGGAGCGAGCAAGGAAAAGGCAGCCGAAAACGCCGACCAGGAACGGGAAGTGCTCGCGCTGGTGGTATCAGAAAAGGACGCGGCGGCGCTCGACAAGAAACTGCGCGAGAAGCTTGCGGCCGATGGAATGCCGGAGGCCCATATCGGTCCATCGATCAAGGCGCTCACGTCGCCGTGGTTCCGCTACTTACTCACCTACGATCCGGCGACGGCTTTGCGCAAGGTCGCCTGCCCGGTGCTGGCTATGAACGGCTCACTCGACCTGCAAGTTCCGCCCGCGCAGAATCTGCCCGCCATCAGGAAAGCCTTAAAAGACGGCGGAAACAAGCATTACGAAGTGGATGAGTTACCGGGACTGAACCATCTCTTCCAGACGGCAAAGACCGGCTCTCTGCGCGAATATGGAGAGATTGAAGAGACCATCTCTCCAGTGGCGCTGGACAAAATCGCCGGCTGGATTCTGAAGCAGTGAAGGACTCACTCGATTCCAGGAAAATGAAAAGGCCCCGCTCCCATGAGCAGGGCCTTTTTCTGCGATTTGTTAGTCTGTCGATCTGTCTCAGTGTTTTTCCGCCGCGGAGGCGATTTTGGCTTCGGCTTCACTGATGACGCGGAGAGCCTCGGTGTAGGCGTCGGCGCTGTCGCCGGCTTCGTCCCATTTTTTGTGGCCGCGCGCCAGTTGCTCATTGGCGCGGCTTACGTCAATCTCCTCGGGCTTGAGAGCGTCACTGGCCAGGATGGTGACGCGGTCGCCCAGCACCTCGGCAAAGCCCCAACTGACGTTGTAGCGCTGCACGCTCTCCGGGCCGCCGGAGGTAAGGTCCGCCCCGGTGTGGATGATGACGTCCCCGGCGCCCAGCTCGGCCACCAGCGGCGCGTGGCCGTAGAGCACCTCGAAGTAGCCATTCTTCGCCGGCAGCTCGACCGCAGCCGCCGCATGATCGAAGAAGATGCGCTCGGGAGTGACCAGCCGCACGCGGAGTTGGTTTGTCTCTTCTGCCATAGTTTCCTTCAGTAGAGCTATCAGCTATCAGCTTTCAGCCGTCAGCAAAGACCTGCTGAGAGCTGAAAGCTGAGAGCTAATCACACACTCGCCTTCAGCTTCTCGGCGGTCTCCAGCACTTCTTCAATCGCGCCCTTCATGTAGAAGGCCTGCTCGGGGATGTCGTCGTACTTGCCCGAGATGATCTCCTTGAAGCTGCGCACCGTGTCAGCCACCTTCACGTACGCCCCCGGAATGCCGGTGAACTGCTCGGCCACGTGGAAGGGCTGCGAGAGGAATTTTTGCACCTTGCGGGCGCGGGCCACGGTGAGCTTGTCTTCTTCCGAAAGCTCGTCGATGCCCAGAATGGCGATGATGTCCTGCAAATCCTTGTAACGTTGCAGAATCTTCTTCACGCCCTGGGCCACGTCGTAATGATCCTGGCCGACGATGCGCGCGCTTAAGATGCGCGAGGTCGAAGCCAGCGGATCGACGGCGGGATAGATGCCGAGTTCCGAGAGCGGACGGCTCAGCACGGTGGTTGCGTCCAGGTGGGCGAAGGTCGTGGCCGGCGCCGGGTCGGTCAAATCGTCAGCCGGAACGTAGACGGCCTGCACCGAGGTGACAGACCCTTTGCTCGTCGAAGTAATGCGCTCCTGCAACTCGCCCATCTCGGTGGCCAGGTTGGGCTGGTAGCCGACAGCCGAGGGCATGCGGCCCAGCAGCGTCGAAACCTCAGACCCCGCCTGCGTGAAGCGGAAGATGTTGTCAATGAAGAGCAGCGTGTCCGAGCCTTCCACGTCGCGGAAGTACTCGGCGACGGTGAGCGCGCTCAGGGCCACGCGCAGGCGCGCTCCGGGCGGCTCGGTCATCTGGCCGTAGACCAGCGCGCACTTCGAGTTAGCCCAGTCGCCCGGCTTGATCACGCCCGACTCGGTCATCTCCAGCCACAGGTCGTTGCCCTCGCGGGTGCGCTCGCCCACGCCGCCGAAGACCGAGTAGCCGCCGTGGTTCTTGGCCACGTTGTTGA
>CAZQRX010000099.1:0-7438 GCA_964595845.1 uncultured Occallatibacter sp. | reverse complement strand
TGCCCTCGGTGATGGCGACGATCAGCGGAATGCCCGCGTCCTCGGCTTCGAGAATCGCATCGGCGGCAAAGGGCGGCGGAACGAAGATCATCGTCGCGTTGGCGCCGGTATTCTCAATTGCGTCGGCCACCGTATTAAAAACCGGCCAGCCCTCGTGCGTCGTACCACCCTTGCCGGGAGTGACTCCGCCGACGACCTTTGTGCCATACTCCGCGCAACTCATCGCGTGAAAAGTGCCTTCCTTGCCGGTCAGGCCTTGAACGATGAGGCGAGTATTTGTATCGACTAGGACTGCCATCTTATGCCCCCACGCTAGCAGCCGCGGCTACAACTAACTCCGCAGCTTCTTTCATTGTTTCTCCGACCTGGAAGTTGAGGCCCGATTCCTTGAGGATTCTGCGTCCTTCTTCGACGTTGGTGCCTTCGAGGCGCAGCACGATGGGAACCTTGATTTTCAGGTTGCGCGCGGCGGCGACTACTCCAGTGGCCAGCCGGTCGACACGCAGGATGCCGCCGAATATGTTAATGAGAATTGCCTTCACATTCACGTCGGAGAGCAGAATCTCGAAGGCGTGCTCGATCTGCTCTTGCGTGGCTGTGCCCCCTACATCGAGGAAGTTAGCGGGGCTGCCGCCGGCGTACTGAATGATGTCCATCGTCGCCATGGCCAGGCCCGCGCCGTTGACCATGCAGGCGATGGAGCCGTCGAGCTTAATGTAATTGAGAGCGTATTTGCTGGCCTCGACTTCAAGCGGGTCTTCCTCGGCGGTATCGCGCAGCGCCTTGAGCTTCGGATGACGGAAGAGGGCGTTATCGTCGAAGGTGATCTTGGCATCGAGCGCGAAGAGCTTGTCGTCCTTCGTTGTGATGAAGGGATTGATCTCGACCAGCGAGGCGTCGGTCTCGATGAAGGCTTTATAGAGGCTCTGGAAGAAAGCGACCGCCGCGTTGATCTGCGTCGGCTTGAGGCCCAGCGCGAAGGCCAACTTGCGCGCCTGCCATGAGCCCATGCCGATGGCCGGGTCGATGCTCTCCTTGAAGATCGCTTCGGGAGTTTTGGCGGCGACGACCTCAATCTCCATGCCGCCGGCCTGCGAGGCCATGAAGACCAGCTTGCCGGTGACGCGGTCGAGGACAATGCCGAGATAAAGCTCGCGGTCGATGCTGGCGGTCTCTTCAATCAGCAAACGCTGGACTTTTTGTCCGAGAGGTCCGGTCTGGTGCGTGATCAGCGTCATGCCGAGGATCTGCTGGGCGTAGAGTTCGGCCTCCTCGCGGGTGCGGGCCACTTTAACGCCGCCGCCCTTGCCGCGGCCGCCGGCGTGGATCTGCGCCTTGACGACCACGCCCGAGGCGCCCTCGGCAAAGAGCTTGCGGGCTATCGTCGAGGCTTCTTCGAGGGTATTCGCCACTTCGCCGCGCGGCACGGCGACGCCGTACCTGGCCAGGATTTCCTTTGCTTGGTACTCGTGAATCTTCATGAGTTGGGATCGCCCCGTCCGCTGCTATGGGGATTCGGCATCGGGTCTGGAGGATTCCAGAGGATCGAGTCCGTGCCAGCGGTAATGAAATAGTATCTTGCCCGCCGAAGGAGGGCAAACGGGCGTAAAATTCACAGAATCACAATGCATCTCCGGACGCTCCATTCCGAGGAAAGCAACTCGAAGATTCACGCCGCGAATGTCTACTCCGGCATTTCAAGGACAATCCAGGCGCTTTTCAAATAAAAGTGGTAGACGGTGCGGCGGTCGACGAGCGTATCGGCCAGAGCGTCGTGGTCCACCAGCGCGGGGCGATGCAACAAGCCGATCTGAGCGGTGCGAATCTGCTCGGGCGAGGCGGGATCGATGCCCCAGTTGAAACCCAGAACGCCGCTCGGGTCGTGGGCTTGCAGGCGTTCGGTCTCCGGCGCGGCGGATAGCACCAGCAGGCTGGCCGGGGCGCTGGAAAAGTAGACCAGCAGAGAAACCGTTCCGCGCTCAGAGCAGAGGACGGCCCAATCGGAGGAGCCGGGGCGCTCCAGGCTGGCGTGGATGACGTTCTCCGGGCGATGCGCCTCGTAGGACTGCGGAATCAGGCAGCCGCGGCGATTGAGCAGGATGACGAGTTCGGCGGGTAAGTCGGGAAACGAGCTGATGGGCAGATGACGGATGAGGTATGGAACCGAGTGGCCGGCAACTAAGATCTGGCCGGAGACGTTGAGCGGCGCGGGGGCCGGCTCCGGCTGTTGGGCCGGAAGCAGTAAGCAGACGCAGAGCAGCATGCAAAGCAAGCATCCACTCGTTCGTAATCCCTCGTGAACCATTCTTCCCTCAGGGGCTAGAGCCCCGTATTCTTCTGCGCTCAATCAATAGGATAAAGCCCAAACACATCATTCAAACGAGGTTACTGGATAGCTTCGTCATCAACATCCAGAGCGGAACGGCGTTCGGGGAATACGTGCTCATGCGGGTTCACCTGCGTGAGATGGATTTGGGCGCAGTCTATCACGCGGAAACCATCGAAGAATACGGAAGTCCGCGGTACGCGATCAAGGGAGAAAGAAATGAAGCTACAATTTCTTGCGCAGGTATTCAAAGACCATGTAGCCGATAAGCGCGGATATGAGAGCGATTGCGAAGTTGGTGACGGTGAAAATGTCCGTCAGAGCCGCCGCCAGGGTCTTGCCGCGGCCGTTGGTCGCGGTGAACTCGCCCATCAGCAGGTTGGAGTAAAAGAGAAAGTCGATAAAGCCGATCTCGATCACCGCCCGCCAGACAGGTGTGAGACGGCGCCGGTTGGTCCGCTGGCTCTGCATGGTGATTCCATCGTACAAGAGTCGAATGAAGAATCCGTAAGGAAAGCAGTCCGTTATCCGTCCGTAAGGATGCAGCGGAGTTGATCGCGGGGGCGTGTTGACAAGGCGGGAACTGTGGACAAGAAGCGGGGTCGCATTTCACCTAACGGGCACTCCCCTGCATTCATGATGAAAAACAGAGCCAAGCCCAGTCCCGCCGCAGGGATTTTCTCTTCGAGATCGATTCCGAACCACCGGACGAATGTGTGACCGCCCTGGGCGGCGTGCCGCGGCTGGCGCGGGCCATTCGCTCGCTGGATGTGCCGGGCAGCGTATTAACCTAGTTGCGCGATGAGAAGCGGCCAAACGCCCCGCGCTATACTCGGAGAATCTCCTTCGAGGCGTTGTTTCTTTCCGTTTCACGGATTTCGCCGCGTGGGGATGCTCGCTTGAGTCGGCTCGCGGAGGGCAGACCCTGAGCGTGAGATTCACGCGGAGAAACAGACTTTGACGATGCCGCACAAGCGCTGGCTCTACGCCCTCTGGCTGCTCTTCATCGGCTGTTTTGCCCTGCTGCACGCCTTAAATCTCAGCGCTGACTTTCCCAACCACACGCCGTGGACCGGCGACTGGGCCAAGTACACCGACGAGGGCTGGTACGGCAACGCCGCCATCCGCGCCCACCTCTTCGGCAACTGGCATCTCGCGGGAGACCTTAACCCCGCTCCAGCCTTGCCGGTGTGGCCGTTCCTCGAGTGGATGCTCTTCTTTTTTACCGGGGTTACCGTCCAGGCGGCGCGCGGACTGGCCGTCGCTTTCTTCTTTTGCAATCTGCTGTTGAGTTACCTGCTACTCCGGGAGACGGGGCCTCGCTGGAGGGCGCTGCTGGCTGTGACTTTGATCGTTACCAGCCCCTTTCTTTACTGCTTCAGCCGGCTGGCTATTCTGGAGCCGCTGTTGATTGCATTCATGCTAACGGCGCTGAATCTCGCTGTCCGTCTGCCCCGGATGCGCCGCCCACTGGTCGCATCGGCCGCCATCGGCCTGCTCTGCACGCTGATGGTACTCACCAAGACCACCGCCGTCTTTCTGCTGCCGGCGTTGCTCTGGGCGATGGTCGCGCCGCTCTGGTACAGCCGGCGGTTGGGTTTGCACTGCCTCTTGTCCGCGGCCGCAGCCTTTGTCGTCACCTTTGGCCTATGGATTGCGCTGGTCATCCACCTGGGCTTCTTCGCCGACTACAAGTATTTCTTCGCGTCGAATCAATCCATCAAGCCCAGGGAGCTCTATTGGCCATTCGTCAGCTTTTGGTGGTCTTTTCACGGCGGACTATGGGTGGACCAAATACTGATTCCGCTGGCCGGGCTGATCGTGCTGGGCGCGGCTCTGGCCTGGTGGAAGTTCGACGCCCGCAAGCTGCTGCTCGACCCGGTCTTTGGCGCCTCCATCCTGGCCGTCGCCGGCGTCATTGCCTTCATGGCCTGTCAGAACCATCCCCAGCCCCGTTACTTTGCCGTGGCGGCCTTCTTCTGCTTCTTCGTGGTGGCGCAAGGGGCTGGGGCGCTGCTGGATACGCCCAACGATCTTCGGCCGCCCCGCTCCCCGCAACGCATCTTAGGCTGGGCAGTGGTTGCTCTCGCCATTCTGGCCGCGGCCTTCAACGGCCTCCAGACCTTGAACTACGCCGCCCACCCTGAGTACACCTTTGTCGATGCGGCCCGGCGGCTCACCCTATATATCGATGCCCACCCCAACGGCAAGCGGCTCCTGGTCTCGTCCAGCGGCGACGAGATCACGCTGATCACCCGCCTGCCCGCCCAGTGCGACGACTTCGGTACTCTGGACCTGCCCTCCAAGCTGGCCCGCTACCAGCCCGGATGGTTCGCCGCCTGGAACGACCTCGACCCCGGCGCGCTTGAGGACATCCACACGCATTATTCGCTCGAACAGGCAGCCGTCTTCCGCGCCTTCGACGACACGGATCGCAACATCCTGGTGCTCTTCAAGCTGCACCCGCTGCCCGGCGGCCAGGTGCGCAGTCCTGGCCGGCAGAACCTGCAAATCCCGCTCCCCGGCGACAAGATCGACATCAATGTCGAGTAGCTGGAGGGTGCCCCGGCGCTGCCAAATTGGCTGTATTCCCGCTCCCGGAAGCCTCATCGGTAACGCTGTGACTGCAATCACTCGACACTGTTACTTTCGGGTGATAGCCTTCTTATGACCCTTTCCCGGAAATTATCGTAGCGTTTTTCCGGTTCCGTTCGTGATCAACCATCAAAAACCGTTTGGAGGAATTGTGACTGCACAGTATTGGGTGTGTTTCTTCCTGGCCGTCAGCGCGCTTTCGCTCGTTGTGGCCTTTTTCTTTGCGCGCTTTGCCGCCGCCATCAAGGCAGGCGCTCAGGCTTTCTTGAAGCGTCCGTACAGGACCATGGCGGCCCTGTTGGCTCTGCTGCTGCTTCCCACATTCGCCGGCGCGCAGGAAGCCGCGGGCGGTGAAGCCAGCCTGGTGCTGCCGGATTTATCGAGCGTGAATTTTCTCGGTTTGGACGGAAGATCCCTTCTAATGATCGGATTGCTCTTCTGCGCCGGCGGCCTGCTCTTCGGCCTGGTGATCTTCAGGCAATTGAAGAACCTGCCGGTTCATATCTCCATGCGCGAGATCTCCGAACTGATCTATGAGACTTGCAAAACCTATCTGATCACGCAGGGCAAGTTCATCATTCGGCTCTGGATCTTCATCGCGGTCATTATCTCGATGTACTTCGGCTGGCTAGCGCCGGTGGGCAATGTTTGGGTAACCCTGCCCATCATCCTGGGCTTCAGCCTGGTCGGCGTGGCGGGCAGCTACGGCGTGGCGTGGTTCGGCATTCGCGTCAACACCTTTGCCAACTCGCGGACGGCGCACGCTGGATTGCGCGGCAAACCGTATCCATGTTTTGCGATTCCGCTCAAGGCCGGCATGAGCATCGGCATGATGCTGATCTCCGTCGAGCTGCTGATCATGCTCTCCATCCTTTTGTTCGTTCCGGCTAATTACGCCGGCCCCTGCTTCATCGGCTTCGCTATCGGCGAATCCCTGGGCGCCGCGGCCCTGCGTATCGCCGGCGGCATCTTCACCAAGATCGCCGACATTGGCTCCGATCTGATGAAGATCGTCTTCAAAATCAAGGAAGACGATGCCCGCAACCCCGGCGTCATCGCCGACTGCACGGGCGACAATGCGGGCGACTCGGTCGGCCCCAGCGCCGATGGCTTTGAAACCTACGGCGTCACCGGCGTGGCCCTGATCACCTTCATTCTACTGGCCGTTCACGATCCCAGGACACAGGTGCAACTGCTGGTATGGATCTTCGTCATGCGCGTGGCCATGCTGGTATCCAGTTCCGGCGCGTACTTCCTCAATGGCGCAATCGCCAAGGCGAAATATGAGAACTCCGACGAGATGGACTTCGAGGCGCCTTTGACCTCTCTGGTTTGGATCACCTCCATCGTTTCCATCATCCTGACCTTCATCGTCTCGTTCTACATGATCCCCACTCTCGGCGACGGAACGCTCTGGTGGAAGCTGGCTTCCATCATCTCCTGCGGAACCCTGGCCGGAGCGGTTATCCCCGAACTCGTCAAGGTCTTTACCTCCACCAACTCGGCCCACGTGCAGGAAGTCGTCACTTCCGCCAAGGAAGGCGGAGCTTCCCTGGGCATCCTGTCGGGACTCGTGGCCGGCAATTTTTCGGCCTACTGGCTGGGATTGAGCATGGTCGCGCTCATGAGTTTGGGCTATTTCTTCAGTACCGGCCCATCCATGGATGCCCTGATGCTCGCTCCCGCCGTCTTCGCCTTCGGCCTCGTCGCCTTCGGCTTCCTGGGCATGGGACCGGTCACAATTGCCGTGGATTCCTACGGCCCGGTCACCGACAATGCTCAATCCGTCTATGAGTTGTCGCTGATTGAAACTCTTCCCGGCATTGAAGCCGAGTTGAAAAAGGACTTCGGCATCGACGTGAAGTTCGAACGCGCCAAGCATCTGCTGGAAGCCAATGACGGAGCCGGCAATACCTTCAAGGCTTCGGCCAAGCCGGTGCTGATCGGCACCGCTGTCGTCGGCGCAACCACCATGATCTTCTCGATCATCATGGCCCTGACCCATGGACTGACCGTGGGCAAAGAGAACCTCTCTCTGCTGCATGCGCCCTTCATGCTCGGGTTGATCACCGGTGGGGCAATGATCTATTGGTTCACCGGTGCATCCATGCAGGCGGTCACCACCGGCGCTTACCGCGCGGTCGAGTTCATCAAGGCGAACATCCACCTGGAAGGCGCGGAGAAGGCCTCGGTCACGGACAGCAAGAAGGTGGTGGAAATCTGCACCCTGTACGCGCAGAAGGGTATGTTCAACATTTTCCTCGCTGTCTTCTTCGCTACACTTGCCTTCGCCTTCGCTGAGCCGTTCTTCTTTATCGGCTATCTGATCTCGATTGCCATCTTCGGACTCTACCAGGCGATCTTCATGGCCAATGCCGGCGGCGCTTGGGACAATGCCAAGAAGGTTGTCGAGGTTGACCTGAAGCAGAAGGGTACGCCGCTGCACGACGCGTGCGTCATCGGCGACACCGTCGGCGATCCCTTCAAAGACACCTCGTCGGTGGCATTGAACCCGGT
>CAZQRX010000098.1:0-7445 GCA_964595845.1 uncultured Occallatibacter sp. | reverse complement strand
GCTTGGTTCAGAACCTGTCAGAACCGGGTACAGCTATCATGATATTGCTCTAGCCTCACCGCATAGTGAGAGTATAGCCGTCTTTTCCATCCGGATGGGCATGTTTGTAGATCGCCTTTACTATACTCATGTTTCTTCATCCGACTAGAAAGTTCTATCCCTACACCATCGCCCGCTCTTTCACCGTGAGGTACTGATTCAGTACCGAAGAGGTGAGGGCTTCGGGGTTGAGGTCGAGGGTAAGCGCGCCCTGCTCATGGAGGCGTGCGAGTAGCTGTTCGCGGCGGCCGGCCATCTCCTGTGCGGCAGAGGCGCGGAACATCTGTTCGATGTTTTTGGGCCGGGCCTGGGCGATTTGCTCGACCTCCGGCTGGGCCATCGCGACAAACAAAAGCACGTGGCGGCGCAGCAGTTGCAGAGCGCCGTCGATCACCTCGGGGCGCATCGCGGTCTCGGCCAGGTCGGTAATCCACAAGATTAAGGAGCGGCGGGGTTGCAGGCGGTTGAGCACAGCCGTGGCCCGCATGTGGTCGGCCTCGCCGGCTTCGGCGTGCGCCAAAGCCAGCGATTCGATGAGCTGCCGCAGGTGTGTCGCCCCGCGGCCGGGAAGAAGGCGCTGCTGAATGCCGTGGCCGTAGGCCAGCAGCCCAACCCGGTCGCCGGAGTAAAGCGCCAGTTGGGCCAGCGCGACGGCCGTGGTGCAGGCGTGGTCGAGTTTGCTGCTGCGCGCAGGGCCGGGGCTTGGCGCCCAGCCGGAGTCTTTTGGGCTTCGTGCCATAGCCACACGCGCCCTCATCAACCGCCCGCAGTCAAGGACGATCCAGACGGGCTGGCTGCGCTCGGTCTGGTACTGGCGGGTGATGGGGCTGCCGCGCCGCGCAGTGGCTGTCCAGCAGATGTCGCGCAGGTCGTCGCCCTCGCGGTAATCGCGTAGGCTCTCAAAGTCGCGGCCCAGGCCCCGCTGCTGCGAACGGCGCAGTTGCAGGTCGATTTGGCGGCTGCGGGCAAGAAAGATTTGCTGCTCTTCGCCGGCGCGCAGGGCCGGATAGACGCGCACCTTCTGCATAAGCGGCGCACGGGCCCAGCGCTCGATGAGGCCTAAGGGCGAACGGTAACGCACGTAGAGCCAGCCCGTCTCCCAGTCGCCGCGCTCTTTGGGTTCAACGCGACAGCGCAGGCGGGCGGGGACGCGGGGAAAGGCAGTCAGCCGCAGCGTTGCCGGCTCCGCGACCAACGCCGGCGGCAGATCGTCCACCAGCCGGCAATCGAGGATGAGCCGCCCCCGGTTTTCTATCGTCAGCTCGATCTCAGTTTCGCTGTCGAGGGCAGGAGCGTTGGACCAGGAGCGGCTGACCGTCAGCTCGGCCGGGGCGGGAAGACGCAGGCCGTCGAGCAGCGCAGCCAGCAGCACCAGCGCGTCCCAGGCCGGCATTGCGTAGGCCAGCCGCCCGTCCCAGAAGCCCGGAACCAGCCAGACGAAGCCCAGCAAGAGCAGGCCAATGCTCCGCGGCGTGAGAGCGAAGCTCCAGCGGCGGCGGCGTTGGCAGACGGCGCTGACTGGGGTGGGATGAAGAGAAGGAGAAATCATGCGAATTTCAATCCTGCATCTTCCAATAGGTAATCTGATAACTCGGCAATTGTGTCGCCGCCAGATTCTAGCTCGAATCCAGGTAGCTGTAACATTTCGTTCCCGGCAATGCCTTGAAGATCGCCTTGTAAAGAAGCAATGCTTGTCAATACACGCTCAATTCGTTTTTCTTGCCGCCTCCATCGCGTCAGCGTGGCTCTCTTTTCGGCCATCAGTTCCTCATTTAGTTCATGGAATGGCAACGCAATTCCTTCAACTGTTGCACGAAATTCCGGTCCAATCATGTAGTCATAAAGCCTATCTTTCTTTGTTTCTCGGCCCAAGGCGCCCTGTCTTGCTTCCGCGGTCGAAATGATACCCTGCCGGAGGGCTACCGCTAACACCACTGCATGTGTTGGAGTAGAACACCACACTCCTTCGTAAATCCCAAATGCGTTGATACCCTTCGGTAAGACCTCGCTCACAATGGTTGCAATCTCAGCCTTGGCATCAGCCGCATCCTGTCTTGCTTTTGTCGTCCAATCTCCGCCCCAGGTTTGCGCTCGCTTTGTTTCCCAAAACATAGTTCCCACTGGTCGACCCATCTCGCCAAGTACACGCTGAAGAATATCTCCGCCTCGAACTCCTGTCTTGACTGGCTCGATTGTGTCTTGCGGGAACATCCGCCTCAGTGTGCTCTCAAAGTCGATCTCCAATACATCTCCTTGCAATTGCTGTGAGCCCTGCGTCGCTTTACGTTGAGCCTCCTCTAGCTTCATCTGCATATCGGAAATCGTCTTGTCCTTTTCTGCAAGCTTTAATCTGGCAGCCTCTGTGGCATCCTTACTGGCCTGTTCCTGAATCGCCTTCCGATGCTCATCAACCTTTCGAGCAATTTCAAGATCAATATCTTTAGCCTTTTGATCAACAGCATCCTTTTCCTTTCGAAGTTGAAGCTCCGCTTTTTGGGTTGTTGTCAGTTTTACTTGAAGCTCCTTAGCTCTTGCCCGCTCTGCTTCAAGTTCAGGTGAGAGTTCCTTCAGTAAGTTCTCTCGTTCGGCTGCCGCAATCTTCGGTCGTTCAGCTGCAATTTTGCGATTGACCAGTGCCTGTAAGGAGCCTTCTCTATCGGCAAGTTCTCTTTCTTTTGCCGCTACTTTTGCTTCAAGTTTCTTTGCTTCTGCCACTTTCATGTCCGCGTCTTCAGCAGCCTTCTTGATGGCTTTGTTTGCATTTGCTTTGATACGAGAGATCATTGGACCGGCGAGTGTCTCATCAAGTCGAATGACTTCGCCGCACTTAGGACAACTGATTTCCAAGTCTTGCGCCACTGAATTACCCTCCTTTGAGTGATTCTAGTCAAAATACCGAAGCCGCTTTCATTGCCTTGGCACCGGGACGGCGGCAACGACGTCGGCCAGGACGCGGTCGGCGTCGAAGCCTTCCAGTTCCGCTTCGGGCTTGAGCATCACGCGATGGCGCAGGACCGGCTGGACGGCGCGCTTCACGTCGTCGGGCAGCAGGTAGTCGCGGCCATCAAAGGCGGCGGCGGCCTGGGCCACGCGCATCAGGCTCACGGCGGCTCGGGGACTTGCGCCCAATAACAGCGTGGGCCACTCGCGGGTGCGGCGGGCGAGCGCGAGGATGTAGCTGTACAGCTCCGGTGCGATGCGGATGGCGCGCACCTCGGCGCAGGCCGCTGCTAGCAATCCCATTGGGATGGGCGCGATGGAGGCGTCTTCCAGCAGCCCCGCGCCGGAGCCGCCGTGGTGGCGCTCCAGAATCTGGCGCTCCTCAGACTCGGAGGGATAAGCGACACGAATCTTGAGCAGGAAGCGGTCGAGCTGCGCCTCGGGCAGCGGGTAGGTGCCCTCAAAGTCGATCGGGTTCTGCGTGGCGAAGACGGTGAACCAGGCGGGCAGCGGGCGGCGCGTACCGTCGCTGGTCACCTGGCGCTCTTCCATACATTCCAGCAGCGCGGCCTGGGTGCGCGGCGGCATGCGGTTGATCTCGTCCACCAGCAGCAGATCAGTGAAGACGGGGCCGGAGTGGAAGACGAAGTCAGCGGACCCGGGGCGCAGGATGGTTGTGCCGAGAATGTCGGCGGGCATCAGATCGGGGGTGGCCTGAACGCGCTGGAAGCCGAGGCCCAAGAGCCGGCCAAGAGCCTTGACGATTAGAGTTTTGGCGATGCCGGGAACGCCCTCTAGCAGGGCATGGCCCTGGCAGAGAACGGCGATCAGCACCTCCTCGATCACTTCATTCTGGCCGGAGATCACCCGGCCCAGCTCCGCGCGGGAGTGGGCGATGAGTTGGCTGGTCGCGCGCAGGTTTTGGTCCGGTGTTTCTGCGTTTTGGTTAAATTCCTGTTCATTTTCCTGGCTCATAATACCCTTTCCTGCAGTTGGGATTGAATCTTCTCAGATTGTGCGGCCTGGTTGCTCTTCAAGCCATCCGGCCTGACCGCTTCCTGCAGCTTTCGATAGTGCCCGTGCAGCGTTTGGATCAGCTTGAGCGCCTGGCGTGGAGGAACCGTTTCGCCCCAAGCGGCCTCTTCGCAAGCGGCCAGATCGGCTTCCAGGCTGGCATCGGCGCGGGGGAAGCGCCGGCGAATCACCGCTGCCAGCTCAGCCGCACCCATCTTGCTTCCCCGATGCCCGCAGAGCCGTAAACTGTGGCGGCGAAAGCGCTCCCAGGCGACCGAGACGGCGGTGGATGCGGCTCCGGCTTTGCGGTAGAGCGCGCCGAGGGCCTCAAGAAATTCGATGGGCGTAGCGCGCGGCGGCGGGGGCAGGCCGCGCACCGGCCCGCTGCGGCGGCTGAAGCTGAAGACAATCAGCACCGCCAGCACCGCCAGGCCAATCCACAACGAGTTCCATGCCACTCCGCCAGCATAGCTCCAAACCGAGCGAATGTCGCCGTGCAGCGACTCGTCCCAATAGAAGCGATGGCCGGCGCGCGGACCCAGCGAAGCCAGCAGCAGATCGAGGTTGTGAGCGCGGCTAAGCGAACCGTTTTCGAGAGGCGTCGAGTTGGCCCACCAGACGATGTGCCCCTTGCCCCAGTCGTACTCCACCACCGCCGGGTTGCCGGCGCAGACGTACTCGACGCGCTGCGCGGGGTTGCCAACTTTCCAGGTAGCCTCGGGAACCATCCACGCCTCGCCTGAACCGGCGACCGCGTCCAACCCCTCGGGCTCCAGCTTGCAGGCGGCAAAGTGGAACTCTTGGGGCGTGTCGCTGGCCTCGGCGGGCAGGATGAACCCGCCCATGTAGCCGGTGGAGAGCACGCGGCCCCCGCGCTCGACAATCTTCCGCACCGCCTTGATGTCGTCCGGCTCGCGGGTGAACGGCTGGGCAAAGATCACCACCGTCTCCGGGCCGGCCGTGGCTGCCAACTCGCTCAGGGGCCGCTCCCAGCGTTCAATCTGATAATTGGAGCGAAGCAGCGTCTCGTAGGCGGCGCGGGCACCGTGCTGTCCAGCGAGGTAGGTCGAGGGCAGCGGATTGTCGTTGTCGCCATTGGGCATAAGAAAGCCGGTGGCTACGGCCAGCGCGATGGCGATCCCCACGCACCAGAGCAGCAGATTGCGGTCCTTGGCGTCGAGAGAAGAGAGGAATGTCATCGCGCACCGCCTTCACCGGCTCCAGCGTTCGCCGCGCTCTTCCCGGAGATCAGCCCGTCTGCCAGTTGTTCGGCCTGCACATAGTCGCTCTCTCCCGCCGCGCGGCCTCCGTACCAGGTGCGCTCAAAGCTGCGGGTCAGCGTGGCCAGTCCCGGTTTGCGCGGGTCTTCGGCAGCTACCAGCGACAGGTACTCGCGCGGCGTGCGCGCCCGGTCAGCCGGCCACAGGCGCTTCGATTCGAGCCGGGAGATCGCCGCCCAGTAGACGAAGTGAATCGCCTCGCGCCACTGGCCGGCGGCGGCGGCGCGGCGCGTGTCGGCCAGCCAAAGCTGCCAATCGCGGGCCGAAGCGGCGTCGGCGGCGGGGCCGTCGCTCTCCGGCACCAACCGGATGCGCCAGCGGCGTTCCAGTTGCATCAGTCCCCAAACCAGCCCCACGCAGACGGCTAGGACGAAGCCCCAAACCAGCACCGGCCCCAACCAGGCTATGCTGGCTTGAAGTTTGCCGAAGCTTGCGAAAAGCCCGTTGAGCCACGCGCCCAGCTTTTCCAGGGCCGAATCGCGCGCCGTGGGCGCCTCCAGGTTGCGGAAGTCGCGACCGGAGAGCACCTGCTTCATCGCGTCGCGCTCCTGGGCGTGATCGTGCGCGGCTGCGGGCTGGCCTGCCGACGCCGCGTCCGCCTGGGCTATGTCCTGAACCAGGCGCGCCTCGGCAGCCTGCAACAATTCGCTGGTGGTGGGCTTGGGCGGCCGCGTAGGTTCCTCGGCCGGAGTCTGCTCTGAGCCGACGACGGGCTTGACTTGCGGCTTGGCCGGGGGCTTGTCCTCGGTCTTAGCTGCGTTCTTCTCTTGAGCTTGTGCGAGCAGCGCGCGCAGCCAGTCGTAGCGCACCATCCGCCGCTCATCGTTGGATGCATTGCTGAGCGGCACATGGTCGTCCTGCCCGGCGAGCGCGGGATCGCAGGTTTTGGCGTTGCGCGCCTTGGCGCAGGTTGCCACCACGGCGCTCAACTCGACCAGGTGCCGGCGGTACTCGGCGAGCGTAGCTTCGCGTCCGTTGCTGGCTGGCTGAGCGTCGGAGGCATCGGCGTGAGCCAGCGGCGCGCCGAGGAATGTGGCGAGCGCCACAGCCAGCGCCGCACAAGCGAGTTGAGTCCGGACCGTCAAGCCTGACCCTCCACGGCCTCGGTGGGCGCATTGGGGCCATCGCCACTTGGCGGAGGCACAGGCGCGATCAATCCCGCGGCTTCCATCATTCTTTCTATATCGTAGCCTCCGGATTATGCGGGGCAGGCTGCGGCGGATTGGCGGCTGCTGGCAGTTCGACCGGCGGCGTCAATCCGGCGGCCTGCATCATCCACTCGATGTCGTAACCCTCCTTGCGCACCCGCTGGTCGTAGTAGAAGAGCGTAATGCCGGCGGCCCAGATCGGCCCCAGGAAGGTGTTGGTGAAGAAGCCCATGATCTGCGACAGCGATAACAGGCCTGGCCCCGGCATTTGGCCAGGGTGCTTGAAGGCCGCTACAAAGATGAAAAACTGGGTGACGGCGACCAGCCCCAGCTTGATTACGCCGACCAGCAACGCCAGCAGGAAGATGCGTCCCCACGACCCTTTGGCCAGCTCAATGCTGCGGCGAATCGAAGTGCGGGCCTTCATGTTCTCGACCACACAGGCCGGAATCGCCAGCGAGTAGCGCAGGCTCATCAGGATGGTGTAGATGCCGACGGGAAATAGGAGCAGGAAGAAAACCACTGAAGCCACAAGGACGGCAGTCACCGCCTGCGGATTGGATGCGAATGCGGGTTGGGCGGCTGCGCCGGGATTTGCGCCCATGCCTTTGAGACCGCCATAGAAAGCAATGGTTCCAAAGAAGCCGGCGTAGAGCAGCACAAACGGCGTCCAGACCCTGAAGGCTGTGATGGTCATCAGCCACAGGTAGCGGCCCAGTTGGGGCAGGATGCTCTGGTAAGCGCCGCGGATGGTGGCTGGTTCGCCCAGGTGAACCCAGGCGACGGCGCGGCTGATGGCGGCGATCGACATACCGGCTACGAGGAATGTAATCAGCCATGTGACGCCCGTCGCGGACCAGGTGAGCCACAAAAGCTGCTGGGTCATGTGCAATACACGCAGGGTCTCCGCCAGCCCGATCTGGAGCAGGCCCAGCACCAGCAACACGCCGGCGTAGACGGCGAAGATGCCGGCAAAGAGCAGAAAATTCGTGCGGTAAAGTTGCGCGGTGCGGTCCAGAATCTC
>CAZQRX010000097.1:0-7751 GCA_964595845.1 uncultured Occallatibacter sp. | reverse complement strand
ACCGGGATGCGGATGGTGCGGGCCTGGTCGGCGATGGCGCGGGTGATGGCCTGGCGAATCCACCAGGTGGCGTAGGTGGAGAACTTGTAGCCGCGGCGATATTCGAACTTGTCCACGGCCTTCATCAGGCCGATGTTGCCCTCCTGAATCAGGTCGAGGAACTGGAGGCCGCGGTTGGTGTACTTCTTGGCAATCGACACGACCAGGCGCAGGTTGGCCTCGATCAGTTCGCGCTTGGCCTGCTCGGCGTCCATGTCGCCCTGGATCATCTCGCGCTGTGTGCGCTTGAGCTCGGCGATGACCACGCCGGCCTCACCCTCGATCTTTTCCAGGTCGGCCTTGCAGTTCTTCTGCTGGCGGCGGTACTCCTTTTTGAGCTCCTCGCTCTTGCTGGCCTCGTGCTTCTGCTCCAGCGAACGAATCTGGCGCTCGAGGGTGCGCATGGTGTCGACAGTCTTGTTGACCTTGTCAAGCAGGCGCTTGCGCTCCAGAGGCGTGTACTTGAGCTCGCGGACGATGCGCGATACGAGGACCTTTTCACGGGCGATAAGCCAGCGGGTGTGGCGCACGGCGGAGGCCTTGACCTTGGCGGCCGACGCGGCCTGCTTCTCTTCGAGGACGGCGATTCTCTTCTGGTGCTTGACCAGCATATCGGTGCGGGCCACGGTGGTCTTGACGCGGGCCAGCACCACCTCCTCGGTGAGCTCCTCGTCGTCGAAGATCACCACTTCCTTGACGTTGCGCACGCCGCGCTTGAGGTCCTCGCCCAGCGCGGCAATCTCGCGAATCACGATGGGCGAACGCGAGATGGCCTTGAGCACGCGCATCTGGCCGCGCTCGATGCGCTTGGCGATCTCGACTTCGCCCTCGCGGGTGAGCAGCGGCACGGTGCCCATCTCGCGCAGGTACATGCGCACCGGATCGTTGGTCTTTTCCAGCGTTCCCGGCGTCAGGTCGAGCTCGACATCCTCGCCATCTTCCAGCTCAAAGTCCTTGTCGCCGTGGAACTTGGGGCCGTCCAGCAGATCGATGCCCTGGGTGCCGATGGTGGTAATCAGGTCGTCCAGATCCTCGGGCGAAGAAGCCATGTCATCGGGCAGCATATCGTTGACGTCGCCATAGGTGAGGTAGCCCTTTTCCTTGCCCACTTCAATCAGGGTGTCAATGTCGTGATCATGCTCGTGATCGGGTTCGTGCTCGTGTTCGGGTTCAAATTTGTCGTCAATCGCCAAAATATACCTACTCTCCTCGGCAAAGCAGATGCGGCACCGTCTAGCGCAGTCGATTTACGCAACGGTGCGTGGACTGTTCTGAGCGCACTGAAAGAAGACTTCCATCTGGAAATCCAAAACCGGCGCCCGCGGACACAGCTCCGCGTTCGACCGCAATAATGCGGTTTCAGGGTGGTTGCTCGGAAGAGGATCACAGCGCATCAGGTTTCGCCTGGGTCGCCCGCGAGCCGAAGCTCATGGTTGGGGCAGAGGGGCGCATATCCTCACAGAGACTTCAAGAATACCACCTTTCGCCCTGGTTTCCCTATAGAAAAACCCGGGCGAAGTCAAGAACTTCGAAGAACCTTACCGCCGGAAATCGGACTGGCTTGCCTTCAGCCCGCTCTCGCTACTGTATATTTGACGTGGCAACGCTCAAATAGGCTCAGGAATTGCGGTACTTCGAGTGGGGTTCCGCGCGGGTTTAGAGGCCTCTACCGCTCCGGCGGCCTCTGGTTGTGCAACTGGCGCAGCGCGCGGTCCAGATCGAGCTTTTGCTGGGTCAGCACGGCAAGCTCAGCGTGGTCGCCGCGGCGCTCGGCCTCGGAGATATGCTCGCGCAGCTCGCGCTGGCGGCGCACGATGGCCCGCTCGTGAATCTCCTGGATTGCGCTCTGCACCTCGCTCTCCTCGGGAGGTCGGATCTCGGCCAGCAGCGTTTCAGCCAGCAAAGCCCGCTGCGCCTCATCCTCGACCACATCCATTGGGTCGTTGGCTTGGCGGGCGGCCAGCGCCTGCAACGCCGCGAAGACGCCCAGATGCTCAAACCACGCCGGCTGCTCCGCCAACGCCTGGACGGCCAGCCCCCGCGCGCGCTCGTTCTCCGGATCGTCGATGGCCAGCGCGCGGAGCAGTACCCGCTCGACCTCGGTCAGCGCTGTAGCCCGAGTCTCAATGTGGTCGCGGCGGCGCAGCGCGGCCTGGCGGAATTCCTCACGCAGCACGGCCGAGTCGATGCCCAGCTTTTGCGCGGCATCGGCCTGAAACTGTGCTCTTTCTAGCATGTCTGGAACACGCAAGATAAAAGGAAGTAAAAAGTTTACTTTTTGCCGATTTTTCTCAGGGGTTGACCCTGGAAACATCTCGCGGGCACGTTCTATCAAGAAGTCCGACTGTCGCACTGCGCCACGAAGTGCCTTAGTATAGGCCTCTACTCCACGCTCGCGAATGTAGCGGTCGGGGTCGAGGCCGCCTTCGAGGGTGATGATCTTGATGTTGAAGCCTTCTTCTGTCAACAACGCAATTGTCTTCGCGGCCGCACCTTTTCCGGCCACGTCAGGATCGAAGTTAGCCACGACCTGCGAGGTGTGGCGGCGCAAAAGAGCCACCTGCTGCTCGGTGAAGGCGGTTCCACTGGTGGCGATCACGTTCTGTATCCCGCGCAGATAGACCGAGATGCAGTCCATCTGGCCCTCGACGAGCAGGGCAAACTCCATCTGGCGAATCGCCGCCTTCGCCTTGTCCAGATTGAAGAGGACCAGGCTTTTGGAATACAGCGGCGTCTCCGGCGAGTTGATGTACTTGGCGCCGGCCTTCTCGCCCGTCTCCAGCGTCCGCGCCGTGAAGGCGATCACCCGGCCGCTCTCGTTGCAGATGGGGAAGGTCACCCGCTTGCGGAAGCGGTCGTAGAGGGGGCCTTGCGAGCCGTCGCCTTGTTCTTTGGAACTGAAAAGCCCCGAAGCGCGGAGCGTCTCCTGGTCGGCCATGCCGCTCAGCCGGTCGCGCAGCGCGCTGAAGCTGTCGGGCGCGTAGCCGATGCGGAAGGTTTTTATGCCTTCCGGCGTCAGTCCTCGGCTGGCCAGGTACTCGCGCGCGATAGCCCCTTCGGGTCCGCGCATCTGCTCTTCGAACCAGACCGTTGCGGTTTCGTGCAGCTCAAGCAGCTTGGCCCGCAGCCGCGCTCCGGCAGCCTCTTCCGGCGAGGAAAACTCGCGCTTGGGCAGCGGAATGCCGCACTTGCCCGCGACGATGCGGACCGCTTCGGGAAAGCCGACGTTCTCAATCTTCGCGACAAAAGAAAAAACGTCGCCCGAGGCCTGGCAGCCGAAGCAGTGGTAAAACTGCCGCACCGCGTGGACGGAAAACGACGGCGACTTTTCCTTGTGAAAGGGGCAGAGCCCGGTGTAGTTCTGCGCCCCTGCCTTGCGCAGGCGGATGTAGCCCTCGATCACCTTGACGATGTCGGCCTGCTGCTTCACGGTTTGGGAGAAGTCGATCACGAGGTCTGTATTGAGAATAAGCCCGCGGCCTCATGGGTGCTTTGCCGCGCAGAATAGCCCTTTCGGCGTTGACAAGCGTTAAGCGACAGGCTACACTTTATTGGATGAAGATAACGAACTTCGTCCATAAGGGCTTGATGAGGCTCTACGAAGATGACAGCGTGAAGGGCGTTCCGCCCGACACGGTGGACAAACTCCGCAAGATGCTCACATTCCTGGATGAGATGGATAGCGCGGACGAACTACGGGCACTCCCGTCCTGGAAGGCACATACACTGACCGGTGACCGAAAGGGCGCGTGGAGTCTGAGCGTGACAGCGAATCGGCGCTTGACCTTTCGCGTGGACATAACTGGGCGCGAACTTTACGACGTGAATTTAGAAGACTACCACTAACTCGGAAGGAGAAGAAGCCATGCCCATCATGAATCCGCCCCACCCTGGAGATTTCATTCGAACAGAGATCATCGCCCCCACAGGCTTGTCCGTGACGGCGGCGGCGGCGGCGCTGCAAGTCTCGCGCCCTGCTTTGTCCAGCCTGCTGAACGGCAAGGCCAACCTCTCCGGGGAGATGGCTCTGCGCATTGAAAAGGCCTTTGGTGTCAGAATGGACACGCTGATGCGTATGCAATCTTCCTATGACATTGCACAGACCCGCAAACGCGAGAACTCAATCCGCGTGCGGCCGCTTTCATTGCTGGCAGCCAGCCGGTAGAACGAATCAATCTTGACGAAACTGGAAAAGGTACGCGCATTGCCCACCGCCGCGCGGTCTATTTGTAAATGGGCACGACCCGCCCATATTGTGTCCGCTGCTCCGTTTCACAACTTGAACAAACGCGCCTGCTGAACCGTTTATAGTGAAGTGAGGCTGAAGAGCAGAAAAGCTCCGGGATTTTTATGATACCGGCGCGGCCCGGCAGTCGTCAAATGATACTGAGTGCACATCCTGAATGAAAGTAAAGTGCCCTATAGGAACCGTAGACAAGAGCGTTGCGTATCTTGAACGTATGAAGCTGACGGCTTTGGCAGTAATGGTGTGTCTGGGGATGATTGCCTGTGCGTCTTCAGCCGCGCAGAGCAACAAGCCGGCCATGACTCCGGCGCAGGCGCCCAAAGAACATCGCGAATATCGTGTGCCGCTGCTCAGCGAGGGATTGAAGCTCTCCGACTTTGCGGGCATGAAGCCCCGGCCGGAGTTGAAAGACAAGCTGCTGAAGATTACCGGATTTATCCAGAATTCGCCGAGCGACGGAAAGCCCGCCACAGAAGAGACGGAAGTCTGGCTGGGATATACCAAGAGCACCATCTATCTCGTGTTTATATGTTACGACCATCACGCGGACCTGATTCGCGGACATCTGGCGCGGCGGGAAAATATCCTGAACGACGATAACGTCTCGGTACTCTTCGATCCCTTTCAGGACCACCGCAAAGGCGTGCTCTTTACGGTGAATCCGGCGGGCGTGCAGGCCGATGCGGCATGGACCGAGAACCAGGGTCAGGATTACAGTTACGACCAGGTGTGGGACTCGGAGGGGCAAGTGACGCGCGACGGATGGATGGCGCTGATGGCCATCCCCTTTCGCAGCCTGCGCTTTCGGCTCGGCGGCTCGGACTGGGGCGTGGTCTTTGGGCGCAACTTCCCGCGCAATAGCGAAAACGATTTTTGGCCGCGAGTGGCCGCCAATATCTCCGGCGTTCTCACCCAGGAAGAAACGCTGAAAGGCATCGAGGGAGTTACCGGCTCGCATAACATCCAGATCAATCCCTATGTGCTGGGGCAGAACGAGCGCACGCTTGAGACCCTGGACCCCCTCAATCCCTATTTCAGTTCCCGCCACCTGGAAGGCACCGCGGGCGGCGAGTTCAAGGCCATTCTCAAGGACAAGATTGTCTTTGATGCCACCGTCAATCCGGACTTTAGCAACATCGAGTCCGATCAGCCGCAATTCACCGTCAACCAGCGCTATCCGGTGTACTTCCCTGAGTTACGTCCGTTTTTTCTGGAAAATGCCAACTTCTTCACCACGCCCTCGCCGATTATGCTGCTTTACACCCGCAATATCGTGCATCCGGAGTACGGCGCGCGCCTGACCGGCAAGCTGGGCCACACCAATATCGGCCTGCTGGCAATCGACGACCGGGAGCCCGGTGAGACCGTCAGCGCGGGTGACCCGCTTTACAAGAAACGCGCAGCCATCGCCGTGGGACGCGTCTCCCAGGATTTCGGCAAAGGGTCGAGCATTTCCGCGCTGTATACCGACTACGAGTTCGGCCAGGGATGGAACCGCATTGGCGGAGTCGACTCTATCGTGCGCTTCACCGACAAGTGGACGGCCGTGGGGCAATGGGTGGAAAGCTCGACCAAGGGCGATCTCGACAGTCCCGGCTACTCCGCCGGACCGACGTGGAACGCGAGTGTGAGCCGCTCCGGCCACTCTTTCAATCTTCAATCGAACTTCCTGGATTTCAGCACGGGCTTTCAAACGCAATTAGGATTCATCCAGACCTCAAATATCCGCAACGGCAATACTTATTCCAACTATCTTTGGTATCCGAAGCACAGAAAGATCCTGACCATCGGAGTTGAAACGAACCAGAACATTGCCTTCAATCATCAAGGCGACCGCGTCTATCATTACTCGAACTTCGATCCATTTTTCGTTCTGCCGCGCAACTTTGTATTTGCGCCGATTGTGGGCGAGCACTCCGACACGGTGGGGCCGCCTAGTTATCCGCTGCTCACGGCATACAAGAACTTCACGGAGAATTATGGAGGAATTGTCTTTCGCGGCGCGCCATGGGGTCAACTGAACTTCAGCCTTCAGGCCATTCGCAGCGGCAATGTGAATTACAACCCCGTTGCCTGCCCGCCTCCATCCAGCTCAAGTTTGACTTGCACCCCGACTCCTGTGAATTATCCTTCGTTGATGAACCAGGAAACGGTGCAGGCCTATATTACCTTGCAACCTATCCGCCAAGTAACCGCGGATAACATTTATCTGCTGGATCGCGACCACTCGGTTGCCGAGGGCGCGTTTGTTTACGAAAGCCAGGTATTCCGCACCAAGGTCAATTATCAATTCACAAAGGCAATCTCGGCGCGCGTCATCGTGGAGTATGACTCGACGCTGGCCAATCCCGCCGAAACTTCTCTCCAGCGGACCAAGCAGGTGCAAAGCGAGGCGCTCTTCACCTGGCTTCCGCATCCCGGCACTGCGGTCTATGTCGGCTATAACAACGATTTGCAAAATCTAGCCCTGTCGCTATGCAATCGCTTGCCCGGTGGCGGCTGCGATCCCGATAATACTGCCACCCCCCGGTCAACGAGCTTTCTGAACGATGGCAAGCAGATTTTCGTGAAAGCATCCTATCTATTCCGCTTTTAGGCCTCGCATTTGCGCCAAGTAAAAGGCCGGCCAGATCCCTGTTGCAACGAATATCTCCTACGCGCATCCAATATTTGTAAGGCAGAGGAGGTTCCCCATGTCGCTTCGCCCCGTGAAGCAGATTCTTACAACCAAACCCACCGTCGAGGGCGCGGGCGTGAAGTTGCAACGCGCCTTCGGCTTCGGAAAGAGCGCCGACTTCGATCCCTTTCTGCTGCTGGACGACTTTCGCAGCGACAATCCGGCGGACTATGTGGCTGGATTCCCCTGGCATCCCCACCGGGGAATCGAGACCATCACCTACGTGCTGGCCGGCGAAGTGGCGCACGGCGACAGCCTGGGCAACAAGGGCCGCATGACCGCCGGAGACGTGCAATGGATGACCGCCGGCAGCGGAATCCTGCACCAGGAGATGCCCAAGGGCGACGCCGCGGGCCGCATGCACGGCTTTCAGCTCTGGGCCAACCTGCCCGCCGCGCTGAAGATGACCGACCCGCGCTACCAGGACATTCCTGCGAGCGCGATTCCGGAGGTGACCGAGGACGATGGGAGCCGGGCGCGGGTGATTTGCGGCGAGTTCTGGGGCAAAAAGGGGCCGGTCGAGGGAGTAGCGACCGAATCCCATGTGGCCGCGCGCTATGTGGATATCTCCATCCCGCCGGGCGGGCGCAAGCGCATCCGGGTGGAGACGTCGCGCAACGCCTTCGCTTATGTCTTTGCCGGAGCGGGCAGCTTCCGCGACGCCTCCGCGCCTCAGGCCGTGCTGACCGAGTCGGCGGTGGACCCGAACGCAACCCCGGTCTACGACGCACGGAACCACTCGCTGGTGCTCTTTGATCGCGGCGATGAGATCGTCGTCCAGGCCGGCCC
>CAZQRX010000096.1:0-7769 GCA_964595845.1 uncultured Occallatibacter sp. | reverse complement strand
GATCACCTCGCCGCGCGAGTTGAGCAGCGGGCCGCCGGAGTTGCCGGGGTTGATCGCCGCGTCGGTCTGGATGGCGTTCTCGATGGGCGCCCCCGACGATCCGCCTATCGAACGTATGGAGCTGATGATGCCGCGCGTCATGGTGCCGGCCAGGCCAAAGGGATTGCCGATGGCGTAGACCTTCTGGCCCACGGCAAGCCCACTGGAATCGGCCAGTGTCACCGGCTCCAGATTCGGCGCGTCGATCTGTAGCAGCGCCAGGTCATGCACCCGGTCGGTGCCCACTACCTTGGCCGAATAGTTGCGCTTGTTGCTCAGCTTCACTTCAATGCCGCGGTTGGCGCCCGCGATGACGTGGAAGTTGGTCAGCACATGGCCGGCCTTGTCGAGGATGAAGCCCGAGCCCTGGCCCTGTTGCGGTACGGGTTCAAAGAAGAAGTTATAGACCAGGGACTTGGAGGTGATGTTCACCACCGAAGGCAGCACCCGTTTGTAGATGGCGATGTTGTTCTGCTCTTCGGCGTCGTAAGAGGGCGCGGCCTCAGCCTCGCTGAGCTGGAGTGCAGAGCCATCACTAGAGCCGGCGGAGTGAAAAAACCGGCCCAAAGAGGAGCGGTCAAGGCTGGAGGGAAGATGCGTGGTGAGGAACCAGAACCCACCCACCAGCAGAACAACCAATAAAACACGGCGAATTTTCATAGGATTTCAACCTCTACAACCTTTAGAATGCAGCGATTTAGCGGAATAGCGGAGTTAGCGGGGTTAGCGTAGTTAAGCGAAAGCCGCTAATACGCGCGAAGCGCAGCTTACTCCGCCAACTCCGCTATGAACAATCCTTCTTTCCTATTCTAAAGACTCATTCCGCGGAGATTTGTTGCTCTCGGCCTGAAGTTGCGGCCACAGCGCTTCCACCTGGGCGCGAAGAGCCGCCAGATCTCCTGCATTTTCCAACACATAGTCGGCGCGGGCAGCCTTCACCGCGTCGGGAATATGGTAAGTGAGACGGAGCCGTGCCTGGGCCTCGGCGATCTCGCGACCCTCCCCATCCGGGCAGATGCGGGCGGCGTAGCGGGCGATCTTCAGCTCGTCGGGCGCGTTGACCACGATTACCCGGTCCATGCGCCGCCGCCAATCGGCCAGTAGCGTCTCGCTTTCGCCGCGGACGCGGGCGTCGCGTTCAACTTCAAAGATCAGCGCCGACTCAATCACGGCCACGGCGGCTGAATTGCAGGCAAAGACTTGCTCCATCCAGCGCTGCTCGGCGTCGATCACTGCCGGATGCACAATCGCGTTCAGCTCTTGCAGTCGGCCTTCCTTGAAAGCCATCTCGGCCAGCCGCACGCGATTCAGCCGTCCATCGGGGCCAACGACCTCGGGACCGAAGACGCGGACGATCTCGGCGAAGACCGGCTGCCCCGGCTCCATCAGCGCCCGGCCCAGCTCATCGGCCTCGACGACCTCCGCGCCCAGCGCGCGCAGCATCGCCGCAACGGTGCTCTTGCCGCTGCTTAGACTGCCGGTTAGACCCACTCTCAGCATCGGCTATTGCTCCCGTCGCATCTTGGCGGCGCCTACGGTGTTTACCGTCAGCATCTTCTTCTTTGAGGCCGCATCGGGATGGAAGCCGATCTGCCGGGCCGGTTTCTCCGGCGGCATCGCGAGCACATGAATCGCCTTGATGATTTCGTTGATTGTGTTGTCGTGTGTTTCCAGCTGTTGTTCCAACTCGGCAAGTTTGGCGGTGAGCGCCTTGTGGGTGGCGAGTGCCTCACGCAAGCGCAGGAAGGCGCGAACTGCGTAGATGCTCATCTCCACCGCACGCGGTGAGTTGAGTACGCTGACGGCCATGATGGCTCCGTGCTCGGTAAAGGCATAGGGCGCGTAGCGGCGGCCTCCACGGCTGCTCTTTGAGGTCACAAACTGTGACCTCAAAGCCTCGTTCTCTTCCGCCGTGAGTTGAAAGACGAAATCCACAGGGAAACGCTCCTCGTTCCGCTTGACCGCCTGATTGAGCACCTTGACTTTTACGCAATATAGTACTGCCAAGTCGGCGTCGAAAAAAACCTTCTGTCCGCGAACCAGATGGATCTGATTCTCAATGGAACTCAGTACTAGGGCGCTCTGGCTGGTCATTTCTCCTCCCGGTTTGAAATCACAAACTGTGATCTCAAACCGAAGATGATTGGCCGGACTTTACAACAGGATAGCCCGCACAGTTCCGTTGCCGATCGACAACAATCATAGCCCCCGCCGCATCTTCGCGGCGCGGACGGTGTTGGCCATCAGCATGGCAATCGTCAGCTTGCCGACGCCGCCGGGTACGGGCGTGTACGCTCCTGAAATCTCGAAGGCCTTCGGATCCACGTCGCCCATCACCACAGAACCATTCTTGGCGAAGGCAGCTTCGCGCTTGGCATTGCCCGCGAAAAAGCGCTCAAACTCGGCGTGATCGGTAATGCGGTTCATGCCCACGTCGATGATGGTCGCGCCCGGCTTGACCATCTCCGGCGTGATAAACCCGGCTCGGCCTATGGCGGCCACCAGAATGTCGGCCTGGCGGGTGATCGCGCCCAGGTCGCGCGTCTTCGAGTGGCAGATGGTCACCGTGGCGTTCTGATGCAGCAGCAGCAGTGCCGCCGGCTTGCCCACAATGTCGCTGCGGCCCACTACCACGGCGTGCCGGCTGGCGATAGGAATGTCGCTGCGCTTGAGAATTTCGATGATCCCGGCTGGCGTACAAGGCACAAGCGCCATCCGCCCTGCCATCAATCGGCCCGCGTTCACCGGGTGGAAGCCGTCCACGTCTTTTGCCGGGTCAACCGCATCAAGCAGCGCCTTCGTATCCACCTGCGCGGGCAGCGGCAACTGAATCAGGATGCCGTCGATCTCGTCACGGGCGTTGAGGGAGGCCACCAACGCCAGCATCTCTTCCGTTGTGACGGTGGCGGGCGGCATGATCAGATCGCTGAAAATGCCCAGCTCGGCGCAGCTCTGCACTTTGCTGCGCACGTAGATCTCCGAGGCGGCCACGTTGCCTACCAGCACCGCCGCCAGGCCCGGCCGAACGCCCAATGCGGCCAGCACCCGGACCGCTTCGGCCACCTCCTGCTTGATCGCCGCTGCAATCGCCACGCCATCGAGTATTCTCGCCATCTTGCGCTCCTCAGATTCATCGTATCGCTTTGCGCCTTTGCTGCGGAGCTTCCATCGCTTTCCACACTGAAACGTAGAGAAGCTCCGCTCTGGCGAGCACCCCGCATTCTGCCCTTGTGTGATTTCCCTCACATACAACCATGCCCTTCCTTCGCTTAGGGTTGAAGTTGCGAACGGTGATCTGGCTCACATTGGACGCCGATTCGATTCCGTCCCCGTCAGCAGCATTTTGTGAGGGTTGCATGAGCGTCTTCAAGGATGCAGGGCATCTTTTCCGGTTCGCGGGGCTCTTTGTCCTCGCCTTTCTGGTCTTTCTGGTGGTGCGCCACTACGTAGTTCCAAAGAGCTTTGGGCAGTATGGGCACTATCGCGGGGCGGCTATCGGCGAGATCGCACAGCACCCGGCGAAGTTTGCCGGGCACGAGGTCTGCGAGAGCTGCCACTCCGACGTGGCGGAGAAAAAGAAGGCCGGCAAGCATGCGCACGTGAACTGCGAAGCCTGCCATGGCGCGATCTTCGAGCGCTTGCCTGTTGCGGAGCAGCCCAGGCCGAACCTCTACCAGCGCGCCGTGGCGTTGATTGTACGACCGATCCAGCCAGACTCGCCGCTCCTCCGCCATGCCGAGGATCCAACGGTGAAGCCGGTCTTGCCGGATACGGCGGTGCTCTGCGCCAGTTGCCATACAGCCAGCGCCGCCAAGCCAAAGGGTTTTCCGCAGGTGGTTCCCGCGGAGCATTCGAACGGAATGCCGTGTGAAACCTGCCACAACCCGCACAGTCCACAGATGGATGCCGGAGGTGCGAAATGAATCTATCACGGCGTCAAATGCTGATACTGTTGCCGGCGGCGGCGGTGGCATGGAAATCGGTGCTGGCCGGAAGCCCTGAGGAGTCGCCTAACTACAAGATGACGGACCACTGGTGGGGCATGCTGATTGACATTCCCAAGTGCATCGGCTGCGGCAACTGCGTACGCGCCTGCGCCACCGAGAACGATGTGCCCGACGGACACTTTCGCACCTGGGTGGAACGCTACCACAGGTCGGACTGGCCGATGACCGAATCCGGGGAGGTTACGGCTAACCCCTTGATCGTCCCCGAAGTCATCTCGCCCGACGGCGGCAAGGAAGGATTCCCGGTAGCCACCGATGAGCGCGGGAAGTACTTCTTCGTTCCCAAGATGTGCAATCACTGCGCGGATTCGCCCTGCACGCAGGTCTGCCCGGTGGGCGCGACCTTCATCAGCCCGGATGGCGTGGTGCTGGTGGACCAGACATACTGCCTGGGCTGCGCCTATTGCGTGCAGGCCTGCCCTTATGGCTGCCGCTACATTCATCCCACCAAGGAGGTGGCGGACAAGTGCACGCTCTGCTACCACCGGATTACCAAGGGCCTGACCACCGCTTGCTGCGAAGCCTGCCCGACCGGCGCGCGTCAACTGGTCGATCTGAAGAATCCTAACGATCCGATTCACGAGTTTCTGAAGACGCACAACGTGCAGGTGCTGAAGCCGCAGATGGCCACCGGCGCGAAGCTCTTCTACAACGACCTGGACGGCTCGGTGCGGTGAGACAGTGAAGAAGTGAAACAGTGAACGAGTGAATAAGTGAACATTCAGGCAGAAAACGGGTGAGGGGTTATGAACGGTGTTGAAGGCTACATGTATCCCAACGAAATCACACTCTATTGGAGTGTGCTGATCGTTTTGTATCCCTATATCACGGGGCTGGTGGCGGGCGCGTTCATTCTGGCCTCGCTGGAGCGAGTCTTCCGTGTCGAGGCGGTCAAGCCCACGTACCGGCTGGCGCTGCTGACGGCTTTGGCCTTCCTGCTGGTTGCGCCCCTGCCGCTGGTCTTGCACCTTGGCCACCCGTTCCGCTCGCCGGAGATGTACTTCACCCCGCACAGCACCTCGGCGATGGCCATGTTCGGCTATGTCTACCTGTGGTACCTGATGGCGGTGCTGGTGCTGGAAATCTGGCTCGACTACCGGCGTGAGATTGTACTTCTTTCACAGTCCAGCAAGGGGCTGCTGCGTTTTGTCTACCAGGTGATGACGCTGGGCTCGACGAACATCAGCCCGCGCTCACTGGCCATCGACGAGCGGGCGGGTTGGATCGTGACTCTGATTGGCATTCCCTCCGCCTTCCTGCTGCACGGTTACGTCGGCTTCATCTTCGGCTCCATCAAGGCCAATCCCTGGTGGTCCTCACCGCTGATGCCGGTGGTCTTCATCTTTTCGGCGATGGTCTCGGGCATCGCCGGGGTCATGCTGCTCTACATGGCGATCACCAAACTGCACAAGCAGACCATCGACATGCGCTGCGTGGACTCCATCGCCATGTACATGTTCTATATCTTCATCATCGACTTCAGCCTGGAGATGCTGGACCTGGTCCACCGCATCTACGAGGCCGACGAATCCTTCAACAGCCTGAATTTCATGGTTCATACCAAGCTCTACTTCTCCCAGATCGTCCTTCAGATTTGCCTGGGCACCGTCACGCCGCTGATTCTGCTCTTCCTGACGCAGGTGGTGAAGCTGCCGGAGATCGCCCGCAAGTACATGTATGTCATCTCCGGATCCCTGGCCCTGATCGGCGTTCTTGCCATGCGCTGGAATGTTGTGATCGGCGGGCAGTTGTTCTCCAAGAGTTTCCTCGGCTACACCACCTACAAGATGGCCCTGGTGACGCGCGAGGGTCTGCTGGTGGCGATTGCGTTGACCCTGCTGCCGCTGCTCTTCCTGTGGGTGCTGATCAAGCTGCTGCCACCGTGGTCTGAGAAGAGCGCAGCGGCGCCGGCGATCGGGGACTAAGGAATCGCATATTTCGGGTGGAGGCTATGGACGTTCTTCCCGACGCACTCGAAGAGCTTACAGCGCGCCTGCAATCCCTGGAGCGGCGCGTCGACGCTCTCGAACACCCCTCCGCGCCGCTGATCGCCCCTGAGCCGGTCGCCTCGCCAGCGGCCGTAGTCAGCGAAGGGTTCTCTCTGGCGCAGAGCGGCAGCGTCCTCTCCGTGCTGGCCTATGCGCTGCTGGGCATTGCCGGCGCTTACGTCCTGCGCTTCATCGCGGAGTCCAGTTCGCTGCCCAAACTGACGATTGCTGCCGTCGCCATCGCCTATGCGCTCCTGTGGCTTGTGGGAGCGGCCCGCGTTTCGGAATGGTTTTCCAGCGCCGTCTACGCCGGAACGTCCGCCCTGATCCTTGCTCCCATGCTCTGGGAACTGACCCTGATCTTCAAAGTGCTGCCGGCGCAGGCCACCGCGGCCATCCTCTGCGTGTTTGTGATTGCGGCCACCGCTCTGGCCTGGAAGCGGGATCGCGCGCCGGTCTACTGGATGACTAACGCAACCGCGGCGGCGGCGGCGCTTGGGCTGTCGATCGCCACGCACCAGTTCCTGCCCTTCCTTGCGACGCTGCTGATGATGGCGTTCACTTGCGAGTACGCGGCCGTGCGCAACCACCCGTGGAGTGTGCGGCCGCTGGTGGCCGCCGCGGCCGACCTGGCCGTCTGGGCGCTGATCTTCATCTACTCCAGCCCGCTGAGCACGCGCACGGATTACCCAGCGCTGGGCGCGGCATGCTTGCTCGTGCCCGGCTGCCTTCTGCTGTTGATTTACGCCGTCAGTGTCGTCGTCCGTACCACGCTGCTGGGGCAACGAATTGCCGTCTTTGAAACCGGCCAGACGATCATCGCCTTCCTGCTGGCTGCATGGAGCGTGCTGACCTTTGCGCCGGGCTGGGGCGCACTCGTTTTGGGTGCGGTCTGCCTGCTCTTTTCGATTGCCTGCTATGCGGCGGCCTTTCTGCTCTTCAACAAAGCTGGCGCGGGCCGCAACTTCCAGGTGTATTCCGCATGGGCCGCCTGCCTGCTTCTTGTCGGTTGCCTGTTATACCTGCCGCCCTTCTGGCTGGTGGCGTGCCTGGCCCTGGCTGCGCTGGCCGCTTTTCTTGCGGAGTCTCGACTGGCGCTCAAGCTGCATGGCCTGGTCTTTCTGCTGGCGGCAGCAATAGCATCGGGACTGATGGAGTATGCCTTCCATGCCCTGACTGGAGGCCTGTCTGTAAGCGTCACGGTGAGCATTTGCCTGGTTGCCGCGTGCGCGATCATTTGCTCCGCGGCCGGAAAACGCGGCTCTCCCGAAAGCTGGATGCAGCAGTTGATCAATCTGGCAACGGCGGCTTTGGCAGTCTTCGCGCTGGCGGCGTTGCTGGTCGAGGGCCTGTTGCGCCTCGTCGCCCTGCGCTGGCCTCCTGAAGCTCATCACGTCGCCTTCATTCGCACGCTAGTTCTCTGCTCGCTGGCCCTGGCGCTGGCCAAAGCCGGCTCCCGCTGGCGTCGCGTTGAGCTGACGCGCATCGCCTACGCCACGCTGGTGCTGGTTGCGGCCAAGCTGCTGCTGGAAGACCTGCCCCTCGGCCACCTGGAAGTCATCGCCGCCTCCATCTTCCTCTTTGCAATCACTCTGATCGCTCTTCCGCGCCTGGCGCGTATCGAACTGGAGATTTAGGGTGCGGCAGCAAGCAGCCATCATAACCTCATTACCAAATAAATCTGAATATCTGCTATTCTGAATATCGGAGATTCTGAAATGCAGACAGTTCTGAT
>CAZQRX010000095.1:0-7888 GCA_964595845.1 uncultured Occallatibacter sp. | reverse complement strand
CCAGCGAGAAGGCCACCAGGGGAACGCCCAGGTCGGCCATGGAGCGCAGCGTGTCGCCGGCAAGAACCCCCAGTCCGCCTGAGTAAGTGGGCATTCCGGGGTTGATGGCGATCTCCATCGAGAAGTATGCTACGACTCCGGAGATGGGAAAAGTTTCGTAGGAAAATGGCTTGGAGGATGTTGGCTGCATACTTGTCGTGCCTCCACGGCGCTCCCTGGCTGAAAAGCGACGCACTGGGAAAAAGAAATCTGGTTAACGGGCCGGGAGCGGCGATCTCTCCCGGCCGTTATCGGGATGAACGTTATCCGATTTTAACAAGAAACGCCGCTGAGAACCCTCAGAGGACGGCAGATTGTTCCGCTATGGGCCAATCTGGATGCGGATCTCTCAGGCCAGAAGATGTAAAAGCCGCTCGCGGGCGGCATTCGATTGAGGTTCGAGGTTGCCCACCCAAATTTTCAATCACCCGGAACTGCGCCGCCCGCCCCGCCCGGCGGTGAGGTTCCTG
The DNA here is from genome assembly GCA_964595845.1 of uncultured Occallatibacter sp. Taxonomy (GTDB): domain Bacteria; phylum Acidobacteriota; class Terriglobia; order Terriglobales; family Acidobacteriaceae; genus Telmatobacter. The sequence continues at coordinate 7,379 of CAZQRX010000095.1, read as the reverse complement.
GTATCCCACCCTTAGCAAAATACGCGAAGGATGGGGCACGCAGCTTGATGGAGCGTCAGACCGGAGCACCCGCCTCGCCTAGCGAAAGTTTTTTACAACAGGCTGAAACGTTTCCGGGAGGCTTGGCACTATCCCTTGTACGGCAATTCAGGGTTCCGGACTGGCGAACGCAAGAAGTGAACAGGTTGCACAAACCAAGAGGTAGAGTGATGGCTTCCCCAATCGATACATGCGTTGTTTCAATCGATTCCGCGGTCCGCGACTCGATCTCCCGGGCCAGGCGGAATCCGGATCTGGCCGATAGCGGCGATCACGCTTACCGGGCGGCCAGCTCCAACTACTTCGAAAGGCTCGCCGACAGCGGAGTCAAGCCGAAGCAACTGACTCCCGCCGAGCTGCATGAACTCTACGATGGCACCACGGTGCCGCAGCACCGCTACCTGGCTCCTTCTCTGACCGCGGCCGTCCACTCGCCAGTGATTGCGCTGGACCCGGCGAAGTGGTTTGCCGGCATCGACGATGTGAATCTTTGCAGCGTGGCGCGAGCCTGGCTGAACACCAACAGCAACACCGAGTACGAACAGTTGAAGCGCATCGAGCTTGATCCGGATGAAAGCCAGTTGACCGCCGTGCTGACAGTGAAGCAGAGCATCGGTTATTGCGGTGGGCCGGTGACGGCGGGCAGCCGGGAGTTCATTGCTTTTTGGGTTGACTGGGGTTCGGGATTCCAGTACATGGGTACCACCTCGGCGGCGGTGCATGACTCCGGCCGCCTACCAGCAACCGGTCAGGATTACAGCGTGGCTCTGCCGATTCATCTATCCAGGCAGGCAGAGAACGAGGGCGCAAAGACGTTCAAAGTGAGGGCTGTACTTTCGTGGAATACGCCGCCTTCGACTACGAATCCCAACGCACCGGTGGTATGGGGAGAAAGCCTGGACTGCAAGATATTGATTCCTGGCGGCCAAAAGGTTGCCGTACCGACATGGAGGAGCGTGGCGCCGCACTCTCTCTGGTTTTCAATGAGCGCGCCAGCGTTAACCGCGGCACCCCAGCCGGCTTGAATCGCACGCCGTCTGGCTTTTTCCTGCAAGCGATGAGTGAGCAGGATCGGCTGGCTTCCCCCAGAAGCAGACGGAGCTCACTTCTCGAAGCGGGTTCCGTCTGCAGCCACCAAAGAAGGAGTTTTTCGAAATGATCGATGTCAAATATGTCTGGTGTTTTACATTGTGCGCGCTCGCTGTCTGGCGGGTTGCTCATCTGCTGGCCGGGGAGAACGGTCCCTGGGATCTGGTCCGGCGGCTGCGCGCCACACTTGGCTATGGCATGCTGGGCCGCATGATGGATTGCTTCTACTGCATGAGCTTCCTGATCGCGCTGCCTCCGGCGATTTGGATGAGCAACAGCCGGATGGGGTTTCTCATCCTGTGGATGGCGCTCTCGGCGGTAGCGTGCCTGCTGGAAATGGCGTCGCAGAGAAAGCAGATGCACGTCCGCATAAAACCCGTTTCCACTTCCTATTTGAATAAGGTCATCAACGGAGTGTAAGGCGATGCGGCAAAAAGATCTGATATCCCAGGTGAGCTTATTGGCTCCGGCAGACTTGGCGGAATTGGGGAAGGCTCCGGCATTGCCCGGCTGGCCGTCGAAGCCAGGCAGCCCTGCAAGATCGCCCTGGTTGTACGTATCCTTGCCTTTATTGTTGTGGCTGCTTCTGCTGTGAAGCGGTTGCTGCGCCGGCTCTCGCCAGGGAGCGGGTATTTCATGCAGAAGAAAGACCTGCAATGTTATACTTGGGTCCACCCGGCTTGGCGGAGTCAGCGTTGCAGTTTACTTCATTCGATGCAAAGTACGTCAGTAATCTCTGTGCGGGCGACCCCCCGACACAGGAGCATTTTGTTGCCTATTTTTCCGAATTGCTGCAGCTCAAGCTTCGCTCCCGGCTCAACTCCCCTCACGCCATCGAGGATGTGCGCCAGGAGACCTTCGCGCGGGTCTTCTCGGTCTTGCGCAAAGACGGCCTGCGCCAGCCGGAGCGCCTCGGCGCCTTCGTGAATACTGTTTGCAGCCATGTGCTCAGCGAGCATTACCGCTCCTCCGGCGGCAGCGAGTCTCTGGATGTGGAGGGCCGGCCCGAGTTGCCCGACAAGAGCGCCAGCGCCCTCGAGATCGTCGTATCCAAGCAGATTAAGAGCAAAGTCCGCGAGATTCTGCTGGACCTGGAGCCGCGCGACCGCTCGCTGTTGAAGGCCGTCTTCCTGGACGAGCGCGACCGCGACGAGGTCTGCCGGGAGTTTGGCGTGGAACGCGACTATCTGCGCGTGCTGCTGCACCGCGCCAAGCAGGAATTCAAGAGCGAATATGTGAAGCGGCTGGGAAATCAGATGCCGCTGGGCGCGAATATTTAACGTTTTTGAAACGATTTGCCGGTGGCGGGCACTATCTACTGTTGGACCGTAGTGGAGATGGAATGATGGAACACAGCGAAGCGTTACAACAGATGGCCGCCGAGCGTTACCTGCTGGATGAGCTGACGCCCGATGCGCGCGAGGCCTTCGAGGAGCATCTCTTCGATTGTCCGGAGTGCGTCCTTGATCTTCGTGCCGGAGTCGCCTTTGTGAAGGAGGCAAAAGTTCAATTGCCCAAGCTGGCCAGCGCCTTGCCTGCCCCTGTTCCTGTTCGATCCCGTGAGCCCAAGGCCGAGCGGGGCTGGTGGCAAAGCTGGTTTCAGCCGGCCTTTGCCGCGCCCGTCTTCGCTTCCTTGCTGCTGGTCATCGGCTATCAGAATCTGGTCACCTACCCTGGACTGCGGGCGGCTGCCGATCAGCCGCGCCTGCTTCCCTGGGCTCCGCTGCACGGGGCCTCGCGGGGCGCTCACCTGGCCATCAATGCCGACCGTCGGCACGGCGTTGCGCTCCCGATCGATCTTCCTCAGCCGCCCAGCATCGGCGCCTATGCCACCTACTCCTTCGACCTCAATGACCCGCAAGGGAAACAGGTCTGGACAGGCGCTGTAGCCGCCCCCGGCGACGAGGCCGGCGACGGCCAGAGAATCTCCCTGGTGATTCCCGGCGCAATGCTGCGCAACGGCACATTTACGGTGACGGTCTCCGGCGTTGCGGCGCGGGGAGAACGCACCCAGATTGACCAATACGCCTTCGATCTGCATTTGACTGATTGACACGTCAGCATGGACGGCCTAGAATTCCCCCGACTGCCAAATCAAGAAAGGTAAGTACCCCAATGCCAGCAGCGAAAGAAAGAAAGTTCACCTACAATGCCGAAGCAACGGTCCTCTCGGGCAAACTGCTGCTTCCGGTCGCCCAGACCATTGAACCCCAGGCTCACGCAAAGCTCAACCCTAAGGGCGGCTACTTTGCCCAGCGCTCGGATGGCTTCCGGCTGGAGTCGGTTATCTCCTTCCGCGCCGCCTACTCCCATGTCTCCGGCAGCAAGAGCAACAAGCCGGGCGAGGGATGGAACACGCTGACCACCACGGTCGTCGAAGGCCTCAATGTGATGGAGGTGCTGACGGCCGACCGCATCGTCGGCCAGACCATCACCGAGCATCCCCTCAAGGGCTATATGCCGTCGATCTCCTTCCTGGGCACGCGCTTCGAGAATCTGCGCATCGCCGGCGTCCCGGTCGAACTGGAGTGGGACCAGGAGATATTTGGCTCCACGCCGGCCGACGACCTGCCTTACGCGCTGAATCCAGGCGTACTCAGCCGCGTCAGCCGCCAGTACGGCCGCATCCTGAAGAACAAGAACCTTCCCGCCGCGCTCCAGGAACGTTACAATCAACTTTCCTCTACTCTCGGCTCCGCGGAGGCGATTGAATGTTCACTGGTCAACCGGGTGGCTGGACTCTTCCCTGGCTCAGTAGCCGGGAACGTGGTCACCATCCCCGGCTTTGGGACGATCACACTGGGCAAGGTGACCGTGAAGCACGAGGATCCGATCGCGAGTGCAAAGACTCACAAGAAGACCACCTTCACACTGACGATGATCGACCTCAAGTTGGGCTGTGCTATCGACGGAGAGGTGATCGTTGGAGGTGGACCGACCAACGGCCTCCCCTTCCCATAGAGAAAATTATTTTCGCGAATGCCCGCCGACCAATGGTGCGCGCCACGGGTCCGGCGGGCATTCATACATGGTTTGGCAGCACTTGGCACTGTTTCCGGTCTCTGACTTTTCCTTATATATGGGTACTCGCGCTTTCGCTGCTGATTCCTCTCCAAGACACACGCCCCGGCCGCGCCCAGGCTGCGTATGACCACGCCTCGATACTCCTCGGACATGGCAGATTGATCGATAGTCAGCAGGAAGCGGAAAGGGGTTTCGAAGAATTCCGGGTCTCCAACCCGGCATGGGCAGCCGAATTTCAACTGCTGGAAGCCGACGCAATGTTACAACGCGGAATGTCCGGCAACGCTCTGCGCCTCCTTTCTGGCTTCCACCCCGATTCCAACCATCCACAAGATGCTATCCGCAAACTGACGATAGAAGCCGTTGCGTTGACCCGCCAGCAACAGATTTCTACTGCGGACCAAAGGCTTGCACAAGCCGAGAGCTACTGCAGGGGCGGAGACTATGCGGCCTGTGGTGGTGTGCTTCGGGCGCGTGGAATCCTGGCTGTAAAGATGGGACAGATTTCCTCTGCACGGCAATATTTTCTTGAAAGTCTTATCTTTGCCCGTACCCATCAGGACCGCTACACGGAAGCAAGCTCATCCTTGAATCTGGGATGGACTGCGCTTCAGGCTGATCATTTCGATGAAGCAGTAGACTGGTCGAAGACTGCGCGCAGGGCTGCCGAAACGATAGGCGCGGACGGCATAGCGCAAGTTGCCTCAGGCAATCTTGGCTGGGCGTATTACCAATTGGGAGATGACGAAAGGGCGCTGGAGCTGTTTCTCGAAGCGGATAAAAGCGCCGCAAAGCTCGGAGATATCCGCGCCGAACTCACATGGATCGATACCGCCGGGAATGTTTACGAGGATTCCGGCGATCTGGCCCGCGCCGCTCAGTCCTATCGCCAGGCCCTGAATCTGGCAAAACAGATCGACAGTAAAGAAGACATCGCCAACACGTTGGAAGAATTGGCCCATGTTTCGGTGGAGATGGGAAAGCTGGACGAAGCCAGCGCCTATCTCGACCAAGTAGCTCCCATGCGGCAACCGGGCCAGAATCAGTTGAATGCGTACGTGATGCTGACGCAGGGAATGTTAGCCGCCGCGCGGCGTCAGGACCGGCAGGCTGAGACACTCTTGCGCGCGGTGCAAGATAACCCGGCGAATCCAACTCCCTCGCGGCTGGGAGCAGGAGACGAATTAACCAGAGTCTATGAGATTGAAGGCAATACCAAAGCCGCTGAGCAGACTTACAAAGCCACGCTGGCGGCCTTCGAGTCGGCGCGGGCGCAACTTCGGAACGAAGACTCAATGCTGCCCTTTGCCGCCAACGCCACCGGTATCTACGACCACTACATCCATCTGCTGGTGGAGCAAGGGCGCGGCGAGGAGGCCCTGGCCGCGGCCGACCAGAGCCGCGCGCGGACGCTGGCGCAAGGCCTGGGCATTGCCGAAAGCAAAACCACTTACCATCCCTCAACTCTGAACCCTCGCCTGATCGCCCAAAGCTCCGGCGCGACGCTGCTCTTCTATTGGCTGGGCAGCCAGCGATCCTATCTATGGACGATCACTCCGGCGAAGATCGCGCTCTTCCCGCTGCCCGCGCAGAAGGAGATTGCGGCCCGCGTCGAGCGCTACCGCAAGGCGCTGCTGGACGCGGAAGACCCGCTGCAAACCGGCAACGAGGATGGGCAGGCGCTTTATCAGTTATTAGTTGCTCCTGCCGCCAAGCTCATCCGGCCTGACTCCCCGGTGATGATTCTGGCCGATGGGGCGCTGAATCAATTGAACTTTGAAACTCTGCTGGCGCCCGGCCTCGCTCCCGGAGTTACTCCGCAAGTTACTTCGAACGCAGGCGCAGGCGCGCATTATTGGATAGACGATCAAACGCTGCTCTCCGCGCCTTCGCTGGAGCTGCTGGCCGCGGCCCGGCCCGCGGCGGGCGGCAGCCGCAATCTGCTGTTACTGGGCAACCCGGTGACAGCCAGCGCGGAGTATCCGAGCCTGCCTCTCTTCGGGCTTGAAATGACCCAGATTGCGAGGCACTTTGCCGCGCGCCGCGAGGCCGTTTTCGCCGGCCAGCAAGCTACGCCAACAGCCTATCTCACCAGCAATCCGGCGCAGTACGCCTATATTCATTTTGTCTCTCATGCCATTGCTAGCCGCGCGGACCCCCTGGATTCGGCCATCATCCTATCCGGTTCCACGCTCTCCGGGGTCAAGGCCGGCGAGGAGTCCTACAAGCTCTACGCCCGCGAGATCATGCAGCATCCCATCGATGCCCGGCTGGTGACGATCTCGGCGTGTTATGGCAGCGGTACGCGCTCCTATGCGGGAGAAGGATTGGTGGGCCTCTCCTGGGCCTTTCTTCGCGCCGGCGCGCACAACGTCATCGGCGCGCTCTGGGAGGTGAGCGACGATTCAACGCCGCGGCTGATGGACGCGCTTTATCAAGGATTGGCAGACGGCCAGAACCCGGCCACGGCGCTGCGTCGCGCCAAACTCAGCCTGCTGCATGCGCCGGGCAGATTTCGCGCGCCGTATTATTGGGCGCCGTTCCAGATCTATACCCGGCGGTAAGTTGCGGACGCAGCCCCAATCAGGCTCAGGGATTCAGCCGCCAATAGGCCGCGTTCAGCACCGAAGCAAAACTGACCCAGGCCCAATAGGGAGCCATCATGCAGGTCGCATACGGCGCTACGCGACCGAAGACCAGAGTTGTAGCTCCGATGGCAACCCACAACCCAATAACTTCCGCTAGCGCGGCTCCGATGGCATGGTAGCGGAAGAAGATCAGCGACCAGGCAAAGTTCAGGCCCAGTTGCACCAGAAACAGAGTGAGCCCCAGGGTGCGCATGGGGGATGGAACTGACTCCCAGACCTGCCACGCGGCTACGGCCATCAGCGCATAGAGCAGTGTCCAGACCGGCGCGAAGATCCAGTTGGGCGGAGCGATCGACGGCCTGGCCAGCGTGCGATACCATCCCGGAATCTCGCTCGCCGTCCAGCGCCCGCTCACCCCGGCCACCGCAAAACAAAGCCCAATCCAGCAAATCAAGGAAATCCAGCGCATTTTGGCCTTCCTTGTCCCTATAGATAATGGATTCCACTTGAAAAACAAAGACGCGACGAAATTCAGGTGTCAATGCGCGGCATGCGGCTGCGGCGGCTTCTCAAACAGTTCCAGGTTTTCGCCCTTCCACACCATGGCGGAGTGGATGCGGTCGTAGCCGCTGGGGTGGT
>CAZQRX010000094.1:0-7904 GCA_964595845.1 uncultured Occallatibacter sp. | reverse complement strand
AGCACGCCGCGATCCATCCAGATCAGGCAGCAATCCTCGCAGGAGCTGATCACCGCGTTGCCGGGACCGGCATAGAAATGCGTGTCCATCGGATGGTGGCACTGCGGGCAGTTCATCTTACGCTGCAAATCTTCTTTGTCGGGCGCGGCCGGAGCGGCTCCAGTTCCCTGCCCTGCCCGCAGCTCTTCGATCAGCCCTTCCAGCGCCCCCATGGCAACCATCATCCCCCCGCATTTATTGCAGTAGATGATCGGGCACTTGGCGAGAACGGCGCGCACCAGGGGGACATTGCAGATCGGGCAATCCTGATCGCATGGCTCACCGAGAACACGCACGCCGTCGTCGTTCTTCTCCGGAAAGTAGACGTTCTGGCAGTAGTCGCATTTGTAGCTCTGCATGTCCGGCTTGAGCCGCATGGGAGCGCCGCAGGAGGGACAGTTCATTGGTGTTTTCCACACTCCGGACAGAATTTTGCAGCTTGAGGGATGGTGACTCCGCACTCGATGCAGAACTTGCTTGCGCCCGCCGCTGAAGCTGGTGTACTGGTCGAAGCGCCGATCAGGACCGGAGCGCTTGCCATCGGCGGTGCCGGAGCGCTCATCGACGGCTTGAGCGCGTTCGACAGAACCTGTGCCACCGCCGCGCCGGCGCCCAAGCCCATGCCCATACCGGCCGCGCCGCTGGTGTTAGCCGCCGATAAATCCAGCGACTCCGCCGCCGCGTACAGTGTGTAGCGGCCCAGATCGCCAACCATGTTCATGCCGACGCGCTGGTCGAAGACCTTTTGCAGTTCTTCGGGCAGGGAGACATTTTCGACGACGAACTTGTCCAGTCCCAGACCGAGAGCAGCGAAGGCCGGCTTCATCCGCCCGGCAATCTTCTCGCCCAGAACGGTGTGATTGGCGGCCATGTCGAGAAAGGAGAGATCGCTGGTAGCAAAGCTCTCGGTCATGCTGCCGACGATGGTATCGCGCAACTGGCCTTCCAGGTCGGCGGCGAGGTAAACGTCGCGGGTGCCGCTGATCTGGTTGAAGAAGACGCGCGGATCGGCGACGCGGTAGGAGTAAATGCCGTAGCAGCGCAGGCGGACCGCGCCGAACTCCTTGTCGCGGATGGTGATGGGCGTCGCAGTTCCCCACTTCTGGTCGATCTGCAGCCGCCTAGAGAAAAAGTAAACCTCGGACTTGAAGGGCGATTCAAAGGCCTTGTCCCAATTCATCAGATCGGTGAGAAGAGGAAGATTGCGGGTGTTGAGCGTGTGCAGGCCGGGGCCGAAGACGTCGGCAATTGTGCCTTCGTTGACGAAAGCGGCCATCTGCGACTCGCTCACGGTCAGCTTGCCGCCGTTTTCAATCTCCAGGTCGCGCATGGGATAGCGATAGGCAAGGATGCCGTCCGCCGGCTCATTCCACTCAATGACTGCAATGAATTGCTTAGCTAGAAACTCTCCGAAGGTCATAATTCTTCTCCGCCAGAAACTATAACATACGCTGTGGGTGGGCGTAGCGCGGAGGAAGCAAGAGAAATTTGGATAGCTTCTAGCTATGAAGTGCCGTAGCCATCTCTTGCAGAATCGCCTCGGCTGCTTCGGCCGGGTCGAGCGCCTGAGTAATGGGCCGACCGACGACCAGGTAACTTGCGCCCTGGCGCAGGGCTTCGGCGGGGGTGGCAATACGCTTCTGGTCGCCGATAGCGGCTCCTGCCGGGCGAATGCCGGGGACCACCAGCACGCCCTCGGGCCCGGTGAGCGCGCGCAGGCTGGCAACCTCCAGCGGCGAGCAGACAAAGCCGCGCATCCCTGCCGCGAGGCCCATGCGGGCCAGCAGCTCCACCTGCTCGGCGGGCAAGCGGTTGAGGCCGATGGCATTCATCTGCGCCTGGTCCATGCTGGTCAGCACGGTGACAGCAAGCAGCTCCGGTGGGTCGGCGACCCCGTCCAGAGCGGCCCGCGCGGCGGAGAGCATGGCCGGACCGCCGGCGGCGTGCAGGGTCATCATTTTTACGCCCAGGGCTGCGGCGGAGCGCACCGCCCCGGCTACGGTGTTGGGAATGTCGTAGAGCTTGAGGTCCAGGAAGACGGAGTGGCCGCGCGCCACCAGCAACTCCACGACGGCCGGACCGGCGGCGACGAACAGTTCCAGCCCAACCTTGAACCACCGGCAGCTCTTCTCCAACTGGCCCACCAGCTCAACCGCGGAGGCCACATCGGGCACGTCGAGGGCCACGATCAGGCGCTTGCGGGCCTCTTCGATGTAGTCCACCTCGGGAGAGCGGGCGTAAGCAAAGCTGGGATTTAGCCGTTCGGGGATGGGCATATCTTCATTCTACTGGATTGCCTGCGGGCTGGGAGTCCGCGGCGGAAGGCATCCTTTACCATAACTCTAGGGCGAACGAGGGGGATTTTCATTTGAAGACCGTTTCGAGCTGGAGAAGCACCTTTGGATTTGTGCTGCTGGCGGCATCCAGCCTGTGCTGGGCCTCCGGGGCGCATACCAATCCGCTGAACCGCGATCCGCTGGTGCGCGAGGCCTATGAGCACTTTTACAACCTCGATTATCCAGGCGCCGTCGAGCGCTTCGAGCGCTTTCACGAGGCGCATCCCGGCGATCCTCAGGCTACCGCACTGCTGCTCAACGCCGTGATCTTTCAGGAACTCTACCGCCTCGACCTGCTGGACACTACCTTCTACGCCAACGACGGCTTCCTGACCGGCCGCCACGCCACTGAAGAGGACCCCAAGACCCGCGACCGCATCCTGGGACTGGCCGACGAGGCCGTCCGCGAGGCCGACTGGAGGCTCGGCCGCAACCCCAACGACATCGACGCCCTGTACGCCCGGGGCTGGGCGCGCAGCCTCAAGTGCACCTATATTGCAATGGTGGAGCGGGGGTATGGCGCCGGCTTCCGCCTGGCCACCAAGGCCCGCGACGACGAAGAGCGCGTGCTGCAACTGGACCCGGAGTATGTGGACGCCAAGCTGGTGGCGGGGGTCTATGAGTACGTGGTGGGAGCGCTGCCCTGGCCCTTCAAGGTACTGATCGGCTTTGCCGGGATTACCGGCTCGAAGACACGGGGCCTGGAGTTGCTGACCGACGCCGGCAATCGCGGCGTAATCACCCGCATCGAAGCGCGCACTGTGATTGCTCTCTTCCTGCGCCGCGAGGCCCGGTACAAGGAGGCGATCCAGGTGGTGCGCGGCCTCAAGAGCTTGTACCCCCACGACTTCCTCTTCTGCCTGGAGGAGGCCAACCTGCGCAAGGACGCCGGCGAGGGCATGGCCGCCGTGGAGGCTTATCGGGAGATCGTCGCCGACGCTGCCCGCCCCGGCTACTTTGCCCAGGCGCAGTTGGAGCTGGCTTACTTTGGCCTGGGCGACGCGCTGCGAGGCCAGCGCCACTACCTCGAGGCGGCGCAGGCCTACGAGAAGGCCGCCTGGACCAAAAACATTGGCCCGGAACTCAAGATTCGCTCGCTGCTGGCCGCCGGCGAGTGCCGTGACTTGAACGGCGAGCGCGCTCTGGCGCTTCAGGACTACCAGATGGCCATCGACGCCGGCCCCAACACATCCCGCGCCGATACCGCCCGCAAGCGCATGCGCACTCCTTTCCGGGGCGTTTGACGGCCGGTTCGGCGGCGACTTTCATTCTGCGCCGGATCGGCTGCGATGGACGGAGTGAATGCAAGACGATCATTGAGTTTACGATTGTTCCTGATCTTGTGCAATTTTTCTATTGATTTTTGAAGAAAATATCCGTAAAATAACAAAGTATCCTTTCGCCCTGGAGCCGCAGTATCCTCCCGCCCGTGGCCCAGGATTGCTGGTATCTCAACCTTTAGAGGATCCAAAATCAATGGCAAAGCGTCGTGGAAATCCGAATTGGGGCAAGCCGGAGCCCATCGGCCCAGTTGTGCCCACCGTGACCTCCTTCGAGCAGATCGTCAAGGAGTTCAAGCTCAGCCCGGATCAATATATCCGCTCCACCCGTCTGCGCGAGTGGGCGCGCCGCAACAAAAACTCCAAGTACATCCCCGAGGCGCTTCTGGAAGCCTGGGGCTTTGAGATTGAATCGGCGTTGTAAGCCTTTTTGCTCTTTGGTTCTTGAAAAGCGCCGCCTTCGGGCGGCGTTTTGCTGTCTGAGGGCTGATTGTGGAGTTTCCGGATTGCCGGCCGACTTTTGTTCTGTGTCAAAAGCCTGCGAAAACCTGCCGATTCCCACCTTTTTGGCTTCAAAACAGCTTAAAAAGAGGCGAAATTCGGGGTTTTCAATTACTGATTCGTCACTATATAAGAATTACAAGTTGATGAATCTGTGTGAGTTACAAGCGACAAGAGGGGTCGTAAAAAGATTTCCACAGGGGGAGGGGGGTGGGGTCAGGCGGATTTTCGTGGTTTTGGCTCGTAATTCAGGGAGACGAGCGCAACCTGCGCCGCGTACAGAAGCTGATTGGCCCTCTTTTCGGAAATGGCCTCGATGAGTATGCCGTGTGCCACGCAAGCGATGAAATCGCGGATGTTTTCATAACCGACAAGAGGGGGCATGGCTTTGCAGAAGGCAGGACCGGCATCGTGGGCTGCGAAAACCATCGTGAACTCGCTCCCATCCTTGCCTTCCATGTACACATCGTAGGCGCGCTTCCATGCGGCGCAGCAACGCTTGAGTGCGATCAGGCCTTTTTTGCGGTTGGGGCCAAGCGCCGGAGGAGGAATGGCCTCGACCAGGGTTAGTTCCGAGGTAGATTTTGGGGGCGATGTTGGAGTCATGGCGGATTCTCCCATTTCAGGGGTCAGGGGTCAGGGATCAGGGATCAGCCGAGGCCTGCTCTTGCACCTTCTTCAAGAGTGGGCCGACGGAGGGTAATTATCTGCAAAATGCTTGCGCCCCCGATTTTTCTCTGACCGCGGCGTTGCCCGGCAAGTCGGATGATCCTACCGGGTTTGAAGGTCTGGAGTTGGGGTTCATCGTCTCACCCATCTCAAAATCGAGATGTGGGGCACCCATTGTTCTGGTCAGTGAAGATTGCGGCACCTGCCAGCTGAGGGCTTCGAGAGATAATGGGCCTATGCGCTTTTCGCGGCGAACCAACTGGAATATGGAAGAGAGCGAGCTGGCGCGGGCGCATCGACGGCGGCTGGCGGCCGGCCTGTCGATTGCCGATCTGACGGCCTCGAACCCTACCCGCTGCGGCTTTGCCTACGATCCCGGCTTGCTGGCGGCGCTCACCGATAAACGCGCACTGGACTACGATCCGCAGCCGCGGGGATTGCTCAGCGCCCGCGAGGCGGTCTGCGCCTACTATGCCGGCCACGGCGTTGCGCTCACGCCCGGGCAGATCATCCTGAACACTAGCACCAGCGAGGCCTACAGCTTCCTCTTCCGGCTGCTTTGCGATCCGGGCAGCGAGATTCTTGCCGCCCAGCCCGGCTACCCGCTCTTCGACTTCCTGGCCGTGCTGGACGACGTGCAACTGAGGGCCGCGCCGCTGGTCTACGACTACGGCTGGCAGATCGACGCGGAGGGCTTTCGGCGCACAATCACGCCGCAGACGCGGGCCATCGTCCTCGTTCATCCCAACAACCCCACCGGCCACTTCACTAAGCTATGGGAGGCCGAGGAGCTGGCGCGGCTCTGCCGGGAGTTCGACCTGGCGCTGATTGTGGACGAGGTCTTTCTCGATTACAGCTTTGGCGCGGCAGGAAAGAGCTTTGCCGCCGGCCTTGAGGGCGTTCCGGTCTTCGTGGTCAGCGGGCTGAGCAAGATTGCCGGACTTCCGCAGATGAAGGCGGCGTGGATTGTCGCCGCTGGGCCGGAGGCTTGCACGGCTTTGGAGCGTCTGGAGGTTATTGCCGACACATTTCTCTCGATGAACGCGCCGGTGCAATGGGCTCTGCCGGTCTGGCTGGAAGGGCGCGAGGCGATTCAGCAGCAGGTTCGAGCGCGTGTGCGAGCCAATCTGGACGAGCTCAACCGGCAGCTTGCTCAACGGCCTGAAGTGAGCCGTTTGGAGGTCGAGGGCGGCTGGTACGCAGTGCTGCGCATCCCGGCGTTGGGTCCCGACGAACAGACGGTGCTGGCCCTGCTGGAGCGCGGCGTGTGGGTTCATCCCGGCTATTTTTTCGGAATGGCGGAATCGGGCTGGCTAGTGGTCAGCCTGCTGGGACCGGAGCAGGAATTCAGCGCCGGAGTTGACCGGCTGGTGGAGTATTTTACTCGATGCAAGCAGATGGAAAATCTACATCTGTTTGGGACTATCGACCACGATGCCGCATACGACTACACGCAGGTGCGCCAGCTGGAAAAGACTGAAGACGAACCTTGAAATCAATTGCCGAGTAGCCACCTTATCAACAGAATTCAGTCAGCAGAATCGCTCTGGGGCTGAAGCCAAATTTTTATTGGGCATCTTGCGGCACGGCTGAAGCCTTGCCCTTTCAAAAAATGAACTTTTTCAGTTTGCACGTTCATGCGATTGCCCTGGCATTTTGGGAACAAGGACATAATGCCGCGAAATGTGTGGCATAATGTCCTTATGAGCCAAGCCGCCGCCATTCCCGCCGTTTCTCCGCCACCATTCACCTTCGATTGGCGAGAGATTGAGCGCGGCCTCCCGCTCTCCACTCTGGAGGAGTTTTCCGCCTACTCCGGCATTGCCGTCAAGGATCTGCTGGAGGTGGTGATTCCCGCGCGGACGCTCAAACATCGCCGCATGAAGAAGCAGCCGCTGAGCGTGATCGAAGCGGACCGGCTGGGGCGCGTGGCCCGAATGTACGAGTTGGCCGTGAAGGTCTACGGGGATCGCGAGGACGGCAAAAGGTGGCTGTGTGGCCGTAAGCGTCGCTTTGACGGCAGGACTGCGCTGGCCATGTTGGATACCCAGATTGGAGAACATGCTGTGGCGGAGGCCCTGATCCAGCTTGACGAGGGGATGTTCATCTAAATGAGCAGCCGCGAGCAGGCCCTATCATGACGACTCTTTGGCGCATCAGCAACTTCGTAGATTTGAGTGGGGAAGGCGGTCTTGGCGCCTCCGGGCGCTGGCATACCGAGGGAAGGCTGATTGTCTATCTGGCGGATTGTCCGGCAACTGCGTTGCTCGAGCGCATTGTTCACATGACGGACATGGTTGAGGATGCGTTTCTTCCGGGTTTCTACCAATTGCTCAAGGTCGTCGTTCCCGATGATCTTGGAGTGAAGCAATTGAATACGATTGCCCCGACCGACTGGAAGGAGCGTCCCGAATATACCCGCAACCTCGGCGATGCGTGGCTTGCCTCGCTCGAAACGGCTTTGGCACGGGTGCCGTCGGCCATTGCGCCGCAGACCTGGAACTACCTGCTGAACCCCGAGCACCCCGATTTCAAAAAGGTCGAAATAGCCGAAGTCATCAAAGAGCGCTTCGATAACCGGCTCTTCCGTTTTGAGGCGCGGTGAGTTTCGTTCCGCCCCTACAGGGCTAAGGGTTTTATTGGCTGCTTACCCAGGACTGCGCTTCGCTTGTCCTGGGCTATTCTCCTTCGCTCCCTACGGGAGGGGTGAACTGCGAGCGAGCAAGCTATTTCTGGTAGTGGAGGACAGCCGGCAAGCTCCGCCTGGGCAGTGCGCATGACGCGGGGCGCTCTTTCGTGGTAATCTCTCATTAGACACTGAAGAGTGGACCTGAGAAGACAAGAGGAGTCACACACGCCGTGCTGGCGACCGCAAAGAAAACAACCCTGATTGAAAGCTTCCGCACCCATGATACGGACACCGGCTCGCCGGAGGTCCAGATCGCGATTCTGAGTGCGCGCATCAGCGAACTGACCGAACACTTCAAGACGCACAAGAAGGACCACGCTTCCCGGCGCGGCCTTTTGCAACTGGTCAGCAAGCGCCGCCGCCTTCTGGACTACCTGAAGACGCACGATA
>CAZQRX010000093.1:0-7951 GCA_964595845.1 uncultured Occallatibacter sp. | reverse complement strand
ATCGCCGCTCCCACGCCGGCGGAATGTGGCAGTTCATGCCCCGCGGCAACTACGGTCTCGCGCGCAACTCCTATGTCGATGAGCGCTTCGATCCGGAAAAATCCACCCGCGCCTATGCCCGCTACATGAAGTTCATCTACGACCAGTTGGGCGACTGGTATTTATCGATGGCCGGCTACGACTGGGGCGCGGGCAATGTGCAACGCGCCGTCGAGAAAACCGGCTACGCCGACTTCTGGGAGTTGTACAGGCGCAACAACCTGCCCAAGGAAACCAAAAATTATGTGCCGGAAATTCTGGCGGCGATCATCATCGCGAATCATCCCACGCAATATGGCTTCGACGATGTGACGCTGGATCCGCCGGTGCTCACCGACACGGTGACCATCAACTACGCGGTGAACCTGAGGCTGGTGTCGGATATTGTGGGAGCGCCGGTGGATGAATTGACGGCGTTGAATCCCAGCCTGCTGCGCATGGTCACGCCGCCCGATGCGTCCTTCGATCTGCATCTGCCGGGCGGCATGGCCGCGGTCTTCGAACAGCGCATCGCCGCAATTCCAGAAGGCAAACGCAATGCCTGGCGCTACCATCGCGTTGCGGCAGAGGATACGCTGGCCTCGGTGGCAAGCAGGTATAGCGTGACCGTGGCGTCACTGGCCGCGGCCAATCAGTTGCACGCGCACGATAGCATCGAAGGCCTCGAGGCGCTGCTTGTGCCCACGCCGCCGGCCGCCGAGCCTGTGCATACGAGGCTCTACACGGTGCGCAAAGGCGACACGCTGGTGACCATTGCCGATCGCTTTGGCGTCTCGCTGAATGAGTTGCACCGCTGGAATAAAATCACCGGCATCAAGGTGCAGCCTGGCCAGCGGCTGCATGTGGCCGAGCCCGTAAGTGTGAAGCGCGCCGCGGTGCGCACTCATCGCAGCGGCAGCTCGCCAGCGGGCGCGCATGATGCGCAAGCCGCGCCGCCAAAGGGCGCGCCGGTCAAGCCCGCGTCTGCGCATGCGCCCGCCAAGAGCGCAACACCGGCCGCGAAGAAAGCGCCCGCGCAGCGCTCCGCAGCCGCTGCCGGCGCGAAGAAGAGCGGTGCGGCAAGCGCAAAAAAAACGCGTGCGCGCAGACGCGCCGCTGACTCCAACTCTCCCGCGGCGAAATAAAGTTGCAGGGAACCTCATTACATACTTGTCATGTGCTGGTCTTTGCGTGCAAGCTATTACTACAATGATTCGTGTGTGCGGAGCGTTATATTCCGCCGCGTGAATAGGGAAACGCAAATGTGCAGCGGCAAGCCGCTGGAGGCGATGGGATGGAAGAAGTATTCAGGATGTACGCGATGAGCGACGGCGAAGCGAATGCCAAGCCGGCAGGAATTGATTCCGATCACGACAGCTTTGACGAGGATGAAGAGGTTGAAACCTCCAGTGTGCTCACCTCATCGGACGACGACGAGGGAGTGGCTGAAGCAGCGGTGATCGTGGTCGCGAAGAAACCCGCAGCGAAGCCGGCCAGAAAGAAGGCCGCGAAGAAAGTAGCTCCCGCAGTGAAGGTTGTCGAGACGGCCCCAGTCGTCACGGCCCCGGTTGTAACGGCGCCGGTTGTGGCGGCTCCTGTGGCGAAGGCTCCGGAAGTTAAGGCGCCCGTCAAGAAGGCCGCCGTAAAGAAAGCTGTAGCCAAGAAGGCAGCGGTCAAGAAGGCTCCGGCGAAGAAGGCAGTTGCCAAGAAGAAGGCAGTGGCTAAGAAGAAGGCAGTGGCCAAGAAGGCTCCGGCGAAGAAAAAGGCCGTTGCGAAAAAGATTGTGGCCAAAAAGGCTGCGAAGAAATCCGCCGCAAAGAAGGGCAGATCTGGCGTGAAGGGCGGAAAGGTTGTAGCCAAGAAGGCAACAACCGGCAAGAGCGCCAGCAAACTCACCAAACGAGGTAAAAAGTTGGCCGTCAAGAAGGCAGCAAAGAAGGCGCCCGCCAAGAAGGCAGCAAAGAAGAAAGCAGTTGCCAAGAAGGCTCCGGCGAAGAAGGCAGTTGCCAAGAAGGCAGTTGCGAAGAAGGCAGTCGCCAAGAAGAAGGCCCCTGCGAAAAAGGCAACCAAGTAGCAGCGGTAACCTGCAGTGCAAGGCAAGCAAAAGAGCCCGGCTTACGCCGGGTTTTTTTGCGCCTATAGTGGTTCTCCAATTGCTGAACCCCGGAAACATGCCGTTGAGTGGCTTTTTCCTCAAGAAAAAGCCACCTTCAATAGAACCAGTAAGAACATATGTATTGGAGAACCGCTCTGAAATGAGGCGAATCGCCTACGCGGGAACAGGAGCGGTGAGCTGCGCCAGATGCCAATGCTGATGGCGCAGGTAGTCCTCGACAAGAAAACGCAGCGTGACAGGATTGTTTTCGCCGACGGTGCAGATGGATTCGAGCCGTTCTTCGGGGATGCGATCCACCACGGCCGCAAGAATCTCGTGCTCCACCTGCCACCAATGCAGCAGAGTCGTCCAGGGCTGATCGGCATAGCCATGTGCGGCTACCCATCCGTCCTGCGCGTAGTCTGGCCCGGTAAAAAATCCGTGGATGGCGGCGCGCACAAATCGCTGGCGGTTGTTGGCCGCTGAGTCGAGCAGGTGTCCGACGATCTGTTTGCGCGTCCATCCGCCGTCGCGCCAGGGTGTGTCGGCCAGCTCCGGCGGCAGTGCGGCGAGCGCGGCTTCAATTGTTTCGAGCCCCTCGCGAAAAGTCTGGGCAAGCTCGGTTGGCATAGCTTCCTCCGCTGACTGGCAGGCGATAATTTCATCCCATGATAAAACAGTTGGGCGCCCTATCCTTTCATTCTGAGTAATCCAATTTTCCACTACAAGTACGCCAGGATTGAACGAGCCGCATCAAATTACACCCCGGAGGGGTGGTGGATAATAGCCCCGGGTGGAGCGCATCGCAACCCGGGGATTGCCCGCCCATCAAAGGATTGCGCCCTGTAGGGGCGCTGTGAAATGCTGTTGCTCCTAGGAAGCGCAGCGGAGTTAAAGAACCTGCTTCTTACTTCTTCAGCTCGGCAATCGCCGCCAGCACTTCCTCGGAGTGATGCGAGGGATCAACCTTGATCCACTCCTTCACGATCTTGCCTTGCGGATCGATGAGGAAGGTGTTGCGATTGGCGATGGTCCAAGTGCCAAAGTGGCCCAGCGAGCCATAGGCATCGACGACCTTGTGCTCCGGGTCGGCGAGCAGCCGGAAGGTCAGCCCCTCCTTGGTGCAGAATTGCTTGTGGCTGTCGGGCGTGTCCAGGCTGACGCCCAGAATCACCGTGTTGGCCGCGTCGAACTTCGCCTGATCGCGCTGGAAGTTGTGCGCCTCGATGGTGCAGCCGGGGGTCATGTCCTTGGGATAGAAATAAAGCACTACCCACTTGCCGCGAAAGCTGTCGAGCGAGATTTGCGAGCCGTCCTGCGAGGGAAGGGTGAAGGTGGGCGCGGCCTGTCCGACGGAGGGCATGGTCTGATCCGCGGCGTGGACGGTGGCAATCGCAGCCGCGGCCAATACGGCCACGGCAAAGATAAAGAGAAAGCGTATTCTCACGGGGAACCTCCACAGGATTGGATGGGAAATGGGTGAGGCTGGACGCAGAGAGTTTTTACCGCCAGAATCAGCGCACCGTCGCCACAATCGCAATCCCCGCCTCGGCGGCTCTCAGGAGCAGCGCCTCGCGGTCGAAGAGCAGCGTGCGCCCGGCCTCGATCGATAAGCAACTGGCGCCGGCGCGGATCATCGCCTCGATGGTCACAATGCCTATTACCGGCACATCAAAGCGCATATCCTGATTGGGCTTGGCCACCTTGACGACGGTCAGACGGCGATCGAACGTGGAAGCATCCTCCTCCAACGAGCGCATCAGCAATCCGGCGCGTTCTATGGCCGCATCGGTGCCTTCCATCGCCTCGACGGCAACACAGGCCTGCGCGGCCACCACCACCGTCTGGCCGATGTCAAAACCGGCCACGGCGCGGGCCACGCTCAGCCCGTACTCGATGTTCTTGCGTTCGTCCTCATCCGGTGCGCGTTCGGTTAGCACGCCTTCGGCGGCCAGCAGCGGCTCCAGAAACGCCGTCGAGCTTATCAGTTCAATTCCCTCATCGCCCAGCACTTTGGCCACAGCGCCCAGCAGCATGTCGGTATTGCGCGCGCGGAGGTTCAAAAGTAGTTTGGCGAGCCGCCAATCGGGGCGGATGCTGGAAAAAATCTGCTTATGCTTCACCTGCCCGGCCATCACGGCCTTCGTGACGCCTTCCTTGTGGAAGAGCTCGATCAGCCGCGAGAGCTCGCCCAGCGAGAGCCAATGAACGGTAATGTGATCGTCGGCTGCGGCGCGGCGGTCCATTTCCGCGTCGGTCTCCTCGCGGATGGCGGCCACCACGACCGCCAGTCCCTGCGCCCGCGCCGCATCCAGCAGCAGAAAGGGAAAGCGTCCGTTGCCGGCAATGAGGCCGAGCTTCATCGCAACACCCACGCGCCGTTTGGTAGCAATCTATTTGTTCTCAAGACCCCACCCCTTGTCGTCCAAATTGAACACTAAGGAAATCGTTCCGGTAACCGCGATTGTTTTCCCATCTTTTTTGAAAGGGCGAAAGGTCCATTGTTTTACAGCGACCATCGCGGCTCGTTGAAGCTTGTCAGGTCCGCTAATAATTTTCATTGATTCGACTTTTCCAGTGAGGCCAATAATAACTGATAGGTTCACTGTTCCCTGGATCAAATTAACTTTTGCCATCGGCGGATATAATGGCGCAACTCGATGGCTCAAATGCTGTTTCAGTGTAATTTGATCAACTGAAACAACCTCTTGTGCCAAACCGATATTGGGAATTGACAGAATGACAAGAACGAGAAGCAGGTATCCTCGACTGCGCATGAAGCCTCCAAATCGGCGCTCTACTTGATCACCCCGCGCTCGCTGCGTTCGATGAACCTGACCAGCAGCGCCACGTCCTCGCCCTCCAGCTCGCGCATCTTCTCAAGAGCCTGCGTGGTGTTCAGCTTCGAAACCAGCAGCAGCCGAAAGGCCTTCTGGATCAGCCTGATCCGCTCCGGACTGAAGCCGCGACGCTCCAGGCCCATACTATTCGCGCCGAAAGCCTTGTTTTCCCGCCGAGACGAGGTCTTGGAAAACGGCAGCACGTCCTGTGTCACAATCGTTCCGCCGCCGATGAAGGCGTACTTGCCGACGATGCAATGCTGATGGACCGGGCAGAATGCACCGACGGTGGCGTAGTCCTCGATAAGGACGTGACCGGCCAGTGTGGCACAGTTGGCCAGAATGCAGTGGCTGCCCACCTGGCTGTCGTGGCCGATATGCACGCCGGCCATCAATAAACAATCTGACCCAATGCGTGTCACGCCGCCGCCGCCCGTGGTGCCGCGGCTGATGGTCACGTTCTCGCGAATCGTGTTGCCGTCGCCGATCTCCAGTTCGGTCGGCTCGCCGCCATACTTCAAATCCTGCGGCGCAACGCCCACCGCGCAGAAGGGATGGAAGACGTTGCGCGCGCCGATGCGCGTCCGCCCGTCGAGCACCACGTGTGAGATCAGCGTGCAATCCTCTCCCAGCACAACTTTTGGACCAATCGTGCAATACGGACCGACGGTGCAGGAAACAGGAACAGCCGCTCCGGCGGCGACGACGCTGCTGGGATGAATGCTCACTGGGCAGCCTCTGGCTGGGCCTCTTGTGGAGCCTCTGCTGCGTCCGGCGCGGCCTCGCGAACCTTGGGGACGATCTGACAGGTAAGTGTCGCCTGGCAGGCTACTTTGCCATCCACTAGCGCCTTGGCCTCCATGCGCCCCACGCGCGGCTTGAACGACAGCACGTCCACCTCGATGCGCAATTGATCTCCGGGCGTAACCGGACGGCGGAACTTGGCCTTCTCGATGCCGGTGAAGACCGCCAGCTTCTTCTCGCGGTCGGGAATCTCGTGAAGCATGATGATGGCGCCGGCCTGGGCCATCGCTTCGACGATCAACACTCCCGGCATCAGCGGATAGCCGGGAAAGTGGCCCTGAAAGAAGGGCTCGTTGAAGGTGACGTTCTTGATGGCTACCAGGCGCTTGCCGCGCTCGAACTCTACGACTCTGTCAATCAACAGAAACGGGTAGCGGTGGGGGAGTAGGCCCAGGATCTCCTGGATGTCGAAGGTCATTCAAGGCTCCAGAGCGCGATTGGCGGGGCTGCTTTGCGCTCCTCTGGATTATATCGAAAGCCCCGCCGCTACTTCTTGATGCGCCGCTCGGCGGCCTCCACGCTCCAGAAATCCGGCGGCAACTCCTGGTTGTACTTCGCATGGACCAGGAATAATTCCCGGGTCATCTCGTCGTTCTTGAAGCGGGTGATGGTGAAGGGCGTGGGGAAGCCGTCGATGGTGTGGTAGTCGTCGTACTCCTCGGCGTCCAGGTTTTTGTCCTTGTAGACCGGGTCGCGCCACTGGAAGGTGCGGCGCAGCGGCAGGTGGGTCTGCACGTCCATCAGTATCGTGACAGACTCGTTGTCGGCGGAGATGAGAGTCACCTGGTCGGCCAGGTGGCGCGCGGCCAGGCGCTGGCCCTCGTAGATGAGGATGGTGCGGGGATCGTTGAGCCAGAGCTTGACGGCGGTCTCGATGGAGTGGTCGCGGCGGCGCAGGGTGTCGTCCACCTGCTCCTGGGGCAGCGGCGCTTTGCCTTTGTAGGTCACCTCCCAGCCCACTCGCCCGATATAAAACAGGAGCCAGTCCCGATGTTCGGTGTACTCGAAACGGTCATGGTCCGGCCAGGCATGGAACTCCCAGTACTTGGTAGTGCCGGGTTCGGGCTTGCCGTGGTCAAAGGCCGCAACGTATCCCTGCCGCATCTGGTTCTTCATATTGAGCCAGGCTGGGCCGCCCAGGGCCTGCACCATGGCGTCCAGCGCCGCCCGCGCCTGCTGCGCGTTCTTTTGGCCGGCGTCGGCGGCAGCCTGTGTCCACGTGGCGTGTGGCGCGGCAAGCAGCATCAGGGCCAGCGCCAGCGGCAAAAAATTGCGCATCAATCACTCCTCGCCAGATTGGACGTATTCCGGAGGCGAATGCAACGCCCCTTGGGCTCACGCTACCGCAGTCGGCCGGATAGGCGCAAGGGATGACTCCTGCTTCGGGGGAGGAGTTGGCTTGACAGGAGTTGCCAGCCTGATCACAGCCGCCGGCTTGGACTCAGGGGTTGCGGCAAGCGCCCTTGCACGAGCACGGGCCATTCTGCTCGCGCCGAGCCTGTCGCGGCAGAGTAATTCCACGCTGAGTGGAGCATCAAATGGCCCGGACGAGCCGCGCGGGAAGGCGCAAAATCGCGCCTATCAAATCGAACACGCCGCCCACAGCGATTCCGACGAGGCGAAAGGGCAGCAGCAGCAGCCATACCAGCGGAAATAGAATCAGCACCACCAGCGCCAGCGGCCAGCAGAGCACCAGCAGAATGCACCACAACAGAAACTTGATCATGGCTGACACCTCTCCACGCACCAGTTCTTCTCGGCGCGATCCACTCAATGATACGAAAGCGCGCCGGAAGGGTTCCCGCCGCTCACCCCCGTTTTGCCTTTTCCCGCGCGGCCAACTGCTTCTTGCGCTCGCGGATCAGCTTGGCGCGCTCTTTTTCGGGCAGCGCCAGCACGGCCTTGGTGCGCCTGGGCAGCTTTTCGTAGATGAGCGCATGAGCGCGGGCCAGCTCCTCCTCTATCTCGCGCGGACGCAGCGCGTCCCATCGCTCCATGGCGACCCAGTGCGAGTTGGCCGAGTAGGGTGCGGGGCGAATCCCATCGATCTCCACCAGCTCGTGGAAGCGCTCAGGCCCGCAGCGGAAGGAGAGAACGACATCTCCTATACCATCGACGTTGGTCATGGCGAAGGACTTACCGCCGATCTCGCGGTCGCCCACCCAGTAGACCAGAACCTGGCCCCAGTTGAGGG
>CAZQRX010000092.1:0-8175 GCA_964595845.1 uncultured Occallatibacter sp. | reverse complement strand
GACCAGAGTAGAATCCGCGGCCAACCGCGTTTGCGAGACGCGGCAGGAGTGGCGAGCGTTGGATCGGTGTATGCGGAGTCAGGCATGGGCAACTTCAGGATAACGCCGCGGCTATGCAAACCAGATAAAATGAATCTATCTGCCAAAGTCACCGTGAGGACGTCATGCAATTTCTAGTTTTAGGAAAAGGAAAAACCGGCAGCCTAGTCGCCGACGTAGCCCGCGAGCGCGGCCATTCGGTGCGCGCCCTCGACATCGACGAGAATCAGAATGCCTCCGCTCTTACTGCCGCCGCTCTAGCCGGCGTCGACGCGGTGATCGACTTCACCGCTCCCGAGGCCGCTGTCGAAAATATGACCGCTGTGCTGGGCCGCGGCGGGCGCATCGTCGTCGGCACCACCGGCTGGTACGCGCATCTCGACGCGATGAAGGCGCTCGCCCGTGAGCGCGGCGGCGCGTTGCTTTACGGAACCAACTTCTCCATCGGTGTGCAAAAGCTCTTCCGTCTCACCGCCGACCTTGCGAAGCTGGACGGCTATACCTTCTCCATCGCCGAGACGCACCATGTTACCAAGCTCGACGCTCCGAGCGGCACGGCCATCACGCTGCGCCAGATTATCGAGGCCGCACAGCCCGGAGCGAAGGTCGAGATCGTCTCTCATCGCGTGGGCGACGCCATGGGTGAACATAGTGTGACTGCGGTTGGCGCAAACGATACACTCGAACTACGCCACGAAATCCAGAGCCGCCGCTGCCTGGCCGAGGGCGCGGTGCGCGCAGCCGAGTGGCTGGCGGGCAAACAAGGCGTGTGGGATTTCCGCGAAATCTTCGACCAGTTATAACCGCCATTCAATAACCTAGGATATCCGAGGCATAACAACGTGTATCAGGAATTGCAGAAACGGTTTGAGCGGCATCTTCGTGGTGTTTTGGCGGCTAAGTATGACTTACAGCTTGAAAGTATTCCGCTGGAGATTCCGCCCGATCTGAAGTATGGCGAACTTGCTACGCCCATAGCCTTCGAGCTGGCGCGCAAGCTGCGCAAGGCACCCAGGATCATCGCTCAGGAGATAGTAGCCGCTCTCACTGGGCTGGAGGGCTTTTCCGGCTTCGAAGTTGCCGGCGCTGGCTACATCAACGCGCGGCTGGATCGGGCTTTTGGCGTATGCATTACAGCCGCTATGGAAGCAGTCGCACAGGCGGCAACGGGCATTCATTCCTTGGTGGAACACACCAGCATCAATCCCAACAAGGCCGCGCACATCGGCCACCTGCGCAACGCCATTCTGGGCGACACCTTCGTGCGCCTGCTGCGCGCAGCCGGACAAAAGGTGGACGTGCAGAATTACATCGATAACACCGGCGTGCAGGTGGCCGATGTGGTGGTGGGCTTTCTGCATCTGGAAGGTAAGTCGCTGGCGGACGCGCGGCAGTTGCTTTCAGAGTTAATGAGTAATGGTCAACGCATTGACTACTACTGCTGGGATTTATATGCGCGGACTTCGCAGTGGTACACCAGCGGCACAGATGAGGAGAACGTGGCGCGAAAGCAGTTGCGTTACGCCACTCTGCACGAGTTGGAGCGCGGCGGCAGTGAGACGGCGGAGATCGCGGAGTTAATTTCCACGGCGGTCTTGCGGCGGCATCTGGAAACCATGCTGCGGCTGGACATCGAGTATGATTTTCTGCCGCGCGAGAGCGAAATTCTGCACTTGAAGTTTTGGGAAGCGGCCTTCGCGCAACTGAAACAAAAAGGTGTGCTCTACTACGAGAACGAAGGTAAGAACAAAGGCTGCTGGGTAATGACACGGCCCGGCGCGGAGATTGCCGAGGGCGATCTTAACGAAGATGCAAAAGTTATCGTTCGGTCGAACGGAACCGTAACTTATGTCGGCAAGGATATTGCCTATCACTTATGGAAGTTTGGCCTGCTGGGTAAAGATTTCGGCTACAAGCCGTTCTTTACTTACCCAAAGCATGAGTGCTGGATTTCGGCTGAGCGGGGTGACGAGCCTCATCCGCAGTTTGGCGGGGCGCAGGCGATTTATAACGTGATCGACGCGCGGCAGAGCGACCCGCAGGCCAATGTGATTCAGGCGCTGCGCGGGATGGGATACACCGATCAGGCGGATCGCTATACGCACTTCAGTTACGAGATGGTGGCGCTGACGCCGCGCTGCGCGGTCGAGTTAGGCTATGAGGTTTCCGAGGAGGACTTGAAGCGCCCTTACATCGAAGTAAGTGGGCGCAAGGGCTTCGGCGTCAAGGCCGACGATCTGATCGACAAACTCATCGCCGCCACGCGCGCCGAGGTGGATGCGCGCCAGACCGGCGGCGCGGAGGCCGAAGCCTCCCGGCCGCGCATCGCCGAGCAGATCGCCATTGGAGCGCTGCGCTACTTCATGCTCAAGTTCACGCGCAACTCGGTGATCGCCTTCGATTTCATGGACGCGCTGAGCTTTGAAGGCGAGACCGGGCCTTACATTCAGTATGCAGTGGTGCGGGCGAAGAATATCTTCCGCAAAGCAGGGACGACGCCGGAAGCGGAATTAGCGGAGTTTGCGAAGTTAGCGGAGTTAGACAGTTATCTTCAAGGTGAGGCCGCGGAAGACATCTGGGCGCTGTGGCTGCGGGCGGCGCGGCGGACATTGGTGCTGGAACAGTGCATTGCAAACTCCGAGCCGGCCCATCTCGCCAAGCACGCTTTCCAGTTAGCTCAGGAGTTTAATAACTTCTATCACAAGCACCACATCCTGACCGAGGAAGACCCGGCGCGGAAGACGTTTTTGCTGGCGACAGCGGCGGTTGCGTTGCGGGAGTTAGTGCTGGCGCTGAGTTGGTTGGGCATCGAGAGCCCGGAGGCGATGTAGGCACCTGCGGCCACCTGCGGTGGGGCAGACGGCACTTGCGCACCATGGGGTTCGTGGATTCCCAGGCCCAAAAATCCGGACCTGAGGCACACATCATTGTTGCAGTTCCGGCATCCAAAAGCTAGAAGCTAGAGGCTAGGAGCTAGCTGCTAATAACTCCTCACCCATTCCAGAATCGACCGTACGGCGACCCCGCTGGGTCCTTTGGCGATGTAGGGCTTGCTGTCTTCCACCCAGGCGAGGCCGGCGATGTCGAGGTGAATCCAGGGGGTGTCTTCGACGAAGACTTTGAGAAACTCGGCGGCGGTGATAGCTCCCCCCCAACGTCCGCCGGTGTTCTTGATGTCGCCGATATCGGACTTGATCTGCTCGGCGTACTCCTCGCCCAGCGGCAAGCGCCAGAACTTCTCTCCGGAAGTAGCCAGCGCCGCGTCGAACTTCGCCCAAATTTCTTCATCGTTGGAGAATGCGCCGGCGTTGACGTAGCCGAGGGCGACGACGCAGGCGCCGGTCAGCGTGGCGGCGTCGATCAGGTGGGTTGCGCCTAACTGACGGGCATAGGTCAGCCCATCCGCCAGCACCAAGCGGCCTTCGGCGTCGGTGTTGATGATCTCGATGGTCTTACCCGGTTTATCCGGAGAAAAAGGCATCGCCGTCTGCACGTCGCCGGGCTTTTGCGCGGTGCCGGAGGGCATATTTTCCGCGGCGCAGATGACGGCGATCACGCGCACGCGGGGCTTGAGCAGAGCGATGGCGCGCATTGCGCCGATCATCGCCGCGCCGCCAGCCATGTCGTACTTCATCTGCTCCATCTTATCGGCCGGCTTAATGGAGATGCCCCCGGAGTCGAAGGTGATTCCCTTCCCTACCAGGCCAAGCACCGGGCCTTCGCTCATGCCTTCCGGCTCATAGCGCAACACGATCAGCGCAGGCGGCTCGACGGAGCCTTGCGAGACGCTCCAGAATGCGCCCATCTTCAGCTCGTGGAGCTTTTCGGTGGAGTGGACCTCCCAGCCAAGGCCGACTTCGGCGGCCATCAGCGCGGCGCGTTGGCCGAGGATTGTAGGGGTCAGTTTGTTGCCGGGTTCGTTGACCAGCGAACGGGTGAAGTTCTGGCTCTCGCCGATGATGATAGCTTCGGCGAAGGCGGCCTCGAGGGCTGTGCGGTCGGCGCCGGCGGGCGCGGCCAGCGTAAAGGACTCGACGCTCTGGTCCTTGCGGTCGCTGCGATAGGTGTCGGGGTCGAAGTCGCCGACGAAAGCTCCCTCGACGGCAGCGCGTGTGCATGGTCCGGGAGGAAGAAGCTCCGATTCAGGCAGAGCGAAGACCAGCTCGCGAATGCCGCGCGGCTTGACGAAGCGGACGGCGGTTCCGGCGGCGTTGCGAACCTTATCCGTCGTCGCCTTGGCCTGCTTGCCCAGCCCGACGAGGAGCAGGCGCTTGGCGGCCACTCCGGCCGGGGCGTGCAGCAGCACCGTCTCATTGGCGCCGGCCTTATATTCGCCGCTGGCGAGTACGGATGCGGCAGCGGCCTGAACGGCGGCGTCCGAGGTCAGCAGCACAGGCTGCGGCTTGGCATCGGGGGCTTTGTTGGTTTGGGTGTCGGCGGCCAGGACGGCCAGCACTTCGGTTTCGATTTCGGCAAGGGGGGTGAAAGAAAGTTGAGTATTCATCATTTCCTCAGTGTATTCTTCGGTTTATCAGCCGGTCACCGTCCGCCGCGGTGTTTGCTGGCGTTGACGGCGGAGCGGGCTTCGCGGTCGGCTTCGCGGCTGCGCTCGGTCTCGCGCTTGTCCCAGTCCTGCTTGCCCTTGGCCACGGCCAGTTCGCACTTCACCCGCCCGTTGCGGAAGTACAGCCGGGTGGGGATGAGCGTGTGGCCCTTGATCTGCGTCTTCGATAGTAGCTTGCGAACCTCGGCGCTGTGCAGCAGCAGCTTGCGGGTGCGGGTGGCGTCGTGGTTGGAGATGTTGCCGTGGGAGTACGGGCCGATATGAAGATTGAGCAGGAAGGCCTCGCCGTTCTGTATGAGGCCATAGGAGTCTTTGAGGTTAGCCTTGCCCTCGCGAATCGACTTGACCTCGGTCCCGCGCAGGCTGACGCCGGCCTCGAACTTCTCCAGCAGAAAGTAGTTGTGGCTGGCGGCGCGATTGTGCGCGGCGTCCCGCTCGCCGCTGGCCACCGGGTCGCGGGGCCGGGCCGGCTTCTGGGGGCCGGGAGCGGTTGGCTGAACGATCACGTGGCTGGATTGGCGCGCCATGGGGGAGCATCCTCGAATCTTCATCGTAGCATCGGCGCGGGTTTTGGCTGTGCGGCAGCGGGGATGAGCTAAAATGGAGCTTTGTTGGATGGGATATTACACCCGCAGGAATTGCGACAGGAATAGCGTCCGGGGCGGCCAAGGCAGCCCGTCAAGGTCCGAAGAGAAGCGCGGGCCAGAGAAGACGCCTGGGAGTTCGATGAAAAGCCGCGCACAGGCTACTACTGCCCCCTCATTCTCCAGAGCCGCTTTTCGGATGGCGCTGCTGGCCGTCGTGGCCGTTTTCGTCCTATCGAGCGCGCCGCTGCGAGCCGAGTCGGCCAGCAGCTTTTACAAGCGCGGCCTCAACGCCGAGGCGCGCCAGGACTATGACGCGGCCTTCGACAACTACCAGAAGGCCTACGCGAAGGCGCCCAAGGACTTGCAGTACCGCACATCGCTCTACCGGGTGCGGATTACCGCTTCGGCGATGCACATAACCAAGGGGCGCAAGCTGCTGGATGCAGGCAACGATCAGGGCGCATTGTCGGAGTTTCTGCGCGCCGCCGAGATCGATCCCAGCAATGAGGCCGCGCAGCAGGAGATCGCCCGCGTGCGGAAAAAGAACGGCGAGGCGGTGCCGCAGACCGAGACCAGCCTTTCGCAGACGGAGGGCAAGCAGGAAGATCTGGAGTCGATGGGCGCTCCGGCCGAGCTGAAACCGGTCTCGAACGAGCCTCTGACGCTGCACATGCAGGAAGACGCCAAGGTGGTCTATCAGGCGATCGGCAAGGCCGCCGGCGTGAATGTTCTCTTCGACCCGGATTTCACCGCCAAGCGGATTCAGGTGGACCTGAACAACGTGTCGCTGCTGGACGCGCTGCGCATTGTGGGCACCATCTCCAACACCTTCTGGCGGCCGGTGACCGACAACACGATTTTTGTCGCCGCCAACACCCGCGCCAAGCGCAACGACCTGGATGAGCAGGCTGTGCAGACATTCTATCTATCCAATGCCTGGCAGCAGACCGATCTGACCGACGTTACCACGGCGCTTCGCAATGTGCTGGGTTCGAATGCCAAGGCCTACCCGGTTCCCAGCCAGAACGCCGTCGTTATGCGGGGCACTCCAGACGAATTGCTGCTGGCGCAAAAACTGATCAACGACCTGGACAAGGCGCGGCCTGAGGTCGTGGTGGACATCGCCATCCTGGAGGTCAGCAAAAACTGGGAAAAGACCCTTGGCATTGCCTGGCCCAGCAACGTGGCGATCGCGCTCAATCCGCCCACCAGCGGAACAACCACCACATCCACCACGACCGGCACCACGGGGACGACTGGAACGACCGGAAGCACCAGTACCGGTACGGGCACCACACTCTACAGTCTGTCGCACCTGAAGGCCTACGATTTCGCCGTCACCGTCGGCTCGGCGACGGCCAACATGCTGTTGTCCGATTCAAATACCAAGATACTTCAGAATCCCCGCCTCCGCGCCACTGACGGGCAAAAGGCGACGATGAAGATCGGCGAAAAAATCCCTATTGCGACAGGCTCCTATGGAGGCGGAGGCGTGGGTACTGGAGCGCTTGGAGGCATCAGTTCACTGGTCAACACGCAGTTTACCTATCAGGATGTGGGCGTAACCATCGAGATGACGCCCACCATCCACTTCAATCGCGACGTGACGCTGAAGATCAAAATTGAAGACACCTCGCAGAACGGCTCGGTGACGATCAGCCAGGTGACAGAGCCGATCATCGCGCAGAAGACAATCGAGCAGGTGATCCGCCTGCGCGAGGGCGAAGCCGGCATCCTGGGCGGAATTCAAGACAATCAGGAGGTTGTGAGCTGGACCGGGATTCCGGGGTTGAGTTCGATTCCCGTATTGAAGTACCTCTTCGGCTCCAAGGACCACACCATTAACGACGACGAGCTGGTCTTTCTGGTGGTTCCGCACGTAGTTCGTTCGCAATCCCTGGAGGAGCTGAATCTGCGCACCGTCGATACCGGAGAGGGTCAGTCGATTGAGATTCGCCACGTTCCCAGCGAAGTCCCCGGCGGCGCGAATCCAGCTCCAAATCCGGACTCAACTTCCGCTCCCGTAGTTCAACCGCCGGTCCATGGGCGGCCTAATGTGGGCACGGTTCCGGGTCAGAGCGCGGCGGCGGCTGCCCCGGCGGCGCTGGCGCAGTTGAACGATGCCGCGCAGACCAATGGAAACACTCCGGCAAAGCCTTCTCCGCCGATTCCGCCGCAACCGGCAAGGGTGAGCTTCATGCTTGCGCCGCAATCCGGCCCGGTGGCCGTGGGCGCAACTTTCAAGGTACCGGTGATGCTGAATGGAGGAGCGGACATCGTTTCCGTTCCGTTGCAGATTTCTTATGACCCGGCCAAACTTTCGCTGGTCAATGTGGATAGCGGGGATTTTCTGAGCCGGGATGGACAGGCCGTGGTGCTCACTCACCGCGACGACGGCCCAGGCTTGATTCTGATCAACGCCTCGCGTCCGCCGGGAGCGGCCGGGGTGAACGGCACGGGCGTGGTTTGCATTCTCAGTTTCCAGGCCAAGACCGCCGGAGCGAGCGACGTTGTCCTCACCCGGCCGGGGGCGGTCAACAGCAAGCAGCAGCAGTTGCCGGCCCAGGGCGGGCGGGTCGGCATTCAGGTGAAGTGATCCGATGAAGCCAGAGTCGATTAGGGAAGCACGGCCAAACCGGACCGGCCACGCTGGGGAGCGCGGGCTTACGCTGGTCGAGTTGATTGTTACCATCACGATTCTTGCGATTCTTGCCTCGGCCGCGGTGCCCATGGCGCGCTTCCAGGCCAAGCGCCTGAACGAGCGTATTCTGCGTTACGACCTTTGGATGATGCGCGACGCCATCGACCGCTACAAGGACGCGGCCGACAAGAATGCCTTCCCGATCAAGCTGGACAGTCAGGGCTATCCGCCCGATCTGGAGACGCTGGTCAAAGGCGTGGAAGTGCAGACCAAGAAGGTGAAATTTTTGCGCCACATTCCGGTGGACCCGATGACCGGCAAGGCGGAGTGGGGATTGCGCTCGA
>CAZQRX010000091.1:0-8397 GCA_964595845.1 uncultured Occallatibacter sp. | reverse complement strand
ACCTGCTGCTGAGCGGCACAGCCAACCTGCATCGCGCCTACCTGAACGCCGGCGTCGACGCGCGTCTGGTGGTCTACGACGCCCTGCCCCACGCCTTCTGGTATGACTCGACGCTGCCGGAGTCGATTGAAGCCAACAAGCTGATGGCGGAGTTCTTTGTGAAGCAGTTGGGGAGGTAGGGAATCAGCTTCCAAGTCTCAAAATCGAGACCTGGGCCGTCCGGCTTACCTGCCAAGTGGTTTAGAAGAGTTCCTTCTTGGTGACGCCGCCGCCGCACAGCTCCATGGCATGAGTCATGGCTTTGGCCACTTTGTTGGCCGTCTCCTCATCACGAATGACGACCCCACCCCACTTTTTGGTGGCGTCTTTCTCCACTGGCGCTTGTTTGCCCTTGGCTGTAGACGTGTGTTCAGAGAACACGGCACTCGATGCCCACAGCTTCACAACAAAGACTGGAGGCGTTACCGTCACGGTGACATCCGGGTGAGCGGCTTCGGCATTTGCCTGATTCTGAACATCCTGCAACTTCTCGACGGTAATCTTCTCAACCTGTTTAAAAGAGGTTGTGTCCGTCTCCACCGTGTGAGTGCGGAGGTCGTCAAGAGTAAAACCCGGCTTGAGGACTTTACCTTTCGGCAAATCGAAGGTTTCGTCGAGGGTTCCAGTGGTGTAAAGAGTGCAGGATGCCGGGTCGGCCATCACGTCTACGATATTGAAAATGTAGCGCCGGATCACTTCCGGTTGATTACTGTAGGTCACCGCCCAGCCGAACTGACCCTGTTCGGTCAGCTTTTCCTGGATGAATTGCATGGTTGCTGCCAGTGTGGGGCCGCTATCTGCGGGTTTGGCCGGGGGCGGAGTGCTCTGTTGTCCCCATGCCGTGATGGTACATCCAAATACCAAAATAGGAGCAAACCAAGACTTCATCTTCATTGTTCCATCCTTTCCTTGGCGCTCAGGTTAGCCAAACGCCCGTCCGGTTGCACACGTGCTATTCCACGTTGCTGACTTTTCCGTTGGTGAAGGTTACCTTCATGTCCTTGTAGTAGAAGATCGTCTTCACTCCCACTTTGGCTAGTCTCAGCGGTTGCCCAAAACCAGCTGTCACCTGATCCATCGTCTGGCCAACTTCGATGGTGGGAGGCGGTGCATCCGCGGGCGGAGGGGGAGGCGCTATTTCCGGCAAAGGCGCCGGAGGGGCTTCCGCGGCAGGAGCCGGTGCATCTGCCGTCCTGGCCCACACCTGAAGAGTGTTGCTATCGGCTAGATTGCCCCCTTGAACCTTGAAATGCTGGGAGAAACCCGTGGAGGTGAACGTAAGGTTCACACTGTCCCCGGCGACGGCGTACTGGCCATGACCCTGCCCACTCCCCACAAATTTCGTGAATGAACCATCCGGAAGAAGAAGGATGCGAGAGCCGCTCGGCGCAGTGTACTCTCCAGCGATGGGCGGCGGCGGGCCATCTTGTACAGGATTCGGCGTCGCGTCGGTAGCGGGCGCCGCAGCTTGTTGACTGCCTTGATCAGCCTGATTGTCCTGAGGCACTACCGTCAGCACCTCCGCCACCAGTTGCAAGGCGGCGTCCACGGGCGGCACTTCCTTCTTGTTGGGGAAAGGAATTTTCAGGTTCGCATAATAGCGGATGTCGTCGTATGGGTCGCTGTATAGTTGGACCAGAATCCCGTCCTTTTGAACCAGAATTCCCCTGACCCAGCACTTTTCCTCCGGCACAAACTGGCGCTGGGGGTAAGTGTTCGCCGGAGTTGTTCCTCCCGGCGTCATCATTCCGATCATCAAGTCCTTGCCGAAACCTCCCCAGCCTTGCCCTATCTTACCGTTCTTATAGGTGTTCGATGGCGGCAAGGGCGAGGCCACGGCATACATCAGCAACCCAGGCTTATGAATCACCACCACATCCCCCGCCGTGACAATATCCGAGCGGTCGGCAGTCGTGATGGTCGGTTTGAACTGCGCGTTAAGTTTTTGTTGAATAGCCGCGATGTCGCCCGTCTGCGCCGCCACCGTTAGACCGGCCATCAGTGTGATTGCAACCAAACCGAATGCACAAAACCGCCGAACATGTTCCATCTTCCTCTTCCTTTCAGGGGTTGTGGTGGGAGTTTTTAACAGGACATGCCAAAATATATTACGGGCCCTGCAATGTCAAGCATGATTTCAAATGATGCAGAAGATACGATTCAATCGCATATTTTGCACGACTGAGAGCGCAGCGTATAGCCATAGACGGAAGCCACCCCCTGGCGCCCCACAGTCCAGCTCTTCCGCCAGCGCACGCCGGGCGACTGGGCCGGAGTGCTGGAGCGGGTCATCGGGGAGCTGAGCGAAATTCGCGAGGCACGATTACCCAGGGTGAATTGGCCCGTCAGGCAGGGAACCCACCTTCCCGGCTCATCCCGGCGTAGTTCCAAGAACAAATCTGAAAAAAGTGAAAAATAGTTCTTGACATTCTAAACTCTATACAATAGAGTGCTCTTAATAAAGGATTGCTCTGGTGGTTATCAGGAGCCTTCGAGGAGAATTGAAATGACCGCAAATGCTGAAGAGTTGGAACTGAAAGACAGGCTTAGCCTGATCGAGAGCATGATCGCCGAGGGCCGGCGCACCACCGAGCGGTGGGGATGGGTCTTTGTGCTTTGGGGAGTGGCCAATATCACGGCGATATTGTGGGCGGCACTGGCTCATTTTCCCTGGGCGTGGCCGATCACGATGATGACGGCCTGGGTAGTGACGATGGTTGTGGCTGCGCGCAAGACCGCCCATCGGCCCTCGACGACGCTGGGCCGCGCGGTGAGCTCGATCTGGATCGCGCTCGGCGTCTCGATGATGCTGCTGTTTCCGGCGCTGGGTATCAGCGGCCGGATCGATGAGTACATCCAGATCTCGGTTGCCTCGGCGATGCTGGGCATGGGTTATGCGGCCTCGGCGATTTTGCTGCGTTGGAAGGCACAGTTCGCCTGCGCTCTCGTCTGGTGGGCTTCGTCGGTCTATGCCTGCTTTGGCAAAAGCACCCCGGTTGCCGTTGTCTATCTGAGCGCCCTCTTTCTATGCATGATTGTCTTTGGCGTCTACGGGATGATCAGCGACTGGCGCGCGCGCCGGCGGGAGGCCAGTCATGCCTGAGTTGCCGGAGCTGAATCCTGTGATCCACGGGAAGCTGCGCCTGGCCCTGCTCTCGCTGCTGGTTGGAGTGGAAGAGGCGGAGTTTACCTGGCTGCGCGCGAAGACCGGCTCGACCGACGGCAACCTGGGCGCGCAACTGCTAAAACTCGAAGAAGCGGGCTACGTCACGGTCGAAAAGAAGTTTGTGCAGCGCAAGCCGCAGAGCCTCTACCGAGTAACGGAAGCCGGCCGCGCGGCGCTGACCGAATACGTTCAAGCGCTCCGGCAACTGCTCGGGGGAGTTATCGGCGCATAACCGTCAATGCTTCAAAAACCAACGCTGTTCAGACAAGGAGAAACGCCATGCAAAAGATTCAAACCGCAAATCAACTTCGTGGGAGGGCCACCGGCATGATCTTCTGCGCCGGCTTTGGAGCGCTGTGGCTTTTTCTTTCGCTTTACGCCCTGCAAATACTCAATGTGGCCACTGTTTCCGGCCTCGCGCTGGGTTTGACGATGCTGCTTCTGGCCGCCGTGTATCTCTTCCGGCTGGCGAAGCGCTGGCCGAGTGTGCCCGAAGATCCGGCCGTGGGCCGCGCCTTCGCGTGGATCAATGCGATCCAGTGGATTGTCGTCGCCGTCGTAGCCTATACGCTGACCTGGTTGAAGATGACCGTCTACATTCCGTCGGCAATCACCGCCATCGTGGGGCTGCATATGTTTCCCCTGGGGCGAATCTTCCACTATCCGGCGCACTACCGGGCGGGAGCCATCATGCTGGCCTGGGCCGTGGTTAGCGTTGTTTTCGTGCCCGTGGAACAATTGCAAGGCATCGCGGCTCTCGGGACCGGCATACTCCTGTGGTTCAGCGCGGCGATGACGCTGGTGTTAGCTCTACGAGCCGCGCGGCAATCCGTTGAGATGCAGACTTGCTAACTCGCTGCGTTGTTAGCTCCGCTAACTCCGCTAACTCCGCTTTTCCCGGCAAGGCTTCTCCGCACCCTCTCCATGATCCCCAGGTAATACGCCAGATTGTGGATGGTGTTCAGCGTGCCGGAGAGCGCCTCACCGGATTGCATCAGGTGGCGCAGGTAGGCCCGCGAGTAGTGCCGGCAGACGGGGCAGTTGCAGGCCGGGTCGGGCGGGCCTTGATCTTCGGCGTAGCGCGCGCCCTTGATGTTCAGCCGCCCCTCGCTGGTGAAGAGCAGCCCGTGGCGCGCCGCACGGGTGGGCAGCACGCAGTCCATCATATCGACGCCCATGCGCGCGTAGGCCTCAATCTCGTCCGGATAGCCGACTCCCATCACGTAGCGGGGCTTATCGGCGGGCAGAACGGTGAGCACTTCGGCAATCATCTCCATCGTCAGCTCGCGCGGTTCGCCTACGCTCAGCCCGCCGATCGCATAGCCGTCGAAGTCCATCTCCACCAGCCGCTCGGCGCTCTGGCGGCGCAGGTCGCGATACATTCCGCCTTGCACAATGCCGAAGAGGCTCTGCGTACGTACTTCGCTCCCTGGTCTCAAAATCGAGACCAGGGGCACCCGTTCTTCCTGGAGGTTGTTGAACCACGGGACTTCGTGTTGGTGTGTCTTGAAGTGATCCAGCGAGCGTCGTGCCCAGGCCATCGTCAGCCGCAGACTCTCTTCCGCACGGCCGCGCTCTGCTGGGTATTCTGTGCACTCGTCGAAGGCCATGCAGATGTCCGCGCCCAGCGCGATTTGAACATCGATGGAATGTTCCGAAGAAAAGAAATGGCTGCTCCCGTCCAGATGCGAGCGAAAGCTCACGCCCTCGTCGCTGACCTTGCGCAGCCCGCTCAGGCTGAAGACCTGAAAGCCGCCCGAATCGGTCAGCAGCGCCCGCGGCCAGCTCATGAAGCGGTGCAGCCCGCCCATGCGCCTGATCGCCTCGTGGCCCGGCCGCAGATAGAGGTGATAGGTATTGGCAAGAATGATCTCCGCGCCGAGGGCTTCGAGCACCTCCTGCGAGACGGCTTTGACGGTTCCGGCTGTACCCACCGGCATGAAGACAGGCGTTTCGACGGTTCGGTGGGGTAGATGCATCCGCCCCCGCCGCCCGCCGCTTGCGCTTGTTGCCAGAATATCGAATTCAAGGCCCATTGGAAGCCGTCTCGTGAGATTCCCTGGCTTAAAATGAATGAATTGAGCATTACAAGACGCGGAGTCTTATGCGGACTTCCGCTGTGCTTCGGCGATGGCGGCGGAGATGACCTGATCGTCGATGCCATGTTTGCGCAAGCTCTCAGTGAGGATCTGAAATTGCGAGCTCTCCAGCCGCGCCAAATCTTTGCGCAGTCCCTGGCCGATGTAAGCGCGGATCAGCGGTTGATAGCCGCTGAAGCCGAGCGACGGAGCAATCTCTTTCAGATCATCGATCACGTCTTCGGGGATGCGAATGCTGATGACCGTCATCGGACGATCGGGCTTCAATCGCAGTTGGATCCTTTCAGTTGCAGTCTTCATAAGCTCTCCGTTCTCGCGCGGTTGCCGGACGCGCCGAGATGATGCGGATCAAGTCGCCCTCACGCAACAAATGAACGACAAAGAGAAGCGCCCAATCCTCGGTGAGGCCGATGGCCGCATCGCGAACTTCTCCTCCCGTGCTCGCGTCTTCAATGCGGATCAACGGATCGAAGAAGACCTGACACGCCAATTCAAAGCTCACGCCATGCTTGCGGGCATTGCCGGAGGCCTTCTCCGAGTCCCATACAAAACGCTGACCGAGATAGAGAAAGTGGATATCCATCGACCTAATGTATATATATTGTATATCTGTTTATATGTCAAACGACCGTCAACGAAGTTTTCCGTTTCTGGCTTTGGGAGCCTCGGAAGCAATCTCTCTATCCGCCCAGACCTTACTTTGAACCTGGACCACCGCATCGGAATCAAGGTCTTCGCGTAACGAAGTGAGCAATTGTTGCACCGTTCTTGCGAGACCGGGAACGACGGCTTGCGGTGCAATCTCTTTGAACGGAATCAGGACAAAGGCGCGCTCCGCCATGCGGGGGTGAGGAATCTCTAGATCCTGCTCGTGGATTTCTAGGTTGCCGAAGAGCAGAATGTCCAGGTCCAGCGTGCGCGGGCCGTTGGCGAAGCCCGCAGCCCGGTCGCGGCCAAACTCCTGCTCAATGGCCAGCATCCTCTCCAACAGCGTACGCGGCTCGAGTTCCGTTTCCAGCGCCACTACCGCATTCACAAACCGGGACTGCCCGGCAAAGCCCACCGGCGTGGTTGAGTAAAGCGACGAGCGGCGCGTTACACGCCCCAGCGATTCAAGGCGCAAGGCCGCTGCCGCCAGAGTCGCGTCCGGCGCGCCCGCCCAACTGGCCAGGTTCGCGCCCATGCCGATGCACGCTGTTCTCATCTCTTTAAGGGTATCGCTCTTGAAGGAATGGCGCTGACGACTCTTACCCAACCCATACAAAGATTTCCTGTCACCTCGTCATCCTCTCCGGGTACTTATACGATGAGGTAAGACGATGAACCCGAATATCGCAGCAAACAGCGACGCGCAGTTGGTGGAGTGGAGTTTGACAGGCGACCGCTCCGCCTTCGCCACGATCGTCAAGCGCTACCAATCCCTGGTCTGCTCCATCACCTACAACGCCACCGGCAGCCTGAGCCTGAGCGAGGATCTGGCCCAGGAGACCTTTTTTGCCGCCTGGAAGCGGCTAGCCGAACTGCGCGAACCCGAGCGTCTTCGCGCATGGTTGTGCGGCATCACGCGCTTCCTCGTCGGCAAGGAATTCCGCCGCCAGGGCCGCGAGCCCCTGCACGCCGCCGAGTCGCTCGATGCGATTCAGGAACCGGCCTCGCTGGCGGCCTCGCCCTCGATGCTGGCCGTCAGCCGCGAGGAAGAGGCGATTCTCTGGCGGGCGCTGGAACGGATTCCCGATGCCTACCGCGAGCCGCTGATCCTGTTTTACCGCGAAGAAAAGTCGGTAGAACGCGTGGCCGCCGAGCTGGAGTTGAGCGAAGACGCCGTCCGGCAAAGGCTCTCGCGCGGCCGCAAGCTGCTGCACGACGAAGTCGTTGCCTTCGTCGAAGGAACGCTGAGCCGCACCGCGCCGGGACAGTCGTTTTCAGTTGCCGTGCTGGCGATGTTGCCCTCAGCTTCAGCGGCAACGGTTGGCGCCGGCATGGCAGGCAAGAGCGCGGCGGCAGCCAAGTCGAGCTTTCTGGCCGCATGGCTGGCCCCGCTGGCTCCTTTTGTGGGGATCTTTGCCGGCATCCTCTCCCATTGGCAGGCCGTTCGCTCGGCTCCGACGGTGCGCGAGCGCCGCTTCCAGAGGATTTGTTTCCTCGCTGTCTGGACCTTCGTGCTGGCCTGGGGCGTCGCCGGACAGTACGCAATGAGGGCCATGCGCTTTCACTACGCCTGGAGCGATCAGTCGTTTTATGCCTTGATGACCGGCTATTGGTGGCTCTACTTCGCCGCCTTTGAAACCTATGCGGTATTGATCTTCCGGCGGGCCATCGACCTGCACCGGCAGAGCGAGAAAGAAGGCGGGATCTCCGAAGCCAAGGGAGCGCCGCAAAGCACTGGATCAAGCGTGGTGATGATTGGCGGCATGTACGTGGCGTGTTTTTCCGCGCTGATTTACATAGCATGGCAGACGCATGACCGCGTCTGGGCCGGAGTCATTGCCGGAATCATGGTGGTGCTGGGCGCGTGGCATTTCCTGGGGCTTCGCGGCAAAACCGGATCAGCGGAAGTACGGGCGTCTATTGCGCGCATGGCCGTGCTCTGGGGCATGATGCTGCTGATTATGAATTTGCGCTGGGATGCGTGGCTGGCGGCCATACGCGGCGCCGGTCTCGCGGAAGTCCACAGCATACTGCCTGTGTGGGTAATACCCTTGGCAACATTGACCTTGCTGATCTGGACTGGAATCGTGATTGCCCTGACCAGACCGCGCCGTTCCACCCCTCGCATGTGAACGGCGCGAGTTTCCCCTCCGCCAGGAATCGAGCAAGATAAACCAGCCCATTACGCCACCGCTGAAACCTGCATAAAATCCAGCGCGCGAACCAGGTAGGCCTTCAAATCCCGGCGATGAACCACCGCGTCGAGGAAGCCCTTTTCCAGCAGAAACTCGGAGCGCTGAAAGCCCTCGGGCAGCTTCTGGCGAATCGTCTGCTCGATCACCCGCGGGCCGGCAAAGCCGATCAGAGCGCCCGGCTCGGCGATATTCAGATCGCCGAGCATGGCAAAGCTGGCCGTCACGCCGCCGGTGGTGGGGTCGGTCAGCA
>CAZQRX010000090.1:0-8431 GCA_964595845.1 uncultured Occallatibacter sp. | reverse complement strand
TGGAAGCCTTTGGCGACAAGATTGTCTCCGGCACGGTGATCAAGGCGACGGACAAACACCTGGTTATTGATGTGGGCCTGAAGTCCGAGGGGCTGGTGCCGCTGGAGCAGGTTCTGGATCACAACGGTGCGGTGAAGTTTCAGCCCGGCGACGTGATTGACGTGGTGATCGAGCGCGAAGAGCCGGAGGGCGGCTACCTGGCCAGCTATGAGCGGGCGCAGCGTTTGCGCATCTGGGATGCGATTGAGAAAGCCGCCGCCGACAAGACGCCGATGATGGGCACGGTGATCAGCCGCGTCAAGGGCGGCGTGACGGTGGACATCGGGCTGAAGGCATTTTTGCCCGGCTCGCAACTGGAGATTCGCCCCGTCCGCAACCTCGACGGCTATCTTGGCCAGAAGATTGAAGTCCGCGTCATCAAGCTGAACAAGAAGCGCGGCAATGTCGTGGTCAGCCGCAAGGAGATTCTGGAAGAAGAGCAGAACGCCAAGCGCTCCGGAACGCTCAAGCAGTTGGGCGAGGGCGTCGTGCTCACCGGCACGGTGAAGAACCTCACCGATTACGGCGCGTTTGTTGACCTGGGCGGGATTGACGGCTTGCTGCACATCACCGACATGAGCTGGGGACGATTGACGCACCCCCGCGACCTGGTGAATGTGGGCGACGAGATCCAGGTGAAGGTGCTCAAGTTCGACAAGGACAAGCAGCGGGTTTCGCTGGGCTTCAAGCAGTTGACGCCCGACCCGTGGCTGGACGCGACCGAGCGCTACCCGGTGGGCGCGCATGTGCATGGCCGCGTGCTTTCGGTCACCGACTACGGCGCGTTTGTCGAGCTGGAGCAAGGCATCGAGGGCCTGGTTCACCTCTCCGAGATGACCTGGTCGAAGCGTTTGAAGCATCCGTCCAAGCTGGTCAAGCCGGCCGACGAAGTCGAAACCGTGGTGCTGAGCGTGAATCCGGCGGATCGCCGCATCTCGCTGGGCATGAAGCAGTTGCTCGATAATCCCTGGGAGAATCTGACGGAGAAGTATCCGGCCGGGACCATCGTCGAGGGCCGGGTGCGCAACCTGACCGACTTCGGCGCTTTCATCGAAATCGAGGATGGAATCGACGGCCTGGTGCACGTCTCCAACCTGAGCTGGACCAAGCGCGTCAAGCATCCCTCTGAGATCGTAAAGAAGGGCGAAAAGGTGAAGGCAGTCGTTCTCGGCGTCGAGCCGCAGAACAGACGTTTGAGTCTCGGCATCAAACAGTTGCAGCCCGACGTCTGGGAGAGCTTCTTCGCCACGCATCGTGTCGGCGACCAGGTTCACGGCAAGGTGCTCAGGACGGCGCAGTTCGGCGCGTTTGTCGAGATCGCGGAGGGCGTGGAGGGATTGTGCCACATCTCCGAGGCCGGCGACGAGGGCGGCGGACCTTCCAAGCTGGAAACCGGCCTGGAGCACGACTTCAAGATTATCAAGATCAACGTGGAAGAGAAGAAGGTGGGCTTGAGCCTGCGAGCCGCGGGTCACCGCGAGGCAAGCCGCGCTCAGGTGGAAACCTACAAGAAGGAGGCCCACAAGGCTCCCGTCTCCAGCTCGACTACCACGCTGGGCGACCTGATCAACTGGAAGAGCGAGCGGTAAGGCGTTTCTTCGCAAGCAAGATAGCAGCGGCCACCCTTTCGGGGTGGCCGTTGTGCGTGTGCCGCTAATTAAGCGCGGTTTTTGTATTCCCTGGATTCAATAGCAATCCTTTTCTCTCCAAAAAGCAATTCTTTGCACATCTCACACCATCAGCGGAGAACCTCTCTTCGGCAACGAATGAGCCTTTTGTGCGTCGGAAGAAAGAACCATGCGGTCCATTCCATCTTCCATTCGACTGTAGAAAAAAATTACTTTGGCAGGGAAATTGCACATACCAATAGACGCTTTGTGTTCAAAATTGGAGGAGTCTTGCTATGAAGTGCAGATTATCCGGATTGTTGCTCTTGACGGCTCTGCTGCTACCCGCTGCTGCCTGGGCTGGTCCAACGCTTACTTCGCCCGTTTCCCCCGCATGGGAGTTCACCTCTATCGGTGTTACCAATAGCGGCGGTTCTACTTACGGCTATACCTTCGGTGAAGTCTTCACGCCTACGCAGAATATCACCGTTAACTACCTGGGCTACTTTTACGACTCGTCTACTGGAATGCAAGATTCCCACCCGGTGGCTATCTACGATGCGAGCGGCAATTTGCTGGCTTCTTCGACGATCACCAGCGCAGCGTTGCCCGATGCCGCTTATCATTTTCTCTTCAACCCCATCACGCCAATCACGCTGATCGCGGGCGATACCTATGTAATCGACGGCGCCAGCGGCGAGAAGGATAACTGGACGTGGAATGATACAGGTTTTACGGTGAACGCGCCCATCACTTTGGTGGGCATGAATTATGTCGGCTATGACACTACTTATGGGTCGACCGCGGTCGATACCGGCATTACCCCAAACTACGATGTAACCAATGGCTTTTTTGGAGCGGACTTCGGCTACGAAGAGCCTCCGCCGGCAACGCCGGAGCCATCGAGCTTCCTGCTGCTGGGCAGCGGGCTGGCAGGTTTGGCAGGCCTCATCAAGCGCAAGTTGGTGGCCTGATAAGGAGATGCGGCGGACAATGATTCTTTGAAGCCCCGGTGGACACACTGGGGATTGAGCTTCGTGGATGTGAAATAGGAACGAGCATGGAGAAATCGGTAATTCCTTCCCTACTGATACTTGGTCTGATGGCCGCACTGGTGGTTCCCGCCTTCGCCGGCACCCTATACGACAACACTGGGCCAACCAGCTATGGAAACAACTTCTATCCCTATTTTGCAATCAACGATGGGATGTCTGTTGCCGATTCGTTCACGCTGTCGTCCTCTGCCACGGTCACTGGCGTAAACTTCGGCGCGTGGCTCAACGAGGACGACACGATGTCGAGTGTGGAGTGGCTGGTTACGACCAGCGCCTTTGGCGGCACGACAGAAGGTTCTGGGACAGCCACCGTGACCGGCACCTATATGGGACCACTCCCAGGAGACATGGGCTATGACATTTATAAGAACTCTTTTGCTATTCCCGATCTTTCACTGACCGCCGGCACCTACTATCTGCAATTGCAGAATGGGGTTACTGCATTTGGCATGGGGGTGGGGTGGGATGCCGGCAACGGTCCTTCGGATGCGGTTATGCAATGGTCGGGTTCAACCACTGATCTGAAGGATTACGAAGGCAACGCCGGCTCGAATTCCGAGACATTCCAGATCCTGGGCGACCCGACAGTTGTTTCGGAGCCGTCGAACTTTCTGCTCTTGGGCACCGGCTTAGCCGGTCTGGCCGGGCTGATCAAGCGCAAGCTGGCGGCCTGAAGTCCACTCGAAGGATCGATCGAAACGGGGCCGGCTTCAATCCGGAAGCCGGCCCCGTTGTGTTGGGTCTCCGGATCAGTGGCCGCGCTCGCTTCTGATGGGCATGAATGGCAAGCAATTTCCTATACAAGTGCAAGGTTTTGCACATCCTTACCCACCTGCGGAGAGCGGGAAATGGGGTTCGGAAGAGCGTTTCATACGCCGGAATCAAGGGCCAAGCGCCTGATTCCTTGTCACATTGAACTGTTCAAATATCACAATCTTTGGCTAAGAAAATGCATCAATTAACAGACGGGTTATTTGTTTACGAGTGAATTCTCCGAGGCAAAGGTCTTTTCCCTCGATAATACGTAGCGGCAACTGCCTGAAATTCTGAAAGGTACAATCATGAAGAAATTGGCAGTTCTTTCTGTATTGATCTTTGGTCTGCTGGCCGTGTTCGCCGCGGTTCCCGCCTTCGCAAGCGATCTGTACAGCAACGTCGTCTCCGGACAATCGTTCCAGGGCTACGGCGATGAAGTCTGCGGTTCAGTCTGTGAGATCACGGATTCGTTCAATCTCTCGTCGAACGCTACGGCCACTGGCATCATGCTGGGCATCGAGCTTTCTGGGGGTTTGGATCCGTTGCAATCTATCACCTGGGCAATCACGAACGACCCCCCGTCGCAAGAGATTGTTACCGGCAGCGGGGATTCATACGATACGCCGATCGCCTCTGGGAATACGACCAGTTTCCATGTTGTCCCGGTTGGGAGCGATGGCTCTTACGCGGTGTATTTCTCCATCCCCGGCGGTGTGATACTCACTGCCGACACCACCTACTGGCTGGAGATTGACAATTTGGTCGCGAATGACGGTACCGACGACGGCTACACCTTCCCCGCCTTTTGGGATGTCAGCGGCGGTAATTCGACTGCCTATTCGGCAAGTAACT
The DNA here is from genome assembly GCA_964595845.1 of uncultured Occallatibacter sp. GTDB lineage: Bacteria > Acidobacteriota > Terriglobia > Terriglobales > Acidobacteriaceae > Telmatobacter. The sequence continues at coordinate 4,122 of CAZQRX010000090.1, read as the reverse complement.
CATGGTATTATTACAGTTTTCCTGGATACGGTTTCACTGCCACTGTTTCCTCCAATACCTTCAAAATCCTGGGTGAGAATGAAACTATCACCCCGGAACCGTCCAGCTTTTTGCTGCTGGGCAGCGGACTGGCGGGGCTGGCAGGACTCATCAAGCGCAAACTGAGGGCCTGAGTTTCAACCGAGGTATCATTCAACGATAACGGGGCTGGCTTGGCGCGGAAGCGTCAATCCAGCCCCCGTTTTGTCTGATCCCCAGGGCTGCGGATTGGGGCGTTCTGCCGAAATGCCATGCAGGTCTTAGACTGAGATCATGGCGTCCACCTTTCACGTGGAGCATTTCGGTTGCAGGGCCGCGCGCGCCGATGGCGAGGCGGTCAGCGAGCGTCTGCGCGTCGCGGGGCACTGCGCGCGGCAGCCCGCGAAAGCCGATGTGGTCATCGTCAATACATGCAGCGTTACGGCGGAGGCCGACCGGGCGGCGCGGGCCTTCATCCGCCGGGCGAACCGGCTGAATCCGCAGGCAAGCATCGTGGTAACCGGCTGCTACGCGCAGCGCGCGCCGGAGGAGCTGGCGGGGTTGACTGGTGTGGCCGCCGTGGTGGGCAACAGCCACAAGGCGCTGGCGCCCGAGATTGTCTTGAGCCTGCTTCGAGATCGGGAAGGTGAGGCTTTGAAAGGGCATGGCTTTAGCCGTGCCATCGGAACGCCCATTGCGGATGTGGCTTTAACCGCCGAGGGAATGCAACACCATCCGCATAATCTGGTCAGCGTGGAGTCAGTGCTGGCGGGCAATGCGTTGTCTCCCATCTGGGCGGACGACCGGTTTGCCCACTCCTTTATCGAAGCCGCACAGGTCACCCCCGGAGCGCAGACCCGGCCCAACCTCAAAATCCAGGAGGGATGCGGGAACCGCTGCACCTTTTGCGTCATCCCCCAAACCAGAGGCTCATCGAAAAGTCTGCCCCACGCAGCCGTTCTGCAACAGGTGGAGGGGTTTGTGGCCGCCGGGGGCAACGAGTTGGTGCTTTCGGGGATCAACCTGGGGCGCTGGGGGCGGGATTTATCGGTCTCCGAAGGCGCGCCTCCGCGGACGCTGGCGGGGCTGGTGCGGAAGATCTTCGCGCAGACACCACTTCCCCGGCTGCGGCTCAGCTCGATTGAGCCGATGGATTGGGACGTAGATCTGATTGGGTTGATAGCGGAGTTTGCAGGGATACGGTTGGCGCGGCACGCGCACCTGCCCTTGCAGTCAGGCTCCGACGCGGTACTCCGCCGCATGCACCGGCGCTACCGGCCGTGGCACTACGTGGACAAAGTCGCTGCGCTGCTGCGCGCCTGCGGACCGGAGCTGACGCTGGGCGCGGACGTGATGGTGGGCTTTCCCGGCGAGAGCGACGCCGAGTTCGAGGAGACTGTGGCGCTGGTGCAGGCGCTGCCCTTCGGCTACCTGCATCTCTTTCCCTTTTCGCCGCGGCCGGCCACACCCGGCTGGGCGTTGCACGCTGAGCGGCCGGTTCCTGCGAAGGCGGTCGAAGAGCGGATGGCCGTCCTGCGCGCGCTGGCGGCGGAAAAGAGCTTGGCGCATCGCAGCCGCTTCATCGGCCGGGAGCTGGATGCGATTACGTTGCACACGCCGGCGGAGATGGCGGCGCTTGGCCGGACTGCCGCGCTGACGGAGAACTTTCTGCCGGTGGAGTTGCAGGGACTGCAGGAAGCCAACCGGCTGCTGCGGCTGCGGGTCAGCGGAGTGAACACTGAAGGGACGCTGGAGGCGACGGCGTTAGAAACCGGGCGGGATTAGTACGGAGCGACAGCGATATCCGTCAACGCGAAATCGGTTCCCTTGAAGAGCAGTTCTTCGCCAATCTCTTTGGCCAGCGCATAGGCCATGCAGTCGCCGAAGTTGAGTTTTGCCGGATGGCGGCCTTTGCCGTAGCGTTCAAATGCTGTTCTTGCCAGGCGCGCCTGCGATTCAGAAAAGGGGACGATTTCGATGCTGAATCGCAGAATCAGAAGATCGAGGGCGCGCACTCCGTCTGAGCCTCTTCGCGCCAGCAAGACCATCGCAGCCTCCAGGTAAGTTGCCGACGATATTCTGCTATGCGCGGCGTAGAGAATTGCTACGTCGAAAAGATGACCTTCCGGCTCTTCGAAGAGAATGGCGATTAGCGCTGAGGTGTCCACAATCATGCTGGAATACCATTCTCGTCGTAACCGAGAATCTCATCTTCACTGCGCGTATCCAGTACAGGTAAAGAAGCGCAGTGGTGGCTGATCGTTCGAATTTCTTCCAAGAGAGCAGCCTTGTTCAGACGCTTGCGCTCCTCGCGCTCCAATCGTTCGCGTATCGCGAGCAAGACGGCCACCGTAATCGTCTCCCCGGTGGTTTCGGCAAGGCGGCGGGCGAGCCGATCTGCTTCCGGCATTTTGATGCTGAGCGCCATGGCGCCTGTCCTCCTGTTTGACTACCTGTCTATATTCTAACGCCAAATCGGAGCTTTGCAACGGGCAATCGCCGGCGCGGGAGATCAAATCTCACGGCCGGCTTCCCGGAATGGACCCTTTCGCGGCGGGCGGGCTCTGATTTTTGCGCTCAGCGGGCGAGAATCCTTGATAAACCCTTTGTTCAGCAGGGCCGGGCCAATGCTATACTCAGGTTGCGCTCTTGTGCCCGCAGCGCTTCCGGCAGATCCGGAAGGCGGGCAACGGCGACTTTTGGAGGAGCACCATCGCACTCGACAAACGTTCGGCCAAGTCCTTTATCCGCATCAACGAAAAGATTCGTGCGCGCGAAATCCGCGTCATCGACGAAAACGGCGAACAGCTCGGCATTCTTCCGCCCTTTGAGGCGCTCAGGATAGCTCGTGAGCGCGGCCTCGACCTGGTGGAGGTTTCTCCCAGCGCGGTTCCTCCGGTCTGCCGCATCCAGGATTACGGCCGCTTCCTCTACGAGAAAGAGAAGAGCGACCGCGCCGCCAAGAAGAAGCAGAAGGTGATCACGGTCAAGGAGTGCAAGTTCTCCGTGACCGTGGACGATCACGACTACCAGACCAAGAAGAACCAGGCGATTCGCTTCCTCAATGACGGCGACAAGGTCAAGGCCAGCCTGCGCTTCCGCGGCCGCCAGATGGCCCACCGCGAGCTGGGCTACGCGATCATCAACCGCCTGATCCAGGACATCGGCGATGCCGGCGTGGTGGAGTTCATGCCGCGCATGGAAGGAACCATCCTGCACGCGATCATCGCGCCCTCGAAGAAGCAGGAAGCGCCCAAGCCCAAGCCGCCCGCGCCGCCGCAGGCAGCAACCGCGCCGCGTCCGCCAGTTCCTCCGGTGCAATAAGCCCCTCCAGCCCGCAAACAATTCAGGCCGCGCTTGACGCCATTGAAACCGCGCGCCGAAACGGGACTGGACGTATGCAAGGATCCTGGCTCTGCTGTATACTGGTTGAAGCCTCAAGAGGGCAGGGGAAATCCTGTCTCACGGGCCATGCGGAGGGGCGAAACCCCTTCAATCAAAACGAGAAGACAATGCCCAAGTTGAAGACCCATACGGGCGCGGCCAAGCGCTTCAGCAAGACTGGCACCGGCAAGATCAAGCGGGGCCAGACGAAGACGCGGCACATCCTTACTTCGAAGGCGCCAAAGACGAAGCGCAAGCTGGGCCGGACCCTGCTGGTTTCCGATGGCGACTACAAGAAGGTAGCGCGCATGATTCCTTACGCCTGATCGTGGCCTCCTCTCCTGACGGAGAGGGCGCTGCCGGGCCCCGGCAAACGCGTTGCCCCGGCCCCCGAGTCCCGCGGACGGCAGCCTTTTTATTGAGGCGGCTCCGGCGGACACGAGAGATCAAGGCTTGTACAAAGCGAGTGAAGAGGTTTACAGCCGCCCGCAAAGGGTTTGGCCTCCTGCCTCCAGCCGCATCACCGAACGCAAAATGGAGAAATCGCTATGCCCCGCGTAAAACGCAGTACCAAGCGGAGTGACCGCCGCAAGAAGATTCTGGAAAGAGCCAGTGGATACTTCCTTACGAAGTCCAAGCTCTACCAGGCAGCGCAGGAGGCCGTCGAGCGCGGCCTGAAGTTCGCCTACACCGGCCGCAAGCAGAAGAAGCGCCAGTTCC
>CAZQRX010000089.1:3006-8662 GCA_964595845.1 uncultured Occallatibacter sp. | reverse complement strand
TCGCGCTCCGGCAGATGGCGCTGGAAGCCGATTCCGCCCGACTCCTCGCCGCCCATCAAAATCTCCCGCTCCAGCATATAGTCGCAGACATACTTGAATCCGATGCCGTGCTCGATCAGCTCACGGCCGTGTTTGAGGCAGATGCGGTCAAGCATCTTGGTGGTGTTGAAGGCGCGCGTCACCGCCCCTGGCCAGTCGTTGTGGCGCTTGAGTACCCAACTGAGCAGCACGCAAAAAATCTTGTGCGGATCGACAAACTCGCCATGCTCGTCCGTCGCGCCTATGCGGTCGGCGTCGCCGTCGGTGGCTAGGCCAGCCTGGCAGCCGTTGGCCACCACCACCTCGCCCAGCTCGCGGATGTGCGGCTCGATCGGCTCGGGGTTAATGCCGGGAAAGAGCGGATCAACGTTGCCGTGAATCTGCACGTGGGCCACGCCCAGGCGGGTGAAGATCTCGGAGATAATCGTCCCCCCCGCGCCGTACATCGAATCGATGCCGAACTTCATGCCCGACTTGGCCAGCGCGTCGAGGCTGGTAAAACTCTCGATAGCCGCGAGGTACGGGGGCAGAAAATCGACCTCCTCGATGGCGGCGGGCTGCGCCGTCCGCGCCACGGGCTGGCCCAGCATCGACTCGATCTCCGCGATCATCGAGGGCTTGCCCGAGCCGCCGTACCAGCCTTTGTACTTGACGCCGTTCCACTGCGCCGGATTGTGCGAGCTGGTGATCATGATGCCGCCGGCCATGCCGCGCCAGAGGACGGCGTAACTCAACGCCGGTGTCGGCGTGATGCGGTCGGCCAACTGCACCGGGATGCCGGTTGCGGCCACCACCTCGGCGCAGGCGCTGGCAAACCGCTTCGACCCGAAGCGCGTGTCGTAGCCGATGGCCAGGCCCTTCGCGGGATCTTCCTTGGCGTGAACGTAAGCGGCAATGGCCTCGGCGGCAATGCGCACATTGGCGAAGGTATAGTCGTCGGCGATGACAGCGCGCCAGCCGTCGGTGCCGAACTTGATCTCTGGTTGGGCCATGGATTCTTGCTCCCTGCACTCTAGCGTATAGGATAGTCGAGATTTGTGCGCCAAGCACGCCCGCAATAGGACGGTCAATAGTTTCTCCCTGTCGCTCCCCTGCCCTGCGCTGCTACACTTCCTCGGATAGAGAATTCCAGCAGAATCGCTGGCAGACCTTCGGAGGATTACCGTGCCCGACACTCAACCGCCCGTCTTTCAACCCTTTGTTCCCGCCGGCGACAACCGCCCCGAGTTCACCCTCCGCGCCGTTCTGCTTGGCTCCTTCTTCGGCCTTGTCTTCGGCGCCGTCACCGTCTATGTAGGCCTGCGCGCCGGTCTCACGGTCGCCGCTTCCATCCCCATTGCGGTGCTGTCCATCAGCATCCTGCGCGCCTTCGGCCGCAGTTCGATTCTGGAAAACGTCATCGTCCAGACCACCGGCAACGCCGGCCAGTCCATCGCCGCGGGTGTCATCTTCACGCTGCCGGCGCTGATCTTTCTCGGCTTCGACCTGGAATACGCGCGCATCTTCGTGCTGGCGCTGATCGGCGGCTTTCTCGGCGTGCTCTTCATGGTGCCGCTGCGCAAGCAGTTGATTGTGGATGAGCACAGGAATCTGAAGTTTCCCGAGGGCACCGCCTGCGCCGACGTGCTGATCGCCGGCGAAAAGGGCGGCTCCTTCGCCAGCCGCGTCTTCTTTGGCCTCGGCCTGGGCGCGCTCTACGCTTTTTTCCAGAACGAGAACCTCTTCGGCGCATGGCCGGGAACTCCTGAGTTCCGCCCCGACTTCGGCCCCAACCATGTACTCAAGGGCTCGTCGATTAAGGCCGACGCAACCAGCGAATACCTGGGAGTGGGCTACATCATCGGGCCGCGCACGGCCGGCGTAATGTTTGCCGGCGGCGTCCTCTCATGGCTGGTGCTGATGCCGCTGATCTACTTCTTCGGCAAGGGCCTCAACGTCCCCATCTACCCCGGCACAGTGCCCATCGCGCAGATGGGCCCCAGCGACCTCTGGATCACCTACATCCGTCCCATGGGCGCGGGCGCAGTGGCCGCCGCCGGGCTTATCACCCTCCTCAAGACCCTGCCCACCATCTTCAGCGCGCTCAGCTCGGGCTTCAAGCTGATGCGCAAAGGCACGGATGCAGCGGCCGCCAAGCCCCTCCGCACCGAGGACGATTTCTCCATGGGCACGGCGCTCATCGGCTCCGCGCTGCTGGTCGTTCTCATGTTCTTCTTCCTCTACTTCAAGCCGGTGCCGGGAGCCCAGCTCGGACCCATTGAGAATCTGGCCGCATCCCTGCTCATCGTCTTCTTCGGCTTCCTCTTCGTCACCGTCAGCTCGCGTATCGTCGGTCTCATCGGCTCCTCGGCCAACCCCGTCTCTGGCATGACCATCGCCACGCTGATGGCCACTTCGGCCATCTTCCTGGTCGCGGGCTGGACCGCCCCGGCCTTCGGGGCGTTGGCCATCACCATCGGCGGCGTCGTCTGCATCGCCTCGTGCGAGGCCGGCGACACCTCGCAGGACCTCAAAACCGGCTTCCTGGTCGGAGCCACGCCGCGCAAGCAGAGGTGGGCCTTCCTCATCGGCATTCTGGTCTCAACCTTCGCCGTCGGCGGTACTCTCATTGCGATGAACACCGTGCTGCAGGAGTTCCACGCTGCGCCGCAGGCCTGGGAAATCTCCGCTCCGCACTCCGGCGTCGCGGTGCAGTCCAACCCCGCAGGGCTGAATGACCGGATTCCGGTCATCGGCGCGGACAAGAAGATCATCATGCACTCCAAGAGCGATTACATCGTGCTGAACGCGCTTGGCTCCTCGGAGCTGGCCGACGGCAAGTATCTCTACTCGCCCGTCAGCAAGCGCATTGAGGTGCAGTGGATTCCCGGCATCGGCGGCGAGAAGGCTCCCGCCCCGCAGGCCCGGTTGATGGCCACGGTGATCAGCGGGATTCTGAGCCGAAAGCTGCCCTGGGGATTGGTGCTGCTAGGTGTCTCTATCGTCTTTACCGTCGAGCTGCTGGGGATTCGCTCGCTGGCCTTCGCTGTCGGAGCCTATCTTTCCATCGGCACCACGCTGGCCATCTTTGCGGGCGGCATCATGCGCTGGCTGGTCGATGAAGCGTTGAAGAAAGCCGGCGGCAATCCGGACGCGGAGGGCGACGTCTCGCCGGGTTCGCTCTTTGCTTCGGGCCTCATTGCCGCCGGCGGCATCGCCGGATTGATCGGCGTGGCGCTCAAAGGCTACGCAATGACGGTTCATCCCGACAATCCGCTCAGCCCCATCCACTTCCACATCACCGACAACCCCATTGTGTCGGTTGTGGCCTTCGCCATGCTGGCCGGCTCGCTCTATTACTTCGCGCGCAAGCCGCTGAAGAAATGAGAGATATTGCTTCGTAGTCCTGTAAAGTTGCAACAAAATCTCGAGTCCACTTCTTCAATCCAACCTTTTTCAATAACCGACTGAACGCATTGCGTTCAGTCGGTTATTGACATTTTTTCTGTGTTGAGCTATTCTACGGTTGTACTTGAGGAGTTGGCGCATGGAAGTTGAGTTTGCCGACAAAAAGCTCTCACTGGTCGAGACCGCTGATGCGCCAAAGACGAAACTGCCGATTTCAGTCATTGAATCGATGAGAAATAAACTTCAGTTTTTCAGAAATGTTCCCGACGAGAGGTCACTGAGAAACTGGAAGAGTTTGCGTTACGAAAGAATGGAAGGTGAGGAAAGATCAATACGCTTAAACGACCAGTTTCGGTTGATTTTCACAATTGATACCGAGTGCAATCCAAACAAGATAAAGGTGTTACGAGTCTGGAATCACGATTGAGAGGGAGGAACTATGGCGACGATGGATGCAACTTGGATTAAGCACCCGGGCTTTTACATCAAGGAAGAGCTTGATGAACGTGGGTGGAGTCAGCGCGATCTTGCTTTCATTCTTGGTGTTCCGGAGCAGGCTGTAAACATGATCGTAAGCGGGAAGAGGGGAATCAGCCCCGATATGGCCCGCTCCCTGGGTGATGCTTTTGATGTTCATCCCGATTTGTTTGCAAATCTACAAAAAGATTACGACATGGCGCAGGCTAAGCAGCCAAAATCCGGAGTCTCTCTTCTCGGAAAGATGCACGTTAACTACCCTGTTCGAGAAATGGTAAATCGTGGATGGCTTGTCAATGCCGAAGCGGAGATGATTAATCAGCAATTAGCCCGCTTTTTTGAGGTACAAAACACCGAGCAGGTTCCCTATATGGCTCATGCCGCTAAAAAGCGAAGTCCTTATGAAGAGCGGAAAATACCTCCAGCACAGCTTGCTTGGTTGTTTAGAGTTCGACAAATCGCAAAGTCAATCTCAGTGGCCAGGTATTCTGAAGGCAAACTGAGGGAAACTATAGAAGTGATGCGTGAACTTACGGTAGCGCCTGAACAAACACGTGAAGTACCGCGTCTGTTATCTGAGTGCGGTGTTCGCTTCATCATAGTTGAGAAGTTGCCAAATTCAAAGATCGATGGGGTATGTTTTTGGCTAAACGAACACTCTCCGGTAATCGGTATGTCGATTCAGCGCGATACCATCGATAATTTCTGGTTTGTGTTGCGCCATGAATTGGAACATGTTCTTCGTAAGCATGGCCGAAAGATAGAAATGATCGACGGCGATCTCCAGAAATCGAGTGACGATGCGCACGATCCGGAAGAAGAAGTTGCTAACGCGGCTGCAAGGGATTTCTGTGTGGTAACGGAGAAATTTGAATCATTCATGATTCGTAAAAAGCCGTTCTATTACGAACGTGACGTAATTGCCTATTCCCGTGTTATCAATAGACATCCGGGAATCGTTGTTGGGCAGATGCAGAGGTACCTTGACAACTACAGTTACCTCACACGTTACTTGTCGAAGGTAAGACAGTTTGTCATGCAGGGAGCCATTGCGGACGGATGGGGCCAAATCATGCCAATATCACTGTGATAGGAGTATTCCATGTCTACGAAGAACGAGCGGCTTCAACAGGTTTGGCACCGTTATGATGCCAATAAAGCTCATCAACCGACCAGTGCGCGGGAAGCGGTTGAATGGGCCGTCAAGGAAGGCTTAATTGATCTCCCAGAAATTGACCCGTTTGATGTTCTTGCCAGTCAGATGTCGAATGCACTTCGGGACGAGTATCAGACCGATGGCGATGGGCGCAGATACCGCGTCAACCATGCTATCCGTGTAACTAACGCAGGTGTGCAGCAAACTTTTTGGGGCGTGATGGGATTTGCTTCGCACGACCACATGGAACGTGCGTTTACTCAGCGCCGCGAGCAGATTGTGGGCGACAATTTCCAACTCAAGACTGATATTGATGTTTATAACGAAATGCATCGTGGAAAACGCCCTGAGATTCAGCTCGTACTGGACTACAGTGATCACGTTGCAGAGCGTCAGGCTTTGATGTCCATTCGTCCGAAAAAGGCTGCGGCTGCGGCGTGATCCTGCACGCAAGCAATTGAGCCATCAGCCTGCGTGGGCCAATTCCGCCATCAGCCGCGCCCGTCCGCGCTCTCGCACTTCGGCGGAAAGCTTCCGCATGGATTCCGGCGTGATCGGGCGGCCTTCGCCGCGCTCGAGCGATGCGCGGGCATCATC
>CAZQRX010000089.1:0-2906 GCA_964595845.1 uncultured Occallatibacter sp. | reverse complement strand
ACCGGCAACACCATTCTCATCACCGGCGGCGGCTCCGGCATTGGCCGCGGACTGGCGCAGGAACTGCACGCGCTCGGCAACCAGGTCGTCGTCGCCGGGCGGCGCAGGCAGGCGCTCGATGAAACCGCAGCCGCCAACCCCGGCATGAAGTCGCTTACCCTCGACATCGAAGACCCTGCCGCGATTCGCGCCTTTGCCGCCCAAGTGGCCGCCGAGTTTCCCGCGCTGAATGTGCTCATCAACAACGCGGGCATCATGAGGCCGGAAAACCTGCTCGCCCAGCAAGCCGATCTGGCCGACGCGGAGGCCATTGTCACCACCAACCTGCTCGGGCCGATTCGCCTTACGGCGGCGCTGCTTCCACACCTCCAGAAGCAACCACGCGCGGCCATCGTCAACGTCTCGTCCGGCCTGGCGTTTCTTCCGCTGGCGCTGACGCCTACCTATTGCGCCACAAAGGCGGCGATTCACTCCTACACCGAGTCGCTTCGCTACCAGCTCAGGGCTACGCCGATTGAGGTTCTCGAACTCATCCCACCCTATGTGGCTACGCACCTGATGAACGGCGCCGACGACCCGCGCGCCATGCCCCTGGATCAGTTCATTGCCGAGGTGATGGAAATACTGAAGACGCAGCCGACTCCGGCGGAAATCTGCGTGGAAGCCGTGAAAGGCCTGCGCTTTTCGGCCGCCAGCGGCAAATATGGCGTGATCTTCGCCGGGCTCAATGAGGCGCGACCGGATAGTCACTGAGTCTGAGAAGCACCGGGTGCCCAGGTCTCGATTCTGATACCTGGGATCATAAGCATCCGGCACGCGTGTTACCGGCTCAGCGTGAAGATCACATCGACTGTGGTCTCCACCTCGACCGGCTGGCCGTCGAGCAGGTAGGGGCGATAGAGCCAGGTTTTCACGGCGTCCAGCGCGGCCTGTTGCAGCATCGCCGGGCCGCCGATGACGCGCAGATTCTCGATTGTCCCGTTCCTGGAGATGGTAGCCGCCAGCCGGACCGTGCCCTGAATTCCGGCCGCCTTGGCAATCGCCGGATAGACCGGAACCGTCTTGCGGATCAGCAGCCCTTCCTCCACTAAGGTGGAGACGCGAATCGGAGCCCTGGACTCGGGACGAACGACCGTCGCTGCCGGCTTGCCAAACGGTAGTCCTCCGGGAACTTCGGATGCCGGCCCCAAACTTACGACGCCGACTTCCAACTTCGGTTCGGGACCGGCAGGAACGAAAATGCCTGTCGGAATTCGGGGCGGCGCAGAGATCACTCCGTTCGGAATCTCGGTGGTGGGCCGGGCCGTCTGCGCGGTCGGTTTTTGGGGCGGTTGTTGCGGCTGTAGCAAGGGCGCTTCCATCAGAAATGTGGTGAACGGCCGCGGCAGCGCCTCGGGGTAGATCAGCGGAATCAGAATCAGCGCCAGCAGGATGGACGTGTTGATGAGGAAGACCGCGATCATCCAGCGGCGGCTGCGGGTGTGGATTCTTCCTGTGGATTCAAAGGTGGAGTCTTCGAACATGGCGTGCCTCCCGAAGAACGCATTCAGCCGCGCCAGCCGGGAGTCGGAAGACCTTTCAGGCGGCGGGCTGGCCGCTACCCGCGCGCGCTTGAGCGTCAAGCTGGCGCGGGGAGCGGGGCTCGAGGCACTGTGCCCCAGCGACGAAGGCCTGTCGCTGGGGACCCAGGCACTCCGCAACTCCCATTCGGAACCACTGTACTGTTGTAGACACCGGAGAGGTGCAAAGTGTTCCCGGCGCGCGCAAAAGCCACAGCCCGCCCAGTAGGCTCCGTTGCGCCATGCCTTATGCATTCATATTTCAGTGAGAGAATAGTGCCGGATCTTCCGGCCCGATCGGCGCAAGATAACTCGTGCGCAAGCTCCGAGAATGCCTCAGTGAGCAGTGGAAACGCATATCAATAGACGAAGCGTGCCACCGCCAGCCGGTGGCCGGCTGGCGCGAGTGGCCTGACTCCATGCTTTACCGCCGCACTACCGGCGAACGCAGTGATTCAACGACGGCCTTGACCGTCCCCAGCATCCTCGAGACCTGCCGCACCGGCGCGCTGACCGCGTTAGCGACAAAGCCCCCGGCGCGATCCATGGTGTCCAAAAGATCGGTGCACATCAAATCCAGCCGGTTGCCCTGCTTCCGCACCTTATCGAGAATCTCCATGGCCGTGGATTGCACCTGCGCGGTTTGGATACGCAGCCCTAGCGCAATATCCGCCAGATCGCCGGTAGCCGCCTCGATCTTGGGCGACATACGGTTAAGAACCGCCTGCGCGCTCGAAACGAACTCCTGCGCGCTGGTCATGACGATCTGCGTATTGGCCAAAAGATCCCGCGTGTCGTAGAGAACAGGCATGACTGAGGTGCGCAGATTCTCGGTCTCTTCCCGAAGGGAGTTAGCCGCCTTGCGCACGGCGACGGTGATTGCCAGCAGCATGATCGTCTGCAGCAGCATAGCCAGCCCCGTGACAACAGCGAAGGCCAGCAGGATGGTTTCATGGTCCAGTTTTGGCATCGAAGTGACCTCGTGCAGCCGATCCGCGTGATCGGTTTAGTTCTCTTCCGCGCTCCGCAACCCCAGCCGGAGCGTAGTCTCAGGAGCCTGCGCCTGAGCGCCAACCGGCCGCTCAAACGCAGACACCGCGCAAAGGATCGAAGGCCCCTGGGCCTGCCCGGAATCCGGGCTGGAAGGCGCCAGGGAAAAGGTTATAGCTCGGTAGGTTCGTCGGGAATGACAGGCGCCTTGTAAGCCTGGCGTCCGGCGTCAACCGCCGCGGTCACACGGCCGGTCTGTTCGGAGACCAGGCTCTTGCCGCGCTCCACAAACTCTTCCCACTGCGCCCGCCCGCGATCCACAACCTCGCGGCCGCGCTCCACGTATTCGCTCACCTG
>CAZQRX010000088.1:0-8945 GCA_964595845.1 uncultured Occallatibacter sp. | reverse complement strand
CCTCAATCTGACCTCCGCGCAGTCGGTGACCATGGAGAGCGTCCGGCTTTGCTCGATTCATCTGAATGGGATGCCGGTCTTCGCCGCGCCTTTGAACCAGGAGATCGTGCTCAAGAAGGGCGTGGCGACCGCCTTGCCCCCGCTTTACATCACAGTTCTGTTTCGCGATCTGCGCACCGTCGAGCCGCTGCGCCGGATGATCGAAAAGCAGAGTGTGCGCATCGAGGGCGAGATGGTGGCGGACGTGCGCCTCACCATGGTCGAGAAGCTGGCGCTGCACACCCAGCATCCCAGCGTGGAGATCTCTCTTGGCCAGGATGTTCCTGTGCAGCTTAGCGTCTCGGATTTCCAGCGCAGTCTGGTGCTGAGCGCCCTCGGGTACATCGATATCGGCTTGCAGGCCACCGCCGTGGCGGACAAGCTCCTTCCCGGCACGCAGCCGCAGTGGATTCGCGACCTGGAGACCAATGCCCCGGCGAATCTCTTTGCGGTGGAATCGAGTTATACGCTGGCGCAAAAAGATGCCAGTTCTCCGGTGGTTTCCGTGGCGTTGGGCTTTCGCGCCGGCTCGGGCGCAGTCGTGACCACGGCCGAGGCGCTGGCGCCGTGGAAGTACGATACGGAGTTTCTTGGCGCGGTGCAATCGGGAGCGGCCAAACTGGAGAAGAATAGCCAGGAGATTCTGCTTCGGCCCGTGGGACTGGGCGACCCTATGCGGCTTAGCGCGAAGGATTTCACGGTGGATTTGCGCGGCACGCCCGAGGGCGACAATCTGATCGCGGTGGCCGGCGGCGGCCACGGCAAGATTCAGGTGATGCGGCGCGCCTCACCCACTTCGCTGGCCGTGCTGACGCTGCAACCTCAGCCCGCGGCTGCGCCGGGAGTAGTGGGCGCCTCCGCGGGACTGGCCTCGGCTACCGCGGCCGTTGTCGCGCAAGACGCTTGGGATCAGATAGTTATCTTTCGCCTGCGCGAGGATGCGGTGACCAGAAAGCCTTCGGTTGAAGCGTTGCAGATGAAGGCGCGCCGCGAGGGCAAGGGCATCCACCTGAGCGAACCGGTGGACGCGGCGGTCTTCGGTTCGCCGATTGCAACGCCCGATGGAGTGATCGGGCTGGTGCAAGATGAACAAACGGGAGCGTTTCTGCCCGATGATCTGCTGGCGCCGGCAGCGGCTCCTGTGCCCGCACCCGCTCATTAGCGTTGTTGCCCCAGGTTTCAGAATCGAGACCTGGGGCGCACGGTGCCGAGTACAGATGATATATTGACAATTGTACGTACATGATCCACACTGGAAACAGGCGCGAAGATGAGCCGATTCGATTGGGATCCGGCGAAAAACCGGGAGAACCTTCGCAAGCACGGTATCGGCTTTGACACTGCCTCGCTTGTCTTTGAGGACGAGTGGATACTTTCTCGCAAGGATGTATTGCATGACGGCGCGGAAGACCGTTATAACGCACTGGGAGAAATTGCACCGGGTGCGATTTTGTTCATTGTGTACACATGGCGGGAAGAGAATGGAAGCGAAACTATTCGCCTGATCTCGGCGCGCAGCGCATCCGCTCAGGAAAAGAGGATCTATGAAGAAGCTCGACACCGCGCGCAACAGGGAGATCGCCGCCATCGCCGCCAAAACAGACGCTACGATCGATTTCAGCGAGATGCCCGAGGTTCTTGACTGGACCGGAGCGGATGTTGGACGGTTTTACCGTCCCATCAAGCGCCCCGTCACGATGAGGCTGGACGGCGATGTAATCGATTGGCTGAAGAGTTATGGGCGCGGCTATCAGACCAAGGTGAATCTGCTCTTGCGCCACGCCATGAAAGCAACCCACCGCGCAGGGCCGAAGAGCCGGAGAGCGGCTTAACTCGGCGTGGGCAAGCGGTTCGTCGTTTCCCCGGTCTCAAAAGCGAGACCTGGGTCACCTATTAAAGCGCAATTTGAGTACCAAACGCGCAAGAATACCTTTGCATCGAAACAGAGCTAGTTTTGTATTTTTTTGGCCAAATCGGAGAGGACGCGGGCAGTTTTTGGGTGAATTGAGAGCGGGCGGGAGAAGATGGCCGTTCCCAGGTCCTATAGGCGGGACCTGCGGCACCCAGTTTCCTTTCCCCTGAACCCGCGCCACCCGCCGCAGCTTTCCAGGACTCATGGTGATTCTTCGGGGTTGATGAGCGGGCCAGCTGCCGATAATCATTGTCCGACGGATTGCGGCGAGGTCAATACCGGAGATAGGTCTTCATTTACATTTGATTGTGACAGCTGTGATGGCGTCATTAGCAATGCTACCGACACCTTTAGAAACGATACCCTGCACAATATACGACTTGCATAAGCCAAGATTGACGGATGGACCGTCGGCAAAACCAGGAGGGAGGTGGGTCTTCGCATTAATAACAAGATCACATATGTCCTTATCGCATGGCGAACAGGTCTTCCCGCCCCAATTAGTCAACTGAAGCTGGAATTCTGCCGCGGAGAATCCAGAATCCGAAAGTCCAAATGCTTCAGACATCTTTCCTTCAACTGTCACCACAACTCTTGAACCAGAACCATTCTGTCGTACGGCGGCAGATTTTGCACAATCGATAGCCCCCGCACTTGTGAGGAGCTGCACCACATCTTTGTGCCCAGATTCCGAAGCGAGAGTCAAAGCCGTACTGCCATGATCGTCTTTGGCGTTCAAAGTGGCCCCAGCATCGATGAGCACACGTACCACCTCTGCACGTCCGGCAAACGATGCCCACATCTAAGCCGTCATGCCGTTGTTTTCTTTCGCGTTCAAAGTGGCCCCAGCATCAATAAGCGCCCTCACCACCTCCACTTGCCCAGCACTCGACGCATACGTCAGAGCCGTCGCACCACGGTCTTCCGTCTTGGAGTTGACATCTGCCCCGGCGGCAAGAAGGGCGCGGATACGAGATAAATCACCCTTATGAGCAGCGTCGATGAGGTCGTTTACTTGTGCGGTGGCTTGTGGACCCGCCAAAACGCTGGTTGCGAAAACGAGAATGGCCAGGAAGATAAAGTTCTTTCGCAAACATCTCATTTCAATCCCCTCTCAAGAAAAGCTTGCCCCCCTTGGTTTCGCAGAACGGCAAGTGACCCGTCATCGGCTCCGAAGAATCACCATGAGCCATGGGAAGCTGTGCCCCGTTCGCGGGTGGCGCAGGTCCGGCGAGTAAATGATTGGGTGCCCCAGGTCCGGATTTTCGGACCTGGGAATCCGCGAGTCCCAACCCACCGCTTTGTATCAGGCCTTCCTGAAATATGCTTCTCCGCGCCGGCCTGCTGCGTTGCTTATTGGGCGTAGGTGTAAGACTCGTACGCATCGAGGAAGGTTGCCAGAGGGAGCGTGAAGACCCCATCCGGATCAGGTTTCGTGCCCCAGGGATTGCGCAGTGTAACGGTCTGCGCGGCTTCATCGAAGCCCATCACCGTGTAGGCGTGCCCCGGAACCCACCAAACCGCGTTGCTGTAGCCCTCGGCTGACGCGGTGCCCCAGCTTCCGGCCACCATCGCCAGCCGGCCCGATTTCAGTTGCCGCAGTTGTTCGATGGTCAGCTTCTTGTCGGCCACCAAGCCCGACATACCCCTGCCCAGGAATGCCTCGAAGACCCGCACCGGTACTCCACCCTGCCCCAGGCTCTTGTAGGCGCCGAAGACCTCGCCGTTCTGCTCCACGGTCTGCGCCACCGTGTCGAAGAATCCCCGTTCTTCCAGAAAACCGTCCAGCATCTGCGCCTCGGCCGCTGGAATGCTCAGGGCGCTCAACTGCGTCGCCAGCTTCACTTTGAGTTGAGCCTTGTCGATCACCCCATCCTGCTGCACCACGGAGCGGATGGCGCGGTCATAGCCCACCAGCAGCAGGCCGGACTGATCGAGCAGCGCCAGGGCGACCGGCTTGACATAGACGGGGATGTAATCCGATTTATCAATGGCATGAACCAGGCTCTGGCGCAGGGCGCGCTGAGCGTAGGCTCGCATCAGCACCGCGACCCAGGTGCCCTCGGAGCGGTCGTAGCCGTGCACCCGGCCAAACTCCACGTCCTCGGGAAAGACCACCTCATCAGGGCCGCTGAAGAAGTGAACCTGGTAGCCTCCGCCGGGATTCGGGCTGATGGCCCCGCGCAAGGTATCAGGCGACACCTTGGCCAGCGCGGCAATCGAAGCGTGAAAGTAGCAACTGCCCAGCGATCCCTGCATCACCGCCTGCGGGCTGACCCCTTGCTTTCCGTAGAGAGACGGCTCCTCGGCCCAGGCGGCTCCCGCCAAAGCGCTTCCCAACAACCCAACCGCGATCCATGCACAGGTTTTCAGCATCTTCTTCTCCTTTGCCGGTTCCATCTCGTTTCTGATTCCTGACCTGTGACCCCGACCTTCGTGAATCGACCCCCCGGTTCAGGAAGAACTTAATCCTACATCCCAGCCGATGATATAGCTATAAATTATCCGCATTCCCCTGCTATTGAATCTCTTTCAGCCGGTCGCAGCCCCACTGGTTGCCCATTTTGCAGCCCTTGGTGAGGAATTGCCGGGCCTTGGCCGAATCCTTTTCGACGCCGATGCCCAGACGATAATAGTTCCCGATATTGCTGCAACCGATCGCATTGCCGCTCGCGCAGGCCTTGGTGTAGAGAGATGCCGCTTCGGCATTGTCCTTGCTCACGCCGCGGCCGCTGGCGTAGATGTTGCCGAGGTTGTTGCAGCCCAAAGCATTGCCGGCATTGCAGGCCGTGGCATAGAGAGCCGCCGCGCGCGCATCGTCCTGGGCCACTCCTTTGCCGCTGGCGTACATCACGCCGAGATTGTCGCAAGCCTCCCGGCTGCCCGCCGAACAGGCCTGATCGAAGAGTGTGGCCGCCTCGGAGAAGCGGTTGGACTTATAGAGCGAAGCAGCCTGCTGCTCCAACTCCGCGCCACTCGGCTTTTGCGCGGTGGGCGGCGCAACCGGCGGCGCGGGGCTCGGTTCCGGCTTCTGGGCTGCTGGCGGAGGCACATTCGTTTGCGCGGGCTTCCCTGCCGGAGGGCTCGCCGGCTTTTCCGCCGCCGCATTGGACTCCACCGCGGATGCGCTATTAGCATTCGCCCCCTGCGATGATTGCGCCGGGGGCGTATCAGGGTTGTGCGCGAAAGCCGGCTGTGTCTGCACCGTCTGCGGCGCGGTCTGAGGCGCCGGCGCTGACCCAAAATGCAGCAGTTGCGGCGCATAAACTTGCACCAGGCCTACGACAATGGCCACCACTAACGTGGCAATAAAGCCCCATGTCCGTTCTAAAAACTGCATCACGGTAGGCTTCGGTTGTGGAGAACCCGGTTGTGATGGAACCTGTATATACTGCTGCGGAGGAGCCTGCGGATACGGTGTCGGATACTGCTGCGGTAGCGGTGTTGGATATTGCTGAGAAACCGGAGTCTGATACTGCTGTGGTAGCGGGGTTGGATATTGCTGAGGAACCGGAGTCTGATACTGCTGCGGTAAAGGGGTCGTATACTGCTGCGGTAGAGCGGGCGGAATCGATGCCGGAATCGGCGTAGGAATCGGTTTCGGAAGCGATGTTGAATGTGGTTTCGGAAGCGATGTTGAATGCGGTTTCGGAAGCGATGTTGAATGTGATGTGGGAAGCGGTGTTGGAACGGTCGCCGGCCGCTGCCACTCCCCTTCGATGACCGTCATTGGGTGCTCCCGATCGGTCTCGCTCGCCGGCTCAGGCCGCTCCTGGCCGCCGCCACACAGCAAGTCGTCAAGCAGGCTGAGCAGTTCAGCGTCCTGGGGGCGGTCGTCGCGGTTTTTGGCCAGCATCCGCAACGTCAACTCATCCAGTCCCGGCCAATCGGCCAGCTCCGGCCGCAACTCGCTGGGTGGCCTGGGTGTCTCCTCCATGTGCTGCTTCATCCAGCCCGAGGTGGTGTGCGCATGAAAGGGCGTGCGCCCGGTGAGCATCTCATAGAAGACGCAGCCCAGCGCATAGGTGTCCGTCCGGCCATCCATCTCGGAGGCGGGCATCTCTTCCCACTGCTCGGGGGCCGCGTAGTTGGGCGTCAGCATCATTCCATGCGTGATACTCATCCGGGTCGCGTTCTCGGCGGTCATGGCGGCGATACCGAAATCGAGAACCTTGGGCAGCTCCTGCCCATCCCGCGTCGCAGCCAGCAGGATATTCTCCGGCTTGATATCGCGATGGACGATCTCCTGGGCGTGAGCCGCGGCCAGTCCGGCGGCAATGCCGCGCACCAGATTGAGGGCGCGGGGAATCTCCAGCCCATTGGGCGCCTGATCCAGTACAGCCCGCAGGCTGAGGCCTTCCACAAACTCCATCGCGATGAAGAGGCTGCCGTCCTCGGCCTGGTCCAGGTCGGAGACTTCGACAATATTGGGATGGCGCAGCTTGTAGGCGGCGCGCGCCTCCTGGCGGAAGCGCTTGATGAATTTGGGGTCCTTGCCCAAATCGGTAGTGAGGAACTTGAGCGCCACCTGTCCGCCCAGCAGAATGTGCTCCGCCTGGTAGACCACGCCCATGCCGCCCTGGCCCAGCTTGCGCGTGATGCGGTATTTGCCGCGCACCAGCGAGCCCGCCGCCAGCTCGTGGGAGACAATCAGCACCGCCCCATCGGTGGGACAGGTGTTGTGCTGGTCGGGATAGTCGGTATCGCAGACGGGACAGGTCTTCATCGTTCACACTCTGCCTGAAGTCGAATATTTGCTGGCGACAGAATACCACGCCCCCGGCTGCCTTCCATTTATTTGTGTAAAGTTGGCTTTTTTGTCCATTTTTGCATTGTAGTTTTCATTCCACCCCGCTCTCGTGCTACAGTGTGAGCAATCCGGAATAACTTTTTATGTCAAAAGATGATTTCAGACCGAAGACCGAATGGTTAATCGGACGGGGCAGCGACTGCGATCTGGTGGTGCCGGAAGCAGCCGTTTCCTCCCACCACTGCCGCCTCACGCAACGTGCCGATGGCTTCCTGCTGGAAGACGTGGGCTCGAAAAACGGCACGTTTGTGAATGGGGCCAAGATCGCGCCCGGCGTGCCGGTCAAGGTGCAGCAAGGAAACAAAGTGACGCTGGGCGGCTCTGTGCCGATGCCCTGGCCCGTCGCCTCCTCATCTCCTCTTGATTCCGGCAGATTCGTCCGCCCGCTGGCCAGCACCGGCGGCCGCACGATCACCATCGGACGCTCCCCCGATTCCGACATACAGGTCGATCTGCCCATCGTCAGTTGGAATCACGCCGTCATCTACGAAGAGAACGGCAAGTACTTCATCGAGGACCGCAACTCCAGCAACGGAACCGCCATCAACGAGCTGAGCAACCGCATCCAGCGCTCCATTCTGGAGACCTCCGACGAGGTCTACCTCGGCTCCTACAAGATATCGGCCGCGCAGCTTCTCGATCTGGAAACCAAGGTCGAAATCGGCGAGGCATCCTTCCAGACCGTCTCCTTCCGCGGCGAGACGATGGAGGTTGGGCGCGACCCCAAGTGCGAGATTCCCCTCGATCTGCCCATGGTCAGTTGGCGTCACGCCCGCCTCACCCGCACCCCGTCGGGCATTCTGGTCGAGGATCTCGGCTCCCGCAACGGAACTTATCTGAATGGCATCCGCGTCACCGGCAGGGTGCTGGCCAAGGCAGGCCAGGAGATCGGCCTGGGCAGCGTCCGCTTCCAGTTGCTGGAGAACGGCGAGCTGGCGCAGCGCGACTACAACGGCAAGGTCACCATCGAGGCCAAGGACATTGTCGTTAACGCCCCCAACGGCAAGCGCCTGCTGGACGCCGTCTCCCTCACCGTTTTCCCGTACGAGCTGGTGGCGCTGATGGGTCCGGCCGGCGCCGGCAAGACCACCCTGCTCAAAGCCCTCAACGGCTACACCCGCCCGGTACAGGGAACCGTGCTCTTCCGCGGCCAGAACCTTTACGACTTCTACGACCTCTACCGGCACATGATGGGCTACGTGCCCCAGGACGACATCGTCCATCCCCAGTTGACCGTCCGCCAGGCGCTCTACTTCTCCGCCCGCCTGCGCACCGACCTGACCGACGCCGAGATCGATACCCGCGCCCAGAAGGTGCTCTACAACCTGGGCATCCCCGACAAGATCGACACCGTGATCGGCTCGCCGGAAAAAAAGACCCTCAGCGGCGGCCAGCGCAAGCGCGTCAACATCGCCCTGGAGCTCATCACCGACACTCCGGTCCTCTTCCTCGACGAGCCCACCAGCGGCCTGTCCTCTTACGACGCCGAGTCGGTCATCGATCTGCTGAAGGAGCTCTCCAAGACCGGCAAGACCATCCTCACCACCATCCACCAGCCCAGCCTCAAAGTCTACAAGCAATTCGACGACCTGCTGATGGTCTCTCGCGACCGCGGTGAGAAGCCCGGCGCGGTGGTCTTCTTCGGCCCGGCTTATCCGGATTCGATCCAGTTCTTCAATCCGCCCACCACCGGCGCGCCCATCAAGACGCAGGAACTGAACCCGGAGATGCTCTTCTCCGGCATGAATACCGTTCCCGAAGCCAACCGCACCGACACCTGGCGTCAGCGCTACATGGCCTCCCGCTATCGCCAGGAGTTCGTCGCCAACCGCAGCGGCAAGCAACAGGCCAGCGCCGACAAACCCGGCGGAGAGAAGCCGCAACGCCAGTTCGGCCTCGGCCAATGGCTCGCCCTGGTCAAGCGCAACGTCATCGTCCGCCTCCAGGACAAGGCCCAGACCGCCATTCTGCTTTTGCAGGCGCCGCTCTTCGCCGTGCTCGTCGCGCTGGTCAACTACCCCCTTCGCGCCAGCCACTTCGACGAAATCTCCGAGAAGCTGCCCATCATTCATTTCCTCATGGTTGTCGCCGCCATCTGGTTCGGCTGCAACAACGCCGCCCGCGACATTGTCGGCGAGTGGACCATCTACAAGCGCGAGCGCATGGTCACGCTCAAGCTCTTCC